>JAZKGO010000122.1:0-30976 GCA_040385875.1 Bacteroidota bacterium
CCAAATGTGCTCCCACAAAACGCATATTGGGATGGCGCTCAACGAAATTGTCTCTCGCTTTTATTTGAGTTTCGTAGCTTGGGTAATCGGGGTGCAAAAACATATGGTATTCAGGGTGGTTCTTAAAATAATTTTTATCGTTGTTTACCGTCATTTTTTCAACGGGTAGCCAACAATTTTTGGGTTCACCCAAATGTCCCATTACAGTTTTATCATTTTGGATAATGTATTCAATCACCGAATCAAATTTCGGATTATCAATCATGATAAAATGATCGACAGAATCTTTGTAAGTCATCCCAATATTTTTCCAAATTTTAATGCCTAAAGCACCCTTGGCAAAATCAGTTTTTAGTTTTGAAATCGTTTCTTTGGCCCAATTTGGTGAATTCCAATTTTCTAAAGTGAAGGCAGTCAGATTCTCGATTTTGGTCGGGAATTGCTTTTTTTGGATATTGCTGTAGTCAAATTGTTTGTCTAAAGGCGGATAACTGGGCACATCCACATTCACTGCTAGCAAAGCGAAATTATCAGCAATGGCCTGCTCAGCTAAAGCAATGTTTTCCGAATTGAGATGCACATGGGTGTCAATTTTTTTGATTCTATAAAAATCGTCTTTTGTGTAATAACTATTTGAGCATGAGTTCAATAGAAATAGTAGGCCAATGATTTTTGAAGTAGAAGTAAATATTTTCATGCTATTTTTTTGTAAATAGATTTCTAAACTTCATAGAAATTTATAGTAAAAAGTACATTTAGCTTTTGAGCCATTTATCAAACCAATCAAATGCTTCGGCTTGCATTTTTGCGTCAAATTTATGTGGCCCAGGGTAAAAGGAGCACTTATAATGATTCTCAGCCCCTGCTTTTTTATAGATTTCTTTCAAAATAGCATCTGCTTCCTTCATTTCACTTAAGGTAAACAATTGGTCATCAATGTCGTTTAAAACCAAGGTCGGAAGAGGCGCCCGTAAGCCCATAATTTCCGGAAAATCCAGCTCATTGGGCAGCAACGGCACATAAATCATCCATGTGTGGGTATAAGATTTATACAAAAGAAAATCTTTCCAAGTGGTCATAAAACCAACCGGTACTGCACATTTTATTCTGGAATCGAGTCCCGCCAAAAACACGGTGCGCATACCCCCACCTGAAAGGCCACCGCAACCAATATTGTTAGCATCTACATCATTACGTGCACACAAAATATCTAGTGCTTTTTTGTCTTCTGCATAAAATAGGGCTGGCCAAGTGGTACCAGCACAAAACAATGATTTGGCCATTATTTGCTCATGATCACTTGCCCAATCGTTGTAGGCATTGATATTTTCCTGATTTTCAGGGTTTTCATCCGTCAATCCTTTGCGCATATGTTCGGGAACATCCTGTAGCATCACTCTGCGACTGGCAAATGGGAACGCATCAGGAACGAGCACCACGTAACCTCGTTTGGCTATTTCATTCGCCCAAGCAAAGTTTTCATAGTATTCATTTTGATGCAATTTCATCATGGGATGTTGCTCATCGCTGGTTCGGGTTATTTTGCGTGTGCCAAAATATTTGTTCCCGCCATGGTCATGAAAGGCAAGAATACCTGGCAACTTCCCTTTTGCATTTTGGGGTTTTAGCAGTATAGCCTTCGTAGGCCGGCCATAAGGCAGCTGCCATGTCAATTCTTCAATATGCAAGCCATCATAGATGTACTGTTTATTTATTTTCACCTCCGGTAATCCACCGATATCGGGGATTGCCATACGGTCAATAGTTTGTTTTTGAGCAACCTTTCTCCAGCTTTCTAGATTGGTTCTTTTTTTATTTCTAAAAGAAAGTTTGGGTAAATGGCCTTCATTTAAGGAAGCTGCCCACGGGCCGTATAAACCAATTACACTTAAATTTTCGTCTGAATTAAAGTTCTGAGTTTTCACGTTTGTGATGGATTGAGAGTCTATTGTGTTGGAATATGTATCAAAAAAACTGAGTCCAGCAATGGACAGGCCTGTTAGGTTTGCCAGTTTTAAAAATTCTCTTCGTTTACTTTTCATAAAATAAATATTGAATTTAAGCTTTTTTCAAACTGACCAAAACAGCTTTTTTTGGTATAAAAATCGTAAAAATAGCCATTTAATAAGAATCACGCAGAAAGCCATTACCAGTATATTCAAAGGCTCTCCCACCCAATCAATCAGCCATTGAAACAAAGCTTTTGTGGTATAATTCCAATCCAAAAACTTGCCTGAAATATAAATTAGAATGGAGTTCATGCCGATTACTTTAAAAAAGTAAGCCCATTTTTGTATGCCTTTTATGTCAATAATATAATAAAACAGAGCAAAAAATAGCAAACTTAAGCCTGTGGTAAGCATCACAAATGAACTTGACCAAAGGTTTTTATTAATTGGGAAATCAAGATCCCATAGTAAGGCAATAACTATTGAAATGACTCCCCCAACAGCCATCCATAATGCTTTTTTAGCTGGATCGGCACTATTACTTTTCAAAAAAACACCTGTAAAAATTCCTGAAAGAGCGGTACAAGTGGCAGGAATATTATTGAAAAATCCAACCGTATCGTGAATACCAAGTGAAAGTCGTCCTGGTAAAGTAAGCCGATCGAAATAGGAAGAAAAATTGCCTTCCATGGTTAAGTCGCCCATTGGAAAACCCGGAGCAGAAGTAAATTTGAGGATCAGCCAATAACCAATGAGCAAACCAATGAACCAAATCATTTGGACTTTTTCCTTGAAATAAATATAAATAAAATTAGCAAGCATATAGGCGATACCGATGCGCCCAAGCACACTTGAAAAGCGAATATCAGAAATGGGTCTTAATTGTAAACCATTGTTGTAAATAATTCCCAATACCACTAAAATCATTGCCCTTTTGACCACTTTTGCCATTATTTGTTGCTTATTGCTGCCTTTTTCGAAAGCTCTGCCAATAGCATATGGACTGGACACACCGGCCAAAAACAAAAACAAAGGGAAAATCAAATCATAAAAATGGAAGCCGTTCCATTTTGGATGAGTGAATTGGGTTGAAATGGTTCCCCAAAATGGAGATTTTGTAATTTCAGCTAGTGCATGAAAAATTTCTTCGCCCCCAATGATCCAAAACATATCAAAACCTCTGAGTGCATCTAATGAATAGAGCCTTTGCGATATGAACGAATTAGCGGAGGGTGTTGAAAATTTGTTCATAAAACTTAAATTTTGGGCTCCCAACCGTTTTCATAGGTTCGCTTCCAATATTTCAAAGCTTCCGCATCGTTCAGTATATGTCCGTTTGCTGGATCGACTTTGAGGCTACGGCCTACTCGTTGCGAAATATTGCCCAGCTGCACCAGCAAAGTACTCTGGTGCCCACTCAGTATATCCGAATTTAAAGGAGTTCCTTTTTTAATACCATCAAAGAAATTCTGAATATGCAAAGCATCCAGTTCTTGTGCTGGATCTGAAAGATTGAGTGGGTCAATTTTTCTGTCGTTTTTTACTTCTTTAATCAGATTACTTTTCAAATCAAAAACCTTATACGAATTGCCACTTTCAATGAGCATGGAACCATTTTCTGCATAAAAAATTACCCCCACACTGTTCTCTTCCATCGACTTGCCGTTGCAGCTTCTGCCTTCCCAGGTAATGAGGGATTTATTGCCAAACTCTAAGCTGATCATTTGGGTATCCGGGGTTTCCCAGTCGTCCTGATACCGGTAGCGGCCACCGGAGGAACTCACTCTTGTTGGATAATTCACATCCAAACCCCAACGAGCCAAATCCACCATATGTGTGCCATTGTTTAGCGCTTCGCCAGTACCCCAATGCCAAAACCAATGCCAATTATAATGAATCACATTGTCGTGATAGGCTTTTCTGGGGGCAGGGCCCTGCCATAAATCATAATTTAACCAAGAAGGCACAGCTGTCGCTTTTCCCACACCAATAGAGGCTCGATTGTTGGTATACCAAGTTTTGGCATAATAGGGTTTGCCGATAATACCCCCGTGGAGTTCGGCAATGGACGCCATTACGTTTGGCCATGATCGTCGCTGATTGCCCATTTGCAATACCTTTTTATGCTTTTCAGCCGACTTTATCAGCATTTCCCCTTCATTAGGGTTGTGCGAGCAGGGCTTTTCTAAATAGACATGTTTGCCTGCTGAGCAAGCTAGCAAAGCTGCAGGAGCATGCCAATGGTCGGGTGCGGTTACAATCAAAGCATCCAAATTTTTGTCTTCCAATGCTTTTCGAAAATCGGGTGTATTTTGAGGCTTTTTTTGTTGAATCTTTTCAATAGCATCAATACATATTAATGACGCTCTACTGTCTACATCACATACATGCAAAACTTCGCAGATTTTCTGAGAAGCGAAGTTTTTACCTACTGCCAAGCCTCTGCTATTCACCCCCATACATGCCACATTTATTTTGTCATTGGCACCGATAATTTGATTGTAACTTCGAGCCGAAAAAGCGGGTAATATGCCACCAATAGTAAGAACGGCGGCGCCAGAGGAGGCTTTTTTTAGGAAGTTTCTTCGAGAATTTGTCATGGATAAATAATTGTTTTATTTCAGAGTAAAATTTAGGTTATGCACAAAAACAGAATACAGGCTTAGCTATTCTATTCAAACATAATACAAAAAATTTATTATTCTTAAAAGTTAAATAATCATTTATTTAATTGAGGGATTGTCCTGAAACTTTTCAAAAAATTCAATCCAGTTTTTGCTTTAACAAACTGTCCATTAGTGAATAAAACTTATATCCATTGCTCATTTTTGTCGATATTCGATTTCTAGAATAGAAGTAACCTTGTAAAGGAATTATTTAGGGGATTGGGATTCTGAGAGTTTTCTTATCTCAAGGGAAATAGCTTGAAAGGCTGAAGAAGTGGTAATTGAAAAACTAAAAAAAATGGCTTAAGCAAAAAAGTTAGTGGGATTTATGGATCAAGTAAAAAGTTGCGGGGAAGCATATATTTTTGAAAGCCTAAAAAAGAACTTGATATTTCTTACCCCTCGAAGTTGTGTTTTGAATGCCTTAATTTTTAAATTATATGATTCGGCTGAAGCATTTCTAGACTTGTTATCAAAATAGGTAAGAATATTTTCATGATGATTTCAAATTTCCTTTTTAATCTTCGATTTGATTTTGAAATTTCTTGAGAAAATCACCCACTTCTACAAATATTTCTATAATTTTATTTTGGTTCTTAATTGTGATGTAATATTATTAACTAGCTGATTGTCAGTTAGTTAATATTCATAAAAGCTTTTATTCGCCAGCCCTCCCCCTTTTTTACCTCGAACTCAAGTTAATTAACTATAAATACCTATAAGGGGACAACTAAAGTTTGAAAATATTCTTAGGATCCTTCATTTTAGCACTTAGTTTTTCCACGTAAATCAAATCAATCTTAGTAATGTCTAATAATCTGGCGCTGTGAATACAGTCCCAGGCATTTTCATAGTTTTCAAGATAATACTCTGCTTCTGAGCGTTTTATCCAAGCCGAAATATTTTGAGGATCTATATCAATGGCTTTTGCCAAATGACCGTGCGCTAATATAAGGTCTTCTTGATGATTGTTTTTTTCAAAACAAGAGAGCTCAACAATAGCTAAATCCACAATCAATGAGGAGTTAGTCGAGTCAATTTCAATGCCTTTATTTAATAATTTTGAAGCCTGATCATATTCTCCTTTTTGAAAGCAAATTACACCAGCTCCCCAATAAGCATCTACGTTTTTTTCATTTAAAAGATAGCATAAATTAAAGCGATACATCGCAGTATCCAACTCAGACTCGCCTAAATATTCCCAAGCCCTGTCGGCAAAAAATTTAGAGGCTTCGTTAAGATTAGGGAAATTTTTGCGACACATTTCCACAAATGAACGATCTGTCGCTTTCTCTGTTGCTGTTTTTTCTATGGAACCAAAAAGGGGTAAAAGGTATTTATTGTGATTTTGCTTGTCTGTAGAAGAGATAGAGCCCTTTTGCTCATTGTTAATGGATTGTGCCTTTGCAATAGCAACAGGTTGAACTTCCTGACTTAATATTGGCCAGGAAATGAATGATATTATAGTGAGTAGTATGCTCTTATTCAATTCTTTAACTATTTTGCTTTAGTTAAACGCAACAATTGAAATTTTATTGTCATGGGTGAATGATAAGCAAAAATACCAAAAATACAGAAGTATGCAAGCGATAGTTTCCAGTTTTTTATTTCTTAGCGCTTCGTTTTTTGGCAAATTTATGAGGAGCATTATTTGTTCTAGCGCCCGAATTTGATTTTAAGCCTTGACTCTGTTTAGAACCCGAATTTTTCTCTTTTTTTGCTTTGAGCTCAGCTGCTTTTGCAATTTTTATTTGGGTCTCTTTTTTCTTTTCATGAAAGGCCCCTTTAAAAGTAGGGTCTGCTTTCTTTTTCTGATTGTCAATTTCCAAAAGCATTGCTTTTTTCTCTTCAGGTGGTGTTTGTTCTATTCTCAAATCAACCGGAAGCACATGTCTAGGAATTTCTTGTTTGATAATTTCTTCAATTTTTTTAACGTGGTACTCCTCAGCAGAAGTCATAAAGGTAATCGCCTCTCCTATTTCCTGAGCACGACCTGTTCGCCCAATTCGATGGACATAATCTTCATAAATCAGGGGTACATCAAAATTAATCACATGACTTACTTTTGGAATATCGATGCCTCTTGAGGCCACATCAGTGGTGACGAGCACCCTTATATTTCCTTCTTTAAAGGCCTCCATTGCGTTGATTCGGGTATTTTGGCCTTTGTTGGAATGGATTACTTTGATGTCCCAATCGCCCACTACTTTTCGTTCCAAAAATTTAAAAATATTATCCGCAAATTCTTTGGTGCGAGTGAATACAATTACCCGATTAAAGGTTTCGTCAGTACCTCTGAGCAACAATTCTAATAAGTTTATCTTGGTTTTAAAATTGGGTAATTCGTATAATTTTTGATGGATACTTTTAGCGGTACTGGCTTGCGGAGCGGCCTCAATTTTCAATGGAAATTCCAAAAATTCATTAGACAAGTTCTCCACTCGTGGTGGAAAAGTGGCTGAGAATAGCAGATTTTGGCGTTTTTTTGAAGGAATTACTTCCAAAATTTTTCGAATCTGAGGCATAAATCCCATATCCATCATTTTGTCAGCCTCGTCCAAAACTAATATTTTCAATTCTTTTACAGTGATCTCACCCTTTAGATAAAGATCCAAAAAGCGCCCTGGAGTAGCTACAATGATATCCACTCCTTTGTTAATAATTTCTATTTGTGTTTTGGGACCCAAACCGCCAAACAAAGCGACATGCCTGATGTCTGTAAATTGAGCTAATTGTGCCAGTTCTTTGTCAATTTGCATCACCAGCTCACGTGTGGGTGCGAGTATCAGAGCACGCATGTGCATTCCTTGCGCATATTTAATTTTCATCAAAATTGGCAAAAGAAAAGCAGCTGTTTTACCAGTACCTGTTTGAGCGATTCCTAAAATATCATGTCCAGCCAATATTTGAGGAATAGCCAATTTCTGAATTTCTGTTGGTTCAGTATATCCAGCTTCTTTGATTGCATTATAAAGCTGTGGATTTAAATTAAAAGCTTCGAAAGGGTTGATTTCCAAGGTAGTTTGTGAAGAATTTGATTTACAAAGGTCGGGAAATTTGGATTCAAATGCTAATTTACCGCCAAACAACTATCCAAAGCCATATGATATTCAGGGAATTTAGATAGGTTTCTGTGTTCGCCTCCTTTGATGGTTGTCAATATTTTATTGGGGCTTTTGCCCAAAACTTCACATAGTTTTAAGCTTGATTCGTAATACACCAAACCATCATCATCCCCGTGAAATAGGTGGATAGGGCATTTGACTTTTGTGATAAATTGATCCGTCGCAAACTGGTATTTACTCAACGTTTTGAACGGTACGAAAGGGAAAAAATGACCAGCTACATCTGGGAAATTAAAATAAGGTGTTTCCAAAAGTAGTAGTTTAGGATGGTTAGCTGCCGCTATTTGAGTGGCAATTCCTGATCCTAAAGATTTACCATAAACGATAATTTTATTTTCAGGAAACAGTGTTTTGGCATAGTCATAAGCCACTTTGGCATCGATAATTAACCCTTTTTCTGAAAACTCACCTCTACTTTTTCCATAACCCCGATAGTCAATCATTAAAACATCATAGCCATTTTTGGTGAAATCAGGGGCAAACTTTCCGCTGCGATTGAGATCTCTGGCGTTGCCATGATAGTACACAACTACGCCTTTTCTTTTCACAGAATCCGCATAAAAATAAAGGGCATTTACTCGGCTTTTAGTCTCTGTATCAAGCCAAATCTCTTTGAAAGGATAGGGAAATTCAAACCGATAATCATCAGCCAGCACTTTTTCATGAAAAATAATTTTGTCTTGAAAAATATACAATACTGCAAGTGTCAAAGTATAAATTACCGCAATCCCTATAATTAGTTTCCTCATTCTCTAAAATCCTTTGATTCATATTTATTGAAAACCAAATCGTAAGTGCCATCCAATATTTCGGCAATTTTTATGTGATATTCGGGAAAGCTTGGTAAGTTATTATGACCACCACCATAAATAGGAACTAATCGAGCTGCTAACGGCACCAAATTTTTGAGTCTCACACTCGAGCTATAAGGAATGAGCCAGTCTTTTGTGCCATGAATAATGAATATGGGGCAACGCACGTACCGAATCCAAATATCCGTTCGAATGGAAAACCGTAATAAAATTGCCACAGGCATAAAAGGTAAAAAGCGGTTGGTTAAGTGCGAAAAGCTATAATAAGGAGCATCTAAAATTAGCATTTTGGGTTTGTTGTTAGAGGCTAGTTTGCAGGCAAATCCAGAGCCGAGCGACCTGCCGTAAATCACCATATTTTCCTCTTTATAACCAAATCGGGCTCGCATTCTATTGTAAATAAATTGTGAGTCGATATTCATGTTTTTCTCCGAACGCTTGCCCGTGCTTTTACCAAACCCTCGATAATCAATCATCAACACATCATAACCACATTTGGTGAAATCCTTGGCATATTTACTCCAACCTTTGATGCTACGAGTATTGCCATGAAAATAAATCAATAAACCTTTAGGATCATCATGAAAAAATCTAATCCCGTTGATATTTACGCCTTCCTCAGTTTCAAAATTGAGTTCTTCGAACTGATCAGCAATTCCATCATAACTAAATTTAAAATCTGCTTCCAGTTTCTCTGGCTTGAAAATGAAACGCTCTTGAACAAAATAGACAATCAAACAGAGAATCACATAAATGGCTAATACCAATAATATAATTTGCTGAGTTGTCATAAATTTTAATTGATAAGAACCTAATTCCGAAACAATTTAATCAATTAAACATACTTTGCAATAATTCTTTTAACCGACTCCAAATAACTCCCGCCGAATAAATTGGTATGAACCATCAAGGGATACAAATTATAAAGATCAATTCGGTTCTTAAAGCCTGGTTCTAAGTGTTTCACCTCATTATAGGCTTCATAAAAATCGATTGGAAAGCCACCAAACAGGGTTGTGAAGGCGATGTCTGCTTCCCTAAATCCATAATAAGCGGAAGGGTCCACTAAGGATGCATGACCGGTTGAGCCAACCATCAAATTACCCGACCATAAGTCGCCATGCAAAAGTGCGGGCTTTTCGTTGGGTAAAATATTGGGTAAAAGAAGGTTCAATTTTTGAAAATCATTGGCTAGTTTACTGTCAATTTTATTTTCCTGAACGGCTCTTTCTACCTGATAATTCAACCTTTTTTCAATAAAGAACTGTATTCCATCCTTTGAATAGTCATTGATTTGTGGTAGTGCGCCAACGTAATTATTAAAATGTAAGCCAAAATTTTCGTGGGAATGAGCATGCAAGGCTGCTAATTTCCTTCCGAAATCTTGCCAATAATCTGACTTTTTGGATGACTCGGCCACAAAATCTAACATCAAGTAGGACCCATCAGGCTTTTTGCCGTATCCATAAACTTTTGGCACATGCACAGTATTTGTTTCACGAATCAATTCCATACTTTTGGCTTCTGATTCAAACATTCCCTCATGGTCGCCTTTATTCCATTTGATAAAATACTTACCCGTTTTAGTTTCAACTCTTGCCGCTAAATTGAAATTGCCACAATACAAAAATTGAAAATCTTTTAAAACAGCTTCTTCGCCAAGACTTTCAAATAAAATACTCTCAATAAATTGTACTTGATAATGAGTTTGAAGCATGTTTAAATAGGGAATGTCAAAAAATTACTTTCTGTATCGTTTCATTGGACTTCTCTTTTGATGATAAACAGACGAAATCGCAATAAGATTATTTTCTGATTGGATTGTATATACAATTGTAAAAGGAAATTTTTTAAGGCTCAGTTCATGAAAAGATTTATACTTTTTTGGCCATCTTTGGGGGAACTTACAAATTAAATCTATACTGCTGTCTACCTCTAAAACAAAATTTTTGGCAGTTTTTAAGCTTCTTTGTGAATACCATAAAACTGAAGTTTCATACTCTAATTGCGCTTTTTCATGAAAAATATAATCGAAAGCCATTAAACTATTTACTTACATCCGCTAAAACCTTTTCAATTCTTGATTTACTTTCATTTGATGAATACATGGTAGCTTCACCATTCAAATAGCTTTGATTACGATTGTCCAGCTCTTGTTTAAATTCTTGAGAATAATCAATAGTATTTGATAGTTCGGTCTCAATCATGGTATAGATAGCTTTTACCTTTTTATCTGGAGCTACTTCCAAATAATCGTGCAATTTTTTCCTAATTGTTGAAACGTCCATCCCTATAATTTTGTATAAATATAATTTTGTTTTTGGCTTTTTACAAATCGGAAACGTCTTTTTCTCTTCAAAGCTTGTACATCAGCACCTTTTCTTTCGCAATTTTGGAGATATCCAATAATTTTATGCCTTTTCGCAAATAAGTGGGTGCTTCCAAATCTCTTTCATTAGGCATATCTACCAAATAACTTTCAATAAGCTGGTCAGTTTCTTTTTTAATTTTCGAATGGTACGAATCTTTGTCCACCTCTTTTTCTATGTCAAATTCGTGGTCTCCTTTTTTGGTATTTTCACCAAAGCCGTCGATTTTTATAGATTTCCAACCATTATAATTTTTATCTTTAAGGTCAAAACCTGCTGCAATAACGGTGATTCGCATTTCGTCACCTAAGTCTTCATCTTGAATAAAGCCAAGTTTAAGCGCATTGGGTTCATGGCCAATTTTAGCCATAATATAATCGGTAATAATTGTTTGCTCTCTGATTTTCATTTTGCATTGAGAGCTGAAAGCGACCGTCATCAATATTCTTTTGGCCCCAGCAATATCCTTATTATTCAGTAGTGGCGAATGCAAAGCTTCTGTAATTACATTAATGGCTCGATCTTCTCCAACCGCTGCTGCTGAGCCCATTACAGCTTGGCCGGCGTTTTCTAAAACAGTTTTTACATCATTAAAATCGACATTTATTTTGCCTGATTTAGTAATTACTTCGGCAATACTTTTGGCCGCATTGGTGAGAATATTATCGGCATGCTCAAAGGCAGTATCCACGTCCAAATCTGGATACATATCGGATAGCTTATCATTTAACACCACCAAAACCGTATCACAAGTTTCTTGTAAAAGTTCAATTCCTCTTACCGCCTGGTCTTTTTTGTCAGTGCCTTCGAACTTGAAGGGGGCTGTTACAATTGCCACTGTAAGTATCCCCAATTCTTTGGCAATTTTAGCAATAACAGGGGCTGCTCCAGTACCCGTGCCTCCTCCCATACCAGCGGTTACAAAAACCATCTTAGTATTATCATTGAATATTTGACGAATCTCATCAGCTGTTTCTAATGCAGCATTTTCGCCATTTTTTGCTTGGCTTCCAGCTCCTAAGCCTTCAGTTAGTCTTGCTCCTAATTGTATTTTATTAGGGACAGGGCTAGCGGTAAGTGCCTGTGCATCCGTATTCATCACCACAAAATCTACCCCAGTAATGCCACGTTTGAACATGTGGTTTACGGCATTTCCACCACCACCACCAACGCCCACAACTTTAATAATTGATTTATAATGGTTAGGCGTTTCGAAAGTAAAATTATGATTTAACATTTTTATTTTTTTTTATAATTGGTTGATTACAGGATGATTCTATTTTTTTATTGGTCGAATTTATCATTCATCTCTTCTGAATCATCTCTCAATTTTTTCTTCAAAAAATTTACACTTTTTTTCCAAAAATTTTTCTCGACTGGTTCGTCAAAAAGAGATCCTTTCGTGCTGACACCCACCACCTTTTCTTTGGATTTTACTTTTTCTATTTCATCTTTTCTGGCGTCGTAGCTTTTGAAACCTTTCCATAATAAACCAATGGCTGTAGCATAAGCCGGGTCATTACCAATTTCGAAATCATTTTTGGCTAAATTGATATTGGGATGCCCTATCCTCACTTCATTACTGGTAATCAATGAGAAAAGATCTAAAATATAAGGTATTTGAGCACAACCACCAGTGATTACTAATCCAGCATTCAGTTTACTTTCAAAGCCTGATTTTTTGATTTCTGTCCAAGCCAAAGCAATGATTTCTTTAAGCCTTTCTTCCATAATCAGTGCTACATTTTTCACCCCAATTTCTTTGGTGCTTTTTATTCCTATTCCTGGTACGGTAACCACCTCATTTGCATCTACTTCATTACTAATGGCAGCACCAAATTTAACCTTCAGCTTTTCAGCAATGTCGGGTAAAATACTACAGCCTTGTTGTATGTCACGAGTAATATCATAGCCGCCAATTGGCAAAGTGCTCACATGCCTTACCACATTGTTTTGAAATATAATGATATCTGTATTGCCCGCTCCGATATCAATCAAAGCAACCCCGGCCTGTTTTTCTTCTTCAGTGAGGGTTGATATTGAGGAAGCCAATGATGAGAGCAGTTTCTCTTTTATTTCGGTTTTAGTTGGAGAGTCTTTAAAGCACTTATCGATGCCATCCGTAGCCGTCAATGGGCTTGACAAAATCAAAAAGTCGCCTTCCAATTTTAGTCCAGACATTCCCGCTGGATTGAAAACATCTTTCCACATTTCGTCTACCTTAAACTCCTGTGGGCAAACATGCAAAATCAAATTTCCGGCAATACTTCTGCCTTTTTTCATATTTTCAATCAATCGGTCAATATCTTTATGACGAATTTCTTGATTGTCATTTTCCAAAATATAAGTTCCTGAAGCAAAATGGCTACTTATGTTTTGAGAGCTAATATTGGTGATTACCTCGCCAATTAAAACTTCAGAAATTTGACTGGCTTCGTTAATCGCTTTTGAAATAGCCTCCACTGTTTTGGTCACATTTCTAACCAGGCCTCTAACCACGGTTTGGTCGATATGGGCTGTTCCAACCCCCATTATTTCGAGGTCTTCTTGCTCATTTAACCGACCCACTACAGCGCAAACTTTACTATTGCCTATATCAAGGCCTACCATTACTTTGTTGTTCATTTTTATTTAATTTTTTTGATCAATTCAATTCCTAATAAAAACTATAAATTGTTTAAAGTCAAATGGTTATATCTTTTAACTGGCATACAATTTGGTTCTGATACTTTACCGAAATCATTTGGTACCTTTCTTTATCTTCGGCCGATATTTGTGAATAAAAAACCTTAATTTTTCTCATTTTTGATTCAAAATCATCCTCCATTGGAATACCGTATTCGAATAAAAAGTCACCAACCAAAGGCAAAAAATTGATGTTTTGATCCTCATCAATAATAATATGAGTGATGTTGGCATTCCAAAATGAATCGGCATTAATTTTAGCAATAAAGTCAATTATATTTTTGTCTTTATTTAATTTTAAATTTCGCTTTCCTACCAAATATTTGCCCGAAACTAATACCACTCTTTTTGTAAAATTGGGTGAAAGTGGAAAAAGGCCACCTTCATCATCCAAATAAAACCCCTCAAACTTTTCTGAACTCCCTGCTAATGAAACTATTCTTGCAATTGGATTTTTCTGAGTCACTTTTATTAGCAAATTACCGCCCAGGGTTCGACTTATTTGGCAACTTTTAACTAATCTGTTTTTTAAAATATTTCTCTCAAGCTTTGCAAAATTTAAAAAATTAAATTTTGTTCCTATTATTGGTTTATTGCCATTTTCGGTAAGTAGGTTATTGATATCATCTTTAGTAATAAAGTGTCCTTCGAGCTTGGTTTCAATGACTATTTCTGCTTTTTTACATCTTTGATTTTTGTAGATATTCTCTGCAAAAAAGATCAAACTGATTAAAAAAAGTAGAAATGCCAACCAACCTAAGGTATTTTTCCAAGCAAACAAAATTTGTATTTTATTAAATTATTTTTAGTAAAAAGTCTATTTTCTGATAAAAAAGGCCTCTTTTCCTCAAATAAACCCTTTGTTTTATCTGAAAAATTAGAATCTAAATTAGGAAAAAAAATTGAAAAATTTACAATTGTGAATAAATATTTTACAAAAAGCAATTATTGAATTGAATTGAGCTCATTCAAAAGAGACTTTATAGGAGTGATAAAAGTATCAATATCACCAGCTCCGATGGTAACCAGCAGTTCAGGTTTTTTCGATCTTATCAAATTAAGCAGGTTTTCCTTAGCGCAGATAGTTTTATTTTGGTTGTGAATTTTGTCAAAAATAATGGCCGAAGTAACCCCCTCCATCGGCAGTTCACGGGCGGGGTAGATATTCATTAATATAAGATCGTCGGCAAGTTCCAAACTTTTGGCAAAATCCTCTTGGAAGTCGTTGGTTCTCGAAAATAAATGTGGCTGAAAAATGGCTGTTAATTTTTTATGGGGATATAAGGCTTTTACAGAAGATAAAAAGGCTTCAATTTCAGTGGGATGGTGGGCGTAGTCATCGATATAAACCAAGTTTTTTGTGCGAATATGGTATTCAAACCTCCTTTTTACCCCCCCAAAACTTGCCAAAGATTTTACGATATCTTGCTCATTTACACCTACTTGCAGGCAAGCTGCGGAGGCGGCGATTGCATTTTCAACATTATGATAGCCAGGCAGCGCCATTTCGATTCCCTTAATAATTCCATTGGGATGGCGAAGATCAAATTTGAATATTGCCTCTTCTATTCTTAGGTTTTCTGCAAAATAATCTCCTGATTGCAATGAATAGCTAAATTGCTGGGTACCTTCGCCATTTTTCAAATTTTGATTGGCCTGTACATAAACAGTACCATTGGGTTTAAGTCGGTCCACAAACAATTGGAATGATTCGAGAACATGTTCATGGCTACCATAAATATCCAAATGGTCGGCATCGGTGGAGGTAACAATTGAAATGTCTGGTGAAAGCGTCAGAAAAGACCGATCAAATTCATCTGCTTCCACCACACAAATAATATCGTTGGGGTGATCATTTATCAAAAAATTGGTGCCGTAATTTTGGGTAATTCCCCCTAAAAAGGCAGTAACATTTTTACCAGATTGCTTTAAAATATGGGTTACCATTGATGACGTGGTGGTTTTGCCATGAGTGCCCGCCACCGCAATCGTAAACAATTTTTGTGTAAGCAATCCTAATACTTGTGATCGCTTGTTGAGCGTAAATCCATTGTCTTTCAGCCAGTTAAATTCGAGATGATCTTTTGGAATAGCTGGAGTATACACCACTAAAGTCTCTGAAATATTCTCCAAAAAAGCACTTGGTATCAAATTGATATCATCCTCAAAATGAATAATAGCGCCCTCGGCAGTCAAAGCTTCAGTAAGAGGTGTTGGGGTTTTGTCATAACCAGCCACAGCATAGCCATTGGCCACAAACCACCTTGCAATTGCACTCATACCAATGCCACCTATGCCTAAAAAGTAAATATATTTTAATTGACTGATTTCCATTTTTAAAATTCTAATATATTGAAAAACCGATGATTTTTAGCTTCAATTCTGAGCATGAATAATTTTTAAAACTTGTTCCGCAATCTCATGAGCTGCTTTTGGTTTACCTAATTTTGCAATGTTAAAAGATAAGCTTTCTTGCTTTTTTTCATCCTTTAACAATTCCAATGCTTGATTGACCAATTCTGCTGGAGCCTCTTTATCTTTTATCATCATTGCGGCCTCTTTTTCAACCAGATTTAAGGCATTTTGAGTTTGGTGATCTTCGGCTGCAAAAGGATAAGGCACTAATATACAGGGCTTTGCGGCTAAGCATAGTTCCGAAACGGATAAGGCACCAGCCCTTGAAATGACGATATCAGCGGCGGCATAGGCTAAATCCATTTCATAGATAAAGTCTGAAACATAAATATTTGTATGGTTTTTGGAAGAAGTTTTGGCTTTATCGATGTATAATTTACCCGTTTGCCAAATAATTTGAAAGCCTGCTTCGATCAATTTTTCAAGTCCTGAATCAATGCTTTCATTGATGGTTTTGGCCCCTAGGCTACCCCCAATTATTAAAAGAGTCTTGGTATTTTGTTTTAAACCGAAATGAGCCAATGCCTGATTTTTTTTGGAATGAATATCCAAAATATCGCTTCTGACGGGATTACCTGTGAATATAATTTTTTCTTTTGGAAAAAACTTTTCCATGCCAAAATAGGCGACACAAATTGCCTTGGCTTTCTTTGATAAATATTTATTGGTGATTCCAGCAAATGAATTTTGCTCCTGAATAAGTGTGGGTACCCCCATAAAATTGGCCATCAATAACAATGGCCCTGAGGCATATCCACCCACCCCAATGGCAATATTTGGTTTAAAATCTTGGATAATTTTACGAGCCAAAGCCATACTTTTCAATAACTTGAAAGGGAATTTTAGATTTTCGAAATTGATACTTCTTTGTATACCCGTAATCGGTAGCCCGATAATTTTATAACCAGCTTTGGGCACTTTTTCCATCTCCATTTTACCCAAAGCACCTACAAATAAAATATTAATTGAGGGGTCCGCTTCTTTGAGTGCATTGGCAATAGCGATGGCGGGGTAAATATGACCGCCAGTACCCCCTCCAGAAATGATTACGTTAATTTGTTTTTGCATCCGTTGCTATTATTTCACAAAAATGCAAAATAAAACAGTAAATTTTGATGATTTTATTCCTATATTTTACTCTCATCCACTCCACCACGGCTTACGGATAAGATAATACCAATGGAAAGCCCAGTAAATAAAAGTGAGGTGCCACCCATACTTAAGAGTGGTAGTGTGAGACCGGTTGTGGGGAAAAGTTCAACCGTAACTGCCATATTTACAAGCGCTTGCAATACCAAACTGGTACTTAACCCAGCAGCCAAAAGGCCCCCTAGTGCCCGGTCACTTTTTTGTAAAATATGGAGGCCCCGATACAAAAGCCATATAAAAATAATAATTATGAAGACACCCCCCATTAACCCCCATTCCTCGATGATAATGGGGTAGATAAAGTCGGCATAGCAATAAGGCAGGAAGTTCCTTTGGTGGCTATTGCCTGGCCCCACTCCAAAAACACCTCCATTGGCCATGGCTTTATAACCCTCTTTTATCTGATAAACCGTATTGTCTGAATTTTGCCATGAGTTCACAAACCGATCTACACGGTTAATAGCGGTATCCCAGCGCTCTTTGCTCGCTTTAAGGCCTATAACCACGCATAATAGACCTATTATTGATAATGAGGCCAAATATTTGAGAGGTACCCTTCCGATAAACATTACGATAAAGCAAGTGACCAAAAGGAGCAAGCCATTGGATGCATTACTCATAGCAATCAATCCACAAATAATACAACATTTCAATATCATAAAACCGAGTCCATGCCAAAGGTTTTCTTTGTAGGATATGCGTTGCCTGCGAGCCAACATTGTGGCTAGGTTGGCAATTAAGGCCAATTTTGCTAAATCAGAGGGTTGAAACTGAACCCCTGCAATCACTACCCAACGAGTCGCCTCATTCAATGAAACACCATAATATCGAGCATAAACTAATAATAATGCGGAGGCAATTAGACCAACGTTGGAGAGTTTGGCATAGTAGCCATAATCGAGCCTATGGGCAAACCACATTCCAATTAAAGCCAATAATAGATGAAAGAGATGTTTGAACAGATACAACTCTGGGGAATATTTGGCTCCTGAAGCACTGTAGACAATCAGCAAGCTAAATGTGGTTAAAATGGCTACTATCCACCAGATCTGTTTATCACCTTTTATATTGGCCGAAAGCCATTCTTTTATCGTAATTGTCATGCCATCAAATAGGGATTAATTGCCAATCAAATTCTGCTAATCAAAAACAGGGTTTTGATGATTGAACTTTAAAGTTTACAAAATTAAATCATAATTACAAATGTTAATTTATAAAAACATATTTTTTGCCATTCTTTCCATAAATTTGAGATGGAATTGCGCTAAGGAAAGGTTGTTTTTGATTCTTGCTCAACCTTAGCAACCGTTTTATTTTCTGTCAATATTGATATAATGCTCTAGATTATAGTTATTTATGAAATTCAAACTTATTTTAATTTTCCTATTTTTTCAATTACAAAACTACCTTTTTGCACAAAAAAATAAATTTGAGAATGAAATTCTAGATTTTGAAAAGCAAGATTCAATCCAAATGCCTATAAAGAATGCCAATTTATTTGTGGGCAGCTCTTCCATCAGACTTTGGAAAACAATTGGCTCCGATTTTGATGGATACCCAATCATTAATAGAGGTTTTGGAGGTTCTAATTTGATTGATTTAGAGGCTTTTACCGACCGAATTATTATCAAATATTCACCAGCAAAAATATTTATCTATTCAGGAGAAAATGATTTGGCAGAAGGCATCGCCCCCGAAGAGGTGCTTCACCGATTCGAAAAAGTGTTTTTGAAAATAAGAGAAAAATTGCCTCAGGTTCCAATTGTATTTATTTCTTTGAAACCAAGTATTGCAAGAGTGAGACAATTACCCGCTCAAAAAATCACTAATCAGTTGATTTATAATTATTTAGAAAAGCAAACTAAAACTCAATTTGTAAATATTATGGGCAAAATGTCACTCAAAGGAAAGCCAAACCCCAGTTTATTTATCACAGATAAATTACATATGAATCGGAGAGGTTATGAAATTTGGATTAAGAAATTGAAAAAATATTTGGTGAAATAGTCCCTTATTGAACAATCTTATAAAGTGATTTTGCTTTTTGTCTGGAAACAGCATTGAAATGCCACCACTCATATTCGATGGGTGTAAAACCAGCCTTGCGCATCACGGACCTTAATAGTTTGCGATTATTTATTTGTTTTTGAGTGAGCTTACCTTCTGTCAATAGTTTGGCCTCCAATTTTGGAAAGGCCAGTTCGCCAAAAAAATCATATTTAGTCCCCATATCAATTGGTTGGCCATTTCTGTTTGAAATAGTTAAATCAATAGCAGATCCATAGTTATGAATGGACCCTTCAGCGGGATTAGCCACATAATTTTTTCGGATGGATGGTTTGTATTGTGGTAAAGACTCCCAAAGTATTTTTTGGATGGCTAATGGACGAGCGCCGTCATAAACCAAAAGTCGAAGGGAATCGTTTTCTGATTTTAAATATTTTGAAGCAGCAGCTAACATATTGGCAACCTTTTTTTGCAAATAACAAATTGATATACAGCCATATACATCTTTCCCTACAAAATTGTCAGTGGTTGAATATTTTAATTCTACTAAAATATCAGAATCAACATCTTTGATATTGACTAAACCTTGTTTTGCCATATTTTGCTCATATTCACAGTCCACGCTTTGCTTTTTGCCGGGGAATTCAACTTTTTTTCCGGATGGCATTAATGCCAATTCCTTTTTGGAATGAGCTGATTTTGTTGAGCTTTCTTGCTTTTGGGCACAGGCATAAATAGATAAAAATGAAAGTGTGAGCAGCAGATATTTTAAGTTTTTTGCACGCATAATTTTCAACTGATATTAATTTTCAAAACTATATCAATTCAACTGTATTTTTATAAAATAGTATTCATTTTATCAGTTAATTTAGAGGAACCGATAGATTTGTATAAATTTGGTATTTCTAAATATTTACTATGGCTCTCAATTACCTCTGGATTATATTCTTTGTTTTGGCATTTATCGTGGCTCTTTTTAAGCTCATTTTTTTGGGCGATACAGAGATTTTTAAACTCATCATGGATGGCATGTTCGATTCAGCTGAAATGGCCGTAATGAAAATCGCATTGCCATTGGCGGGTGTTATGACCTTTTTTATGGGTTTACTCAATATAGGTGAAAAGGCCGGAGCCACTCGATTTTTGGCAAGACTAACTGGACCTTTTTTCGCCAAATTATTTCCAGAAGTGCCCGCAAATCATCCAGCTAATGGCCAAATGATTATGAATTTTTCCTCCAATATGCTGGGTTTGGACAATGCCGCCACACCTTTTGGCCTCAAAGCGATGCAAAGCCTTCAAGACTTGAATCCTCAAAAAGACACCGCATCAAACGCACAAATAATGTTTATGGTTTTGCATAGCGCTGGGCCTGTATTGATCCCACTGAGCATTATGGCACAAAGGTCAATTTATGGTGCAGCTGATGCGGCCGATATATTTATACCTTGTCTTATCGCTACTTATGTCGCTACTTTAACTGGGCTAATTATTGTGGCAATTAAGCAAAAAATCAATTTATTTGATCAAACAATTTTGTCCTGGTTGGGGGGGATTTCAGTTTCAATTGCGGTCCTATTATGGTATTTTTCTTCGCTTCCCAAAGATCAAATTCAGGTTCAATCCAAAGTCTTTAGCAATTTTCTTTTGTTTTCAATCGTCATTTCATTTTTGATTGGAGGTTATCTGAAAAAAGTGGATGTATTTGGGAGCTTTATTGAAGGAGCAAAAGGAGGCTTTGAAACTTCCGTAAAAATAATTCCTTATCTGGTAGGTATGTTGGTGGCTATCAGTGCCTTAAGAAACTCGGGAGTACTTACTTATATTGTGGATGGGATGAAAATAGGCTTTGAGTGGATGGGTCTAAATACAGCTTTCACTGACGCCTTACCCACGGCTCTAATGCATCCCTTGAGTGGCGGTGGCTCTCGAGCTTTGATGATTGATACTATGAAAACATTCGGTGCCGACTCTTTCGCAGGCCGACTGGCTTGTGTATTTCAGGGTTCCGCCGATACTATTTTCTACGTAATCGCTCTTTATTTTGGCTCTGTAAATATCAAAAATACACGATATACATTGTGGGCGGGTTTATTGGCAGATTTGGCGGGTATTACCACGGCTATTTTAGTAAGTTATTTATTCTTTTATTAATCTTTTTTCGATTAATTGATCTAAGAAATAGGTTAAATTTGGTTGAAATATTTGCTTCTAAAAAAATGAGCCAAATGATTGGATAATTACCTGATTTGAATTTAGTTTGTGCCAATACTGCGAGCAATAGATGTTTAGAAAACTCTCTGAAATTGACTTATGAAAACCTCAAAACATTTCCTAAATCTCTTTTTTTTGTTCTTATCTTCTGTACTTTACGCTCAGAAAAATGCAACTATTTCTTCCCCAGATAAGTCAGTTTCTCTGAAAGTTAATTCTGCAGAAAACGGCAGTATTTTCTACCAAATTGCTTATAAAAATAAACCAATAATTGAACCCTCCTCTCTGGGTTTTTCTTTGAAAAAACCTGAAATTTTGCTCAATAAATTTCAAATTATTTCTATCGATTCTTCCACTTTTGATGAGACATGGAAGCCTGTTTGGGGTGAAGTTAGCAGCATTCGAAATAACTATAAACAGTTGATAATCAGATTAAAAGATAAGTCAAATAGCAAAAATCTAACTAATATTATCTTCAGGATTTTTGATGATGGAGTTGGTTTTAGATACGATTTTCCAGAAGAATCTGCCATTAAACATTTCATTGTGAAAGACGAATTGACACAGTTTAATTTGGCAGGAAATCATAAAACTTTTTGGATTCCAGGTGATTATGACACCAACGAATATTTGTATAATACCACAAAATTGAGTGAGATTGATGCGATAAAAGCTGCCAATAAAGAACCAGATATTGCCTTGAAAAGTGTGATTGGCCGAAATGCCGTTCAAACACCTTTGATGATGAAAACTGCTGAAGGAGTTTATATCAATATTCATGAAGCGGCTTTAGTCAATTATCCAGCCATGAATTTGACCTTGGATAAATCGACTTTCACTTTTACCTCTCATTTAGTGCCTGATGCAGTGGGAAATAAAGCCTATCTGCAAGCGCCGTTTCAAACACCTTGGCGTACTATTATAGTGAGTGATAAGGCGACGGATATTTTGTCCTCTAAGACAATTCTGAATTTGAACGAACCTTCAAAAATCGCCGATGTTTCCTGGATAAAACCACAAAAATTCATTGGCATGTGGTGGGAAATGCACGTGGGAAAAGCGACCTGGGAAAAGGCTTCTGGCAAACACGGAGCCAATACCGAAAATGTAAAAACTTACATTGATTTTGCAGCTAAACATGGCTTCGATGGGGTTTTGGTAGAAGGTTGGAACGAAGGCTGGGAAGATTGGTTTGGCAATTGGAAAGAAAATGTATTTGATTTTGTGACTCCCTATTCCGATTATAATATTAACCAACTCACCACTTATGCCAAACAAAAAGGTGTACGACTCATTATGCATCATGAGACTTCGGGGTCAGCTACCAACTATGAGCGCCATTTTGATAAAGCCTTCAAATTTATGCAAGATCATCACATGAATACTGTAAAAACAGGTTATGTGGGTCGAATTATTCCGAGAGGTGAGCATCACGACAGCCAATGGATGGTGAATCACTATCAAAGAGTGGCTGAAAAAGCCGCTGAATATAAAATCATGGTGGAGGCTCATGAGCCAGTGCATCCGACTGGTTTACACCGCACTTACCCCAATTGGCTGGCCAATGAAGCGGCTCGTGGCAATGAATTTAACAATGCTCCCAATTTAGGTCTTGTGCCAGAACACGAAACTATTTTGCCTTTTACTAGATTGATGGGTGGCCCAATGGATTATACTCCCGGTTTCTTCCATTTTCAGCTCAATCAATATGAGGCCTCTCGCACCACTAGAGTTAAAACTACTCTGGCCAAGCAGTTGGCTTTATATGTAACCGTTTATAGTCCGTTACAAATGGCGGGCGATTTTCCTGAAAATTTCAATCAACATTTGGACGCTTTTCAGTTTATCAAAGACGTGCCAGTCGATTGGGACGATACAAAAATTTTGGAAGCCGAACCTGGAGATTATATCACCATTGCACGCAAGCAAAAAGGGGGAAAGAACTGGTTTTTGGGAGCAATAACTGACGAAAATGCTCGAAAAAGTACAATAAACCTAAATTTCTTAGAGGGAAATACTAAGTATGAAGCAACGATTTATAGAGATGCTGACAATGCGGATTGGAAGCTAAACCCTGAGGCTTATATAATTGAAAAAAGGATTGTTACTAAAATGGATGCTCTCGACTTGAAATTAGCAAAAGGAGGAGGTTATGCGGTAAGTTTGGTAAGGTTGTAAAGTTTTTTGTGCTTATCTGCCCATCAGACTGCGGTTGAAAATTCAATATGGCTTAACTAAAACCTCAGCAGGTATGTGAAGATTCTCATGGATTTTCCTGATTAATTCTAGTGATAGTTTTCTTTTCTTATTCAAAATTTCACTAGCCCTGCTCTTTAAACCGAGTATTTTTGCTAAATCAGTTTGATTATAACCCATCTGCTCCATTCTAAATTTAATCGCCTCTATAGGATCTGGAAAACCAATTGGAAATTTTTCGTTTTCATAATTTTCAATTAGAATACTTAAAATATCTAATTCGTCACCCTCTAAAGTATTTTTTTTAGAATCAAAAATAACCTCAAGCCTTTCCAAAGCTTGATTATAATCTCTATCTGTTTTTATTGGTTTTATTTCCATTTTTTTTAATTTTTCATTCCCCTGCCCAATTCTCTCTGTCCAAAGTCCGATATTGAATGGCCTCGGCAAGATGTTCGGTTTTAATATCCGCTGAATCCGATAAATCGGCAATGGTGCGGGCTACTTTTAGAATACGGTCATAGGCACGGGCACTTAGCTGTAGCTTTTCCATGGCTCGCTTGAGTAGAGTTTTGCCTGCTTCACTGATTTCGCAAATTTCTTTCACCATTTGCGAGGGCATCATGGCGTTGGAATGAATTTCCTTGTTGTCCGCAAATCGTCTGGTCTGCACCGCACGGGCGGCAATTACTCGCTCACGAATGGTTTGGGATATTTCCGCTTTTCTATTAGAGGCTAATTGATCAAAATTGACAGGAGTTACCTCTACATGAAGGTCGATTCTATCTAAAAGTGGGCCAGAAATTTTGTTTAAATACCGCTGCACCACACCAGGGCCACAAACGCATTCCTTTTCTGGATGGTTGTAATAGCCGCATGGACAAGGGTTCATACTAGCAATGAGCATAAAGTTGGATGGAAATTCCACTGCCCATTTCGCACGGGAAATAGAGACTTTTCTATCTTCCAGTGGTTGCCGCATTACTTCTAAAGCGGAGCGTTTGAACTCCGGTAATTCATCCAAAAATAACACCCCATTATGGGCCAATGATATTTCACCAGGTTGTGGAATACTGCCCCCACCCACCAATGCGGCATCAGAAATGGTATGGTGTGGCGAGCGATAAGGTCGTGTAGAAATCAAGCTTCCTTTTGAGCCTAATTTGCCGGCGACGGAATGGATTTTGGTAGTTTCCAAAGCTTCGTGGAGGCTCAAAGGAGGTAAAATAGTGGGTAATCGCTTGGCAAGCATGGTTTTGCCTGCACCAGGTGGGCCAATCATAATGAGATTATGGCCACCTGCTGCCGCTATTTCTAATGCTCGTTTGATGTTTTCTTGTCCTTGCACATTGGCAAAGTCGGCATCGTATTCATTTTGATGGCTAGCAAATAGTTCTCTTGTATCAGTAACCAATGGTTCGATGGCCTTTTTCCCTCTAAAAAAATCGATGGCTTCTTGAAGGTTGTCGACCCCGATTATATCCAAATTATTAACAATGGAAGCCTCCAACGCATTCTCTTTTGGCAAAACAAATCCCTTAAAGCCTTGTTTACGAGCCTCGATAGAGATGGGCAAAACCCCTTTGATTGGGCGAAGGACTCCATCCAAGGCCAATTCTCCCATTATCAAATATTTTTCTAAAAGTGGGAAATCGGATTGGCCAGAAGCATGCAAAATGCTGAGCGCAATGGGAAGATCGTAAGAGGAGCCTTCTTTTCGAATATCAGCAGGAGCGAGGTTTACCACTACTTTTCGACGAGGGAAAAAGTAATCGAGTTCTTTGAGTGCAGTTTCTACTCTTTGCTCAGATTCTTTAACAGCATTGTCGGGTAGGCCCACGATAAAAAAGCCTTTTCCCTGGTCGCCCGCACTTACTTCTATTGTGATGATTGATGCATTTACGCCATAGACTGCGGCTCCATAGGTTTTAGCTAGCATATTTTCGGTTCGTGAGGGCTAAAGAAATTAATTATTTTTTGTAAAAATACGCTTAATTGAGGAATTTTAAAAACCCACCTCTAACCGAAACCCAACCCCATGAACGTTGGTTAATTTTATGCTATCATCTTGGCACAAATACTTACGCAACCTAGTGATGAAAACATCCAACGACCGCCCTTTAAAGTAGTCATCGTCGCCCCAAAGTGCAATTAAAATGGTCTCTCGATTGATGGTTTGGTTTTTATTTTCAATTAATAGTTTCAATAATTCGCTTTCTCTGTGTGTGAGAGTTTGTTCTTTTTTTTCAAAACATAGCTTAAGATTTTTGGAATCGAAGTCATACTTACCAATGGTAAAATGGGTTCCATTTGAATTAGGCTTTTTCCCTACTCGCTTCAATATAGCCTCAATTCTCAATACTAATTCCTCCATATTGAAGGGTTTTGAAATATAATCATCGGCACCTAATTTTAAGCCTTTTATTCGATCTTCATTAAGACTTTTGGCAGTTAAAAATATAATTGGGAAATCGGGATTCAGATTTTTTATTTTTTCAGAAAGGGTAAAACCGTCCATTTCAGGCAACATTACATCCAAGACTCCAATATCGTAAGTATCTGATTGAAAAGCATTTAAGCCTTTAGTTCCGTTCTTTTGAAGGTCCACCTCAAAACCAGCCTGCTGCAAGTTGTCTTGAATTACAAATCCAAGATTTTCATCATCTTCAACTAAAAGGATTTTATTCATAAGTCACCAAAGCCCCGATTAAGAAAATTGCTTTTAAATTTAAATAAGATTGATTAAGTAAATTTCAGTCTTTATTTCGAAGGCAATATAATACAAAATTCACTGCCATTGCCTATTTTACTTTTTACCGAAATTTGTCCAAAATGTCCATTGATAATTTCTTTGACATAATAAAGACCTAATCCAAAGCCTTTCACGTTGTGCACATCACCTGTATGTACTCTGAAAAACTTTTTAAAGATATTTTCCTTGTCTTTTTCTGAAATTCCAATGCCATTATCGGCAATTTTAATTTCCAATTTATTGTCAATATTCTGTAATGAAATTTTGATTTGAGGCTCCGCATCACAATACTTTAAACTATTGTCAATCAGGTTGTTAAGTACATTTGTAAGATGTAATCTGTCGGCACTAACGGTTGGGTTTTTAGAAAGATTTTCGAAAGAAATTGTTGCATTTCTTTCTTTAATAATAGGCTCTAAAGTTTCGATTAACTCTTTGATTAATTCACTTACATCAACTTTTTCAAATTCTAGCGTATCGATTTTTTGCGAAATATTAGCCGTTTGAAGAACAGTATCCACATTTTTTTTAAGTCGTGCGGCCTCTTTTCTTATGATTGTGGCATAACTTAACAGTCTTTCGGGCTTTTCAATAATATTGGGATTCATCAATACTTCGCTGGAAATAGAAATGGTGGAAATCGGGGTTTTGAACTCATGTGTCATATTATTGATAAAATCGTTTTGGATTTCCGACAACCTTTTTTGCTTGAAGATTACCCAAAGAGCGTAAGCGAAAAACGCAAAAACAACCAATAATAAAGCTGAAGAAAAAAACCAATTGCCCATTTCATTGATCATATTCAACTTACGATCTGGGAAATAGACACCAAAATAATAATTATTGAGCTTGAGTGAAGGAAACTCATATTTAAATGACTTAGACGAGTCGCAATCAGCGGAGGCGCAGACAAAGCCTCCGTATTGAATTTGATTTTTTACACAATCATACACCCCATATTCAAAGTTTTGCTTTACATCATGGCTGATCATTTCTTGCTTTAAGAATTGTTCTAAAACCAGCGGATCGATTTTATCATTAATTTGTACGGTGTAATAATTGCCAGAAACCCTCTCCACTGGCTTGAGAAGCATGTTATTGGGATTTTTATTGAAATTGAGCATTCTTTTTGTAACCACTCTAAGGGAGTTGGTCACTCGTTGATCAAAATCTTTATCCTCTAAATTATAGGCTTTATTGAACCAATAATATTGCAAGCCTGCAATAGCAAGCATTAATATTACTGACGAAGCCACAAATATTCTTAGGGTTTTACTTTGCATTCATTCAATTTTTTTGAAAGGAGTTCAATCAATGGCACAGGGTAATTAATCAAAAAATAAATTTAATGAATATTTAGTAATTAGATTGGGGAAGTGGCTAAATAGAGGATCTTTAACAGATTTTTAACAAAGTAAAATAAGTAAGCTTTAAGCTGGTACCGCTATTAAATGCCTTTCCAAATAATCGGTGAGGTTTTTAACCGTATGTATTTTATCCAATTCTTCGTCTGGTATTTGAATTCCATAACTATTTTCCACAAAAACAATAAGTTCAAGAAACTCAATGGAGTTCAGTCCTAAATCACTTCGGAGATTCTTCCACGGTTGAATGATTGATTCAGGAATGAAGAAGTTTTTGGATAAAAATTGATTGAAATTATGGAAGATGGTATACATAATATTATTTTTTTGGTTGATGGTTTGTCTAATTTTTTTTGAAAATGAAGTGGTAAAGAATCAATGAACAACTAACGAAATATTTATTTTTTTAGTCTCAAATGATAAATTTCTGGCAATGGGTCAGTAAAAGCTCTCTGCCTTTTTTTATAAATGATTAACTTTGCCCCTCATTTTTTAGTTCCACTCTTGGAGGTAAAAGTTTGTACATCACCGGTGTTACGAGTCTCGAAAACAAGGTTGAACTAATAATCCCCCCGATTAATACCAGCGCTAATGGTGAATACAAATCAGAATATTCTAAAACCAGTGGTGTCAATCCGCCAATAGCGGTAAGCGAAGTCAGTAAAATTGGCACAAAACGAACTTCCCCAGCTTCTTTAATGGCCGCATCCAGGCTCAAACCTTCCTCTCTAAGTTGATTCGTATAGTCAACCAAAAGCAATGAGTTTTTTACTTCGATCCCAATCAGTGCGATAAAACCCACCACAGCCGTAAAGGAAAGCGTTTCGCCCCATAAAAGTAGCATTAATATGGCGCCCACTATTCCCAATGGTATAACTGACAGTACGATCAATGTCGATTTGAAGTTGCCAAACTCTAAAATAAGGATAGAAATCATTCCAAAAATGGTAATAATAATGATTACCCCTATACCCCCAAATGATTTTTCAGCGTTTTCGGCCTCGCCAGATACTTTATAGCTGAACCCTTTTGGAAAAGGAAAAGTTTTCAATTTTTCGATAATTTCATTATTTACTTGGCTGGTATTAAATCCATTTTTTAGAAAACTAGAAACCATCACATATCGGTCTTTATTCAAATGTTGGATTTGATTGGGGGATGTCTCTAATACCACCTCGGTCAATTGCATTAATGGGAAAGCGGTTCCAAGTGCATTATTTACATAAATATTTTTGAAAACATCGTAACCCGCCACGCCATTTGGGTTAGGGACGGTCACATTGATGTTTATTTCGTCTTTCTGGTCAGCCATTCGGAACTTGCCCAGATTTAAACCTGCAATACCCATGCGCACCGCCCGATCAATATCTGAAATATTTACTCCTAAAAGGCCAGCTTTTTGTTTATTTATTTTGATTTTTAGGTCAGTAGGCAATACTTTCAAAGGGTTGGTAATATAGATAGTGCCGGGGTGGTCTGTCAATAATTTTTCAATTTTGGCCGCCACTATTTTCATCGTGTCAAGGTTTTCACCCATAATACGATAGGCGATAGGTGCATTGAGTGGTGGCCCCTGTTCGAAATTGTTCACCAAAATTTTTGCATTGGGGTAACCCGCTAAATTGGCCCTAAGCATAGAAATAAGCTCCTTTTTTCGGCTATTTAGAGCCTCATCTTCCAGTTGGACAAATATTTGAGCATAGTTTTCCTGTTCGTTTCTTGGTATTTCGTTGTAATAAATTCGAGGATTACCTCTCCCAATATTGGTAGAATAGTATTTGATTTCTGGCCATTTTTTAATTTCTTTCTCCACAAATGAAACCACATTTTTGGTGGCCGAAAGATTGCTGCCCACAGGTGTTTCAATGTTAATTAAGAACATGGGTTTTTCTGAGGAGGGAAAAAGACTAAAGCCTAAGTAGAATTTGGCGATGACCATCACTCCCACAAAAATGCCAATTGCTCCAGAAATTGTAATCCAAGGATTTCGCAAGCTCCAGTTCATTAATTTGCCATAAGTCAAAGAAATCCCTTTTTTCAATAGTCGCATAATGGCATTCCCATCTGGATTATGGTTTTCTTTGAGCATGGCTGAAGCTAAAAATGGAACAATAGTGAGAGAAACTACCATCGAAGCTAATACCGTGAATATCACCGACATAGGCAAACTGCGAATAAACTTTCCCGAACTTTCTGGCAAAAAAGCCACTGGTAAAAAGGCGAAACACAGCAAAATTGTACAGCCGATTACGGCAAGACCAATCTGTTTGGTAGCATCGATGGCGGCTTTCTTTTTTGAGCTACCTTGCCGCATAAACCGTTCAATATTCTCCACCACCACTATGGAGTCGTCAACTAAAATGCCTAATGCTACAATCATACCGACAATCGATAACTGGTTGATGGTAAACCCAAATGCATAGAGCATGGTGAGCCCAATCGCCAGCGAAAGTGGTATGGAAATCATTACAATTATACTAGCACGCAAACCTAAAGGCAGTAGCGTGATTAAAACTAAAAGTATGGCGATGGCAAAGTCTTTTGCAAACCTTGTTAAACGAGTGTTTACGGATTTTGGCTGATCAAAAACTTTAACCACTTCTACCGTTTTGGGCATATCCGATTTAAATTGCTCATAAATCGGGTTTACCTTTTGGCTCACATCAATAATATTTTGGTTTTCTTTTTGGCAAACTGTCACAAAGACACAGCGATGACCGTTAAGCCGAGTAATATGGGTTTCGTTTTCGTATTTAATTGTGACATCGGCAAGGTCTTTAAGCAAGACTATTTTGGTGCCATTGGTATAGACAATCGTGTTTTTGATTTCGTCTAGACTTTTGTATTCTCCAGATGTTTTTACATTAAATTTCTTTTCAGCAATATTGATACTGCCTCCAGGGATATTCACATTTTCCGATTGGATGGCACCTAAAACTCGATTCAAAGGCACTTTGTCTTGTGCCATTTTGGCCAAATTAAGCTCAACAGACACCTTTTGTTTAGGATATCCCCAGCTATCGATGTTTTTTAGTGCTAAAACCTTACTGAGTCTACTTTCAAAATCTTCTGCATGTTTTTGGAGCTGATGATAGGGGAGATTTTCACTTACCAAAGCCCATTGGTAGATATTCACATCGGTTGGTGTAAATTTTTGGATTCGAATATCCAAAATATCAGCGGGCAGGTCTTTTCGAATAGCACTAATTTCACGCACTAATTCTTGGTATTTAACATCGGGGTCCTCAGATTCCACATATTCGACCCTGAAGG
>JAZKGO010000122.1:31076-39089 GCA_040385875.1 Bacteroidota bacterium
AATTCTTGGTATTTAACATCGGGGTCCTCAGATTCCACATATTCGACCCTGAAGGCAGCGATTCCATCAAACATGGAGGTAATCACCTGATTGATATTCTCCAATTCGTTGATTTTCTTTTCCATGGGTTCCACCACTAATTTTTCCATATCATATGGATTAGTACCAGGATACACCACAATCACGCTGAAGGAAGGCGACTCAAACTCAGGGTCTTCTCCTCGGGGCATTTTCAAAAGTGAAAAGATGCCTATAGAAAGTACTGCCATGAAAACCACTAAGGTAAACTGGTAGTTTTTTACCGAAAATTCCGATATTTTCATTTGTATAAATAGCCCCTTGACCCCCTTTTGATGGAACTGTAGAGCTGGTTAAATTTTTTATAAATCTATTTTCAAATAATAAATTATTACCATTAGAGTTTTAGGGGGCCACCAATTTCACCTTTGAGCCATCCACCAAATAGGCTGATCCATTGGTGATGACTGACTTAATTCCAACAGGGTAGTTTTTCAAATAAACCCTACCATCGGCAATATGATCAATTAATACGGGCACTTTTCTGGCTTTTTCACCCTCAATTGTATAAATATACCCGTTTTGATTATTGCCCTCAATCAACGAGTTAATGGATATTGAAGCTTGATTTTGGCTAATATTTGGGAAAATCTTTGAAACCCCAAAAAGGCCAGTTGCCATTTTTTTGCCTTCAGTATTAATCTTTAATTCTATCTGATAAAGGCCTGAATTGGGGTCGGCACCTTGCCCCAAATTGGTGGCTGTAGCATTAAATTTTTGTTGTGGAAATGCATCCATTATTATCTCAGCACGGTCATTGATTTTTAGTCTGGCCCAATCTTTATCAGAAAGCCCCACTTTTAAAACCCAGTCATTAGCACCCGATGCATTCATAAATAAAACAGGATTACCGGGCCCAGCTAGCTCGCCCTCATTCATGATTTTCTTGACGATTGTGCCAGCATTGGGGGCATGAATGGTGGAATAATTGCGGTTGTATAGGGCTATTTGGAGGTTTTGTTTCGCTACAGAGAGCACAGTAGTCAGATTTTGTACTTGCTCCAAAGTACTCACAGAATCGGCATATAAATTGGTAATTCGTTGTAAATCACGCTCAGCCTTTTTTACAGATTCAGTGGCTTGCTGAACCGTCGAATTGATTTCTGTCAAATTTAATGTGGCTAAAAGCTGCCCTTTTGATACCTTTTGACCCTCTTTTACATATATTTTTTCAATGATACCACCCGTTTTGAACGATAGACGAGCTTCATCAATAGAAGCTACCAAGCCAGAAGCTTCAATAGGTTCTATCGAATTGCTATCGATAATTTGCTCAGTATTTACGGCAATGATATCGTCAATCTGCAAGGCTTGCTTGGTTTCATTGGCTCGTTTTCCACATCCAATTATTGCAATGGAAAACACTAGTAAGACTAATAATTTGTTCATAATGTAATTTTTTAAAAGTTTTTTTTAAGCTATTTCAATTCAAAGCTGGCCATTGCTCTTTCTAATTCGGCAAAGCGTATCCAGTTGTCATAATTGGCAATATTTTTTTGTAATAAGCTATTAGTAAGCTGTGTTTGAGCCTCAAATAATTCAACATAATTGATTTGATTTTCTTTGTATCGTTTCAGTACATCATTGTAATATCTTTTAGCCGTTTCCACTTGGGTATTTTTTGCAAAAAGTGAATTGGTGGACGCTATAAACGAATTTTTAGCCATCTCTGTCTGAAGCAAAAGTTGGTTTTTAATTTGCTTTTCTTGCTCATTTAATGAGGCCAATTCCATTTCTTGTTGCTTGATTTTTAGATTGTTACGATTACCAGCATAGACTGGCAGGTCGAATGAAAGACCCAATAAAACGAAAGGGTTTTTGGCATTGATGTCTTTGACACTACCCTGTGAGCCAATGTCGAGAATACCTCCAATTTTAGGTTTATGATAGGCTTTATTCATGGCCAAAATGGTTTCATTCACTCTGATGGCGGCTTCCAATTTCTGTATTTCTTCTCGATTATTGATTTGAACCGATTCCTTTTCAATCAATGTTTTGCTTAGACTTGTCCGAAAAGTTGTATCTATTAATATTTCAGTTTCAAATGGCTGATTCCTCAAATAATTGAAATATGCTTGCGCATTTTTACGATTATTTTCGGCTAAAATGGCATCTGCTTCAATTTTAGATTGCTCATTTTGCGTGCGAATCAAAGCCATCGGAAGTGCCATCTCATTTTTGATTAAACTGCGGTTTACTCGTTCAGTTTCTTTCAACAACGTTTGGGCATTTTCATAAATATGGATAGCCTCCAGACTTTTCAAATAATTGAAATAACCCGTTTTCAAATCTTTTACCAATTCTCTCTTAAAAACCTCCATTTCAGCCTGTTGTACATTAATAAGCTGTTTTTTAATTTTTTGATTGTATTTTATTTCTGCATTGAAAATCGGCATTTGGGTTTTCAAGCGCATATCATAAAAGTTTTTGGGCACCAGCTGTTCATTGACATTCGGGATGGCTCCTTCTGGAAATTTAGGAGAGCCAGCAGGCGTCAATTTATTAAGTGTGCTGTAAATAGGATTGACTAAATCGCCCACAGGAAATGATATTTTTCGGCCTCCCGCAGCAGTCGAATAGGTGGTATTGAAATTTACCGTTGGCAAAAACAATCCTTTGGCCTCTTCGAGAGCGTATAGGCTCTTTTGAATGGCAAAATTTTGCTGCTTCAAACTCGGGTGATTTTCGATGCTTTCTCGTATATATTGCTCTAATACAGGTGATTGTGCATAACAATTAACCGTAATGAACAGCAGAAACAATATAAATGATGGTTTGATTTTGTGCATGATTTTATCCTATTTTGTGACGAATTGTCAAATCATTTTTTTACCTAAATTTTCTATTTTTTGTAGCCAATTTTCTCGAAATTTTGTTTCAGAAAGTCTAAGTGGCCCGATAGTGGTAACCGAAACAGGGTCGATGCCACAAAACTGTAGCACCATTTTTTTCATCGCATTATTGGTAGGTTGCCTGTAAATAAGCCAGTAATACCAAGCGGGTTGATCGAGTGTCGAGATAATTCTACCTGTTTTTCCTTTAAGGAGCTTATCCCACCAAACCGAATTTTCTCTTTTTTGAAAAGCAAAGCCTGGCAGAAACACCCTATCAAGAAAGCCTTTCAATAGTGCGGGAATAGAACCCCACCAAACTGGGTAAATTATCACGAGATGATCGGCCCAAGTTATTTTTTCCTGAGCCATTAATAAATCTGGCTCCAAATCCATCCTTTTTCTATAACCAAATTGGAGGTTTGGATTAAAATTCAAATCTCTCACATTGACTATAACTACTTCAGCACCAGAGGATTCTGCTCCTTTTTGATAAGCTTCCGCTATACCAAAATTGAAACTTTGGTCGTCAGGATGGCCATTAATGATTAATATATTTTTCATGATTATTTAATTCTTATCCACCCCAATTTTTGAATTGACTTTTTTCAAACCAAGAAGTGCTGCTACTATTTGCCAATGATACCCAAATGAGTATTTTTGAAATTATCAGAATATTTTAAACCATAGCCAAATATCCTATCCATCGATGAATGCGCATAAAGGATTAATCCTGAGGCTTTTAAGGTAGTATCATTTATATAAATGCCCCATAAAAACAATGCTATCCCTAATGCTTTATGGTGAATAAAATTATAAGAAATAGCTCCCCATGCGGGTGAGATCAAATAACCCACCATGCTCAAATCGGGCAATAAAATTAGGGCAGGGAATACCCACCAACTAAACCCTAATTGATAAAATAGAATGGTCGCAATTAGGAATTGGGCCAGCTCTTCTAATAGTAATAGTGTTTTCATTAGAATGCAATTTTATAATGGTTGTTTGATTGCTTTGTTAAGACAATTTCTTTGTTTGCAAATCACTTGCTTGGGAAATGAGTTTTAGCCAAATTGGAAATGCTTTTAGTCAATAATTTTCCACTTTCATTGTATAATTTGGACTCACAATGAATAATATTTTTACCCGCTTTTATCACTTCGGCCCTCACTTTCACTTTTTCACCTATTTTGGCTGAAGAGAGGTAATCAATGGCGAGATTTACGGTAGTAAAAAGAAATTCATTGTTCAATGAAAAGACCAACGCTCCCATCAAGTCGTCCATCATTACTGCATAAATGCCGCCGTGCATTACACCCATCGGGTTGGCAAAATCAGGCTTTACAGTGTACTCAGCCACTAAATAACCTTCGCCAGCGTCAACAAGCGTGCCGCCAAGCCATTTGCCTACAGGCGATGGACTTGCGAAAGGTTTCCCAATATTTTGTTTGAATAATTCTAAAATGTGATTTGACATAAATGATTAGTTTTGGGGTAAAAACATATTTAACATGGACTCTACACTTTTTTTCAACATCTCATCTAGTTGATAGCCCTTCTCTTTTAAAACACAAAAACGATCACGGATACCCAATGAGGTAAGCCCATGGATAAATGACCATATCGACATGGTGTGTACATCGATTTCAACCTCAGTTAGTTGTTGATTTTCAAAGCATTGTTCGACGGTTGTTCGTAATAAGTTATGCGCTTGTTGACCACAGACCCAGCCACCTTCGGTAGTTTCAAGGCAATTCATAGGAGCTTTATCCATAAACATTAAGCCATAAAGCTCTGGATTGTCATAGGCAAATTGAATGTATATATGGCCCATTTGTAATAGCCTTTCTCTCGGATTAGCGATTAAAAGTAGTGGCGCCATCGATTCAAAAAATCTTGTAAATGCCACCTCATGAACTGCAAATAGCAATTCATCTTTGTCTTTAAAATATAAATAAATCGTGCCCGGGCTGTATTCGATGCTTTCCGCTATATTGCGAATGGAGGTTTTTTCATAACCTTCTACCACAAATATTTTGATGGCAGCATTGATAATTATTTGCCTCAACTCTTCCTTTTCCCTTACTTTTCTTTCTGAAATTCCCAATTTTTTGTTTTTTTTAATGGTCTTGATTGATAATAATTTTGAACTTTATCCAAACTAATTGGTGCGAGTCCAAGTGGTGGTGCGACCAATTAACGAAATGCCAATATAGCCCCTGATATCGAGAGTGTTAGCGCTTTTGCTTTTAATGATACAGGAATAAGTTTTGCCGTTTTTCGGATCGTAAATGGTGCCATCCTCCCAAGATTTACCTGTGTATTTAAAACCATTTAATAATACAACTCCTTGCAAATCTCGACTTTTTAACTTTTCGTCCAAATTTTCATGGTCTTTTCTAGGTGTTTTCATCCAGATGAGTTTGCCGTAATATTTATCCGCTTGCTTATAAATTTGTATTTTACCATCTTTTTCGGCATTAAACCAAACTCCTAAAACGGCATCTTGCGGACTGTTTTGTGCCAAAAGCAATGAAACTAAAAAAGAAAAAATAAATAGTGTACTTAAGATTTTTTTGCCCATAATTGATAAAGATTAAAAATTCGTTGTAAACTTAATGAACACCGTTCATTAAAACAAAATATTTTATAACTTTTTTTCGTCAGAGCCTTTCTAATGGGAACTTCTATAAACTTGAATTCCAATGATCATTTCTCTTTTGGAGAAATGGACGGTCCGACGTTTCGGTGAGGTTTTAAGAAAATTATGAGCGTTTATAGAGGTTCCCTAAAATACTATTTAAAGCCCTCAAAACTAGAGGTTCATTTGCAAAAGGATATTAACTAAAATTAAGATAAATAAATTGGCAGAATTGCCGTTTTAAACTAGATTTGTTTTATAATACTATTTTGGAAATTCATATGAAATGCCCACAAAAGCTGCTTATACAAACTATACTATGTATAGTGGGCATTGACTTCGTCGAATCCGACTTACGTCAGGATTTCCAAACAACCAATAAAAAACAACTATATCGCATGAAAGCATACAGAAAATCAATCTTTTACCTTTTTGTTTTGGCGGGAATATTTTTTGTAACCACGGCCAGCACTCCTCCAAACAATTTGGATGAAGATCGAAACAATAAAATATTGCATACAATAGGAATCATACTCAAACAGGTACACTATAAACCTCAAGTATTAAATGATGAATTTTCTGAAAAAATATTCAATGAATTCATCAAATCGATGGATCGAGAGAAAAATATTTTTTTGGAAACCGATATCAAAGAGCTAAAGAAGTATAGTTCAAAAATTGATGACGAAATCATTGGCGCACCTATCGAGTTTTTTTATGTGGCTAATGACATTTACAAAAAAAGGTTAGAGTATGCGAGAGATAAGCATTTACCATTGTTGGAAAAGCCATTCTCATTCAGCGATAAGGATAGTATCATTACGGTTTATGAGCAAAGGAATTTCCCAAAAAATGAAAAAGAACAGACAAAACTTTGGGCAAAAGAATTGAAATTCAGAACATTAGAGAAATTTGTTGAGCTACAAAACCAACGGGAAAACAGTAAAGTAGATTCGATAATCAATAAAACGGATAAAGACCTAGAGCTTCAGGCAAGAAACTCTACCAAAACAATCATGGCCAAATCATTTGATAGAATGATTCGTAAAACCTCTGACAATGATCGCTTTAGTCTGTTCGTAAATACCATCACCAATTTGATGGACCCCCATACTGATTATTTTGCACCGATTGAAAAACGAGCCTGGGATGAAGGCATCACTGGTAAATTTTATGGCATAGGAGCCCAGATTGGTCAGGAAAATGGTTATGTAAAAATAGCGGTGGTGAGCCAAGGTGGCCCAGCCTGGAAAAGCGGCGAGGTAAATGATGGAGATCTTATTTTGAAAATCGGGGAAGGCAATAATGATCCTGTAGACGTGGCAGGTTATGATATTCAAGATGCGGTAAAGTTGATTAGAGGCAACAAAGGAACCACGGTAAGCTTGACCTTAAAAAAAGTAGATGGAACAGTTAAAGTGGTTCAGATTGTAAGAGAAGAGCTAAAGTTAGAAGAAACTTTTACAAAATCCGCAGTGATTCAGGAAGGTTCTAAAAAGACAGGCTATATCTATTTACCTAAATTTTATACCAGCTTTGGCGATCCTACTGGTCGGTCATGCTATGAAGACGTGGCAACCGAGCTTTTAAAATTACAACAAGAAAAGGTGGACGGAGTAGTGATTGACCTTAGAAACAATGGAGGGGGTAGCCTACAAGAAGTGGTAAATATGGTAGGTTTATTCATCCCGGATGGACCAGTGGTTCAAGTAGTGGACAGTAAAGGCAAAGCCAATTTTCTGAGTGACCGAGACAATGGGAAAGTGCTTTATGACGGCCCTTTAGTGGTCATGATTAATGAATTCAGTGCCTCAGCCTCTGAAATCTTTGCGGCGGCTATTCAAGATTATAATAGAGGTATTATTGTGGGTTCGTCTTCCACTTATGGCAAAGGAACGGTGCAGCGCCCGATTCCTCTAAGTCGTAACTCAGCGGAAGAATTTGGCTCAATCCACTTAACTATTCAAAAGTATTACCGCATCAATGGCGCTTCAGTGCAACTCAAAGGGGTGGAGCCCGACATTGTCATGCCGGGTTACTATGAGTTTTTTAAAGTGAAAGAAAAGGATAATCCCTCAGCACTTCCTTGGGACGAAGTGGGCAAACTCACTTTTAAACGATGGGATAAATTGCCTAAAATTGACTTTTTGAAAAATGAGTTTCAAAAACGAAACGATAGCACTCAGGTATTCAGTAAGATTTATGAAAGCTCCGTTTGGATAGCCAAGCAAAACGATGCTCCTGATTATTTGAATATCGAAAAATATAATCTTTTGGAAAAGCAAAAGAAAGAAGTAGTAACCAAAACCCGAGATCTTTTAAAGCTAAAAACCGATATGGATATCAAGGTTTTAGACCCTGTTACAAAAGACAGCGTGTCCACCACGATAAAAGAAAGTAATACTAGATTTTTGAATTTTCTAAAAAATGATTTTTATCTTCATGAAGCCTTTAACGTGCTGA
>JAZKGO010000122.1:39189-44216 GCA_040385875.1 Bacteroidota bacterium
GTGCTCAAACAAACAAAACCAGATTTAGTATTTGCCAGCTATGGCATGAATGACGGAATTTATTTGCCATTAGACAGCGGTCGTTTTCAAAAATTCAAAGAGGGAATTATATGGCTGCACCGTAAGATGGACAGTACTTGCATCCCAATAGTGCATTTAACCCCTCCGATTTTCGATGAACAGAAAGGGAAAGAGTATGCCCATGTGCTCGATACCTATTCGGATTGGTTGAAGAGCAAACGACAGTCAGACAATTGGGAAATTGCAGATATTCATTGGCCGATGAAAAAATTTCAGGAAAACAAAAGACTTACTGATACTACCTTTGCCCTGGCCATTGATGGGGTACATCCCAATGAAATGGGGCATTGGATTATGGCCCAGCAGCTGCTACTATTTATTGGTAAAAATGAAATCACTCATTATACGGATGCAAACTCTGCTTTTAGTAATTTTGAAAATGGAGATAAAATATTGAAACTAGTGGAGGAGCGACAATCTATCATGAAGGATGCTTGGCTAACGCTCACTGGGCATAAAAGACCAGAAATGAAAGTTGGATTGCCCTTGAAAGAGGCACAAAAAAAGGCGAATCAAATTGAAAAGCAAATCCAAAATTTATTAAAATAAATAAAACTTTATAGAATGATACCTTACGAAAAACTTTTGGTTTTTACCCAAGCCGTACTCGAAAAAACAGGCCTAGATTCAGAGAAATCAAAACACATAACCGAAATATTAGTAGAGGGAGAACTGCTAGGCCACCGAACTCATGGGTTGCAATTATTGGCAGATTATGTAAGAGAACTGGAGGGGAATCTGATGGAAAAAGAAGGGGATTATGTGATTTTGAATGACTTTAAATCAATTTTAGCGATTGATGGCAAATATTTACCAGGCCCATATCTCGTAAATGAGGCCATTGAACAATGCATCAAAAGAGTCGAAGACTTTGGATTGGCAACGGTAACTATTCAAAGATGCCATCATATAGCCTGTTTGGCTGCCTATCTTGAAAAAGTGACAAAGTTAAATTATATGATTTTAATTGCAGCTTCAGATCCACGTAACAAAACGATTGCTCCGTTCGGAGGAATGACAGCCGTATATAGTCCGAATCCGTGGGCAATTGGAATCCCAACAAAAGCCGAACCAATTTTGATTGATATAAGTATGTCGGTAACCTCCAATGCGCTAGTGGCCAGATCGCATCGTAACCATGAAAAGCTCCCCCACAAATGGCTTTTGGACCAAAATGGAGAAGCTACTGATGACCCCTCAACTTTTTTCGAATCACCACCTTCCACTATTTTACCATTAGGCGGCATGGATGTGGGCTATAAAGGCTTTGGATTGGGTTTGATGGTGGAGGCGCTTACCAATGGCCTTGGTGGGCACGGTCGGTCAGAAAGTCCAAGCCGATGGGGCTGTTCAGTTTTTATACAAATCATTGATCCTCAAAGGTTTGGGGGAGTGGATAGTTTTTTGAACGAATCTGAATTTTTGAAAAATGAATGTCTCAACTCAAAGCCTGCTGACGAGAAAAGGCCCATTCGAATGCCAGGTATTCGAGGTCTTGAACTAAAAAAACAACAACTAGTTAATGGTGTGGAATTGCTGGAGGAAACAGAAAATGCATTGATAAAATTAGGTAGTCAATATGATTTAAATTTTTCCTAAATCATGTTGTAAGATTTTGACTAAGACCAATTTACAGATAGCAAATAGGGAATTCTCATTTAAATCGTTCCTTAATTTCATTACCCAGAATTATCGAAATCAGAGACTAAAAGTCCTTCTCCAGGAGGAGAAGGATTTAGGATCAGGTCTGAATTTCCTAATAGACAAAAATCAAATTTCCAAATTCTTAAATTATAGTTATTTTTTCATAAATTTATTTTATGAAAAATATCTCTATCCTATCCCTCCTCTCACTTTTATTTTTATTCGGTTTCAATAGCCAAAAGGCTAAAAATCAGTCTCCTAATATCGTTTTGATTTTTATGGACGACCTCGGTTATGGCGATTTAGGGGTCACGGGTGCGCTCCAATACGAGACCCCAAATATCAACCGATTGGCCGCTGAAGGGATGCGATTCACCAATTTTCTGACAGCTCAGGCAGTTTGTTCGGCCTCAAGAGCCGCTTTAATGACAGGCTGCTATCCTAACAGAATCGGCTTTTCAGGAGCTTTGATGCCTACAGCGAAAGTGGGAATTAACTCCAGTGAAACAACCCTTGCCGAACTTCTAAAACAAAAAGGATATGCCACCGCTATTGCTGGCAAATGGCATTTAGGACACTTAAAGCAGTTTTTACCTCTCCAACATGGCTTTGACGAATATTTGGGCTTACCTTATTCCAATGACATGTGGCCAGTTGGTTTCGATGGGGTACCAGCAAAACCAGGGGAATTGAAATCCCAATATCCACCATTGCCACTAATCAAAAATAATGAGACCTCAGAAATTGTTAAAAACCTAGATGATCAATCCAAACTTACCCAGCGGTATACTGAGTTTGCGGTGAATTTTATCAAGAAAAATCAAAAGAAACCTTTTTTCTTGTATCTCCCGCATTCCATGCCACATGTACCCATTGCTGCTTCTGAAAAATTTAAAGGCAAAAGCAAACAAGGTTTATATGGCGACATGATGATGGAAGTAGATTGGTCTGTAGGTCAAATCATGGCCGCTTTGAAAACCAATGGTTTAGACCAAAATACATTGGTGATTTTCACAAGTGATAATGGGCCTTGGCTCAATTTTGGGAACCATGCAGGTTCTTCAGGAGGTTTTCGAGAAGGCAAAGGAACTATTTTTGAAGGCGGCCATCGGGTCCCATGTATCTTTAGATGGAAAGGGATTGTGCAACAGGGAGTTACCTCCAATCAATTGACTTCAACCATTGATATTTTCCCGACAATTGCCTCCATAATCAATGCTAAACTGCCTGACGTTCAAATAGATGGTGTGAATATTTTACCTGTTTTACAGAATAAAAATGAAGCAAGCCTCAGAAAATATTTTTACTATTATTACAATCAGAATTCCCTTAAAGCGGTTCGTCGTGACGATTGGAAATTGCTATTGCCACATCCCTCTCGTTCCTATGAAAAATATTTGCCCGCTAATGACGGTTTTCCGGGGAAAACGGATGAAAATAATCCAATGCCAAAAGCCCTTTTTGACCTCCGCCGTGACCCAGGCGAGCGATATGATGTACAATCTATTTATCCAGAAATAGTAACTGAATTAGAAAAAATAGCGGAGCTGGCAAGGGAGGATTTAGGAGATGATTTGACCAATCGGCAAGGGAAAAACAGGCGCCAAATTGGTAAGTAATTGAGTAAATATTTAAACCTCTTACCTATACAAATTATGAAAAACAGACTAAAAATCCTTTTTATTCTCTCTTTGATTTCTTTTATTGGAAAATCACAAACTAAAAATGTAGCCGTAGAAGCTGTTAACCAGTTTTTAAATACTTTAAACTCAGAAGAATCATCAAAAGTAAAATATGCCTTTACGGATAGCGTCCGACATCGATGGTCGAACTTACCCGTTGGTTTGGTACCTCGACCTGGATTGGCTTACGGCTCACTTTCAGACAAAAGTCGGTTGGCTTTTCATCATGTGCTCTCCGCATTGCTTAGTTCTCAAGGCTATCTGAAAACTACTAGTATTATGCAATTGGATGATATTTTGAATGTATTGTACCAAGCGGCCTTTGACGAAGGTAAAATCAATCAAGGGATGCTTACCGAAATGAAAAAATTGAATTGGGCACATGGCAACTATTTTATTTCTGTATTTGGGGAACCCAATATCGGCAAACCATGGGGCCTTAATTTTGGTGGCCACCACATGGCACTCAACATGACTTCAGAGGGTAAAAACACTTCCATGTCGCCCTATTTTTATGGAACCGACCCTTCAGAAGTGAAATCTGGTAAATATTCGGGACTGAGAGTCCTAGGCAAAGAAGAAGATTACGGCTTCATGCTCATCAATTCTCTCACTGAAAATCAAAAATCTAAAGCCATCTTAAAAGGATCTGTTCCGAATGATATCCTCACCAATCCGAAAAGCAGTCAGCGGATAGAGAGCTATTATGGGATTCAAGCCAAAGAATTTGATAACAGCCAGACAACACTTTTAAAGCTTGTGATTCAGGAATATGTACACAATTTTGAACATAATAAAGCACATCAATTTTTCGAAAAAATAGAAAAATCAGGCTTCGAAAACATCTATTTTGCATGGATTGGAAGTTTACAAAGTAACAAAGCTCATTATTATATTCTCAACGGCCCCGATTTTTTGATTGAATATGACAATGTAGGTTTTCAGAACGATGGGAATCATATCCACGCTATTTTTAGGGAGAAAGGCAACGACTTTGGGGCTGATTTATTAAAGCAGCATTATATGCAAGAGAAGCATTGATTTCTTTTACAAAACTGGGAAAAAAAGTAAGAGTTTTTTGACCTATAATTTGCCATTCAATTTAATAAAAATGAAAAAAATAGCCTATTTAATCGCCCTTATTTTAATTACTAGTTTTACTCCCCAAAGCGGTAAAAATGAATCGATTAATCGCCCCAATATTCTATGGATTACTTGTGAAGATATGTCGCCTCATTTGGGTAGTTATGGTGAAAAACTGGCTAAAACACCCGTTTTAGATCAATTGGCCAAAGAGGGAGTACGCTATACGAATGCATTTTCAACTGCTGGCGTCTGTGCTCCAAGTCGTGCAGCTTTGATTACGGGTTGTTATCAAACAGCCATTGGTGCCCAACATATGCGTACTGTTTCGCCTTCTCCTGTTTTGTCAAAAGAAGATTATCCGGCAGGTTATAAACCTTACTCAGCCGTTATTCCCGACAACATTAAATGTTTTTCAGAATACCTGAGAAAAGCAGGTTATTATTGCACCAATAATGTGAAGCAAGACTATCAGTTTGAAGCCCCACTCACCGTTTGGGACGAAAATAGTTCGAAAGCTCATTGGCGAAATAGGAA
>JAZKGO010000123.1:0-2925 GCA_040385875.1 Bacteroidota bacterium
GAACCATCAGCCATTCGCTCAAATTGCATGAATACATTATTCCAAATTTCCACCACTTGTGGGTGATCGGCATTCACCAATTCCTTGCCAGATTGTTTCGCAACTAGCTCAGCATCACGCAAATCTATATGAATTTCTGAGCAGGGGCCGCATGGACCAGTATCTCCCATTTCCCAAAAATTGTCTTTCTTATTCCCTAAAATAATTCTATCCTCCCCCACTAATCCTTTCCAAATATCCCAAGCTTCTTGATCAAAAGGCACTCCGTCTTTCTCATTTCCTTCGAAAACAGAGACATAAATCCTGTCCTTGGGCAATTTATAAACCTCTGTCAAAAGCTCCCAGCTCCATTCCAAAGCATCTTTTTTAAAATAATCGCCAAAGCTCCAATTACCTAACATCTCAAACATGGTATGATGGTAGGTATCGAAGCCCACATCTTCCAGGTCGTTATGTTTTCCAGAAACTCTCAAGCATTTTTGGGTATCGGCTATTCGCTTTGAGGGTGGGGTACCATTACCCAAAAAGAAATCTTTAAATTGTGCCATTCCAGAATTATTGAACATCAGGGTTGGATCTGATTTAGCCACCAAAGGAGCTGAGGGTACTATTAAATGGCCTTTTGAAACAAAAAAATCTAAAAACTGTTGGCGAATTTCTCTTGAAGTCATACTATGATTTACGATTTTGGATTTTTGATTTACGATTTTTTGCAAGAAATCTTACTGCTAAATAAAAAACATCCAGCATCTAAAATCGAACATCAATATTTTTTCACAAATTTACTAAAAAAAACATTTACAAATGTTGTTTACAATTGTCAATTAACTATCTTTGAATTTCGAAATGTAAATCGATGGCTATTTCAAATAATATTCAAAAATTGTACTATTCCATAAAGGAAGTTTCGACGAAATTCGCTGTTTCAGAGTCAGCATTACGCAGTTGGGAACGAGAATTCCCCAATCTGAATCCCAAAAGAAATAGTGCTGGAGATCGAAAATATACAGAAAAAGATCTCAAAGAGATAGAACTGATTATTAGAGTAAGGAAAGACAAGAAACTGACAGTAGAAGGAGCCAAAAATTATATAAAATCAAGAGAGCATAAAAAATCTGATAACGAGGATTTGATTAATTCGTTGACAAAAGTAAAGAATTTTTTAACTGAATGGCGTAATTCAATTCAGTAGATAAAAAAATAGGATTTTGTTTTAAATCCAAAAGAGCTAGGTAAGTGATGTTGGTTGTTATTAAAAAGCCCCTGAATGGGGTTTTTTAGTTTAAAAACAAAAATATTTGTATTTTTGAAGAAAGGTTTAGCACTGAACCCAACCTCTATCTTTTTTCAAATGTATTCTCAAGAAAAACTTTATCAATTAGCCTTATTATTAAGTGAGGGAGTGGGCGATATAATCATTCGTCAACTTTTATCATTTTGCGGATCGGCGGAATCAGTTTATCAATCCAACCTAGGGAAGCTTGTTAAAATTCCTGGGATTCAAGAGATTACCGCTCGAAAAATATTAAACAAAAACAACCTTATTTTAGCGGAAAAACAATTACAAATCGCTGAAAAAGAGAAGATTAAATTGCTTTTTTATTTGGATGAACAATACCCTGAAAGGCTGAAGCGAAACTATGATTCACCAGCGATGATCTATTATAAAGGCAATATTGATCTCAATCAAAGCAAGATAATCGGCATTGTAGGTACCAGAAATGCCACCGATTATGGCAAACGAATAACTGACGAAATTGTCAACAATTTTCAAAACCATCAAACATTGATTGTGAGCGGCTTGGCATATGGTATTGATATTGCTGCCCACAAAGCAAGTTTGAAATACCAATTACCCACCGTGGGAGTATTGGCGAGTGGCTTGGATTTTATGTATCCAGCCAGTCATAAAAAAACGGCCGATTTGATGTGCCAAAATGGAGGTATATTATCCGAGCATAGTTTTGGCAGAAAGCCAGACCCCAGATATTTCCCTGCTCGCAATAGAATCATTGCTGGAATGTCGGATGCTCTAATTGTTGTAGAAGCAGCCGCCAAAGGCGGAGCTTTGATTACAGCTGAATATGCCAATAACTATCACAAAGAGGTGTTTGCTGTACCTGGCAACTTGGGTAGCCTCAGTTCTGAAGGATGTAATGCATTGATTAAGAACAATAAAGCTCAAATTTACACTTCTGCGAATGATATCATCGAGGCTTTGAATTGGGATTTGGAAAATAAAACTAGTGTTAAAAAGCCTGTTCAGGCTCAATTTGATTTAACTCAATTTACTGATGACGAAGCGCAAGTACTTTCAATTATTCGAGAAAAAGGAGAAATACAAATTGATGAATTGGCATGGATTAGTCAATTACATATGAATAAATTAGCTTCACTTTTGCTGAATCTCGAATTTCAAGGAATAGTAAAATCTATGGCGGGGAAGAAATATGGTTTGTGCTAAGAGTTTCTAATAAAATTTTAACAAAATCCAATGAAAAATAAATTAGACGATTATTTCTTTTTGTTTTTATACTCTTTAATAAAACAATTAGTAATTTTTTTATGCTATTTGTTTGTAACAAGTTTAGTGTTAAATAATCATAGAGGAGGTGCTGATATCATGTTTATGTTTTTATTAGCTTTGTCGGTTTTAATCCACATTATCTTTTCAATTATTAAAGCCATCTTAAAAAAGAAAGACCCAACAAACCCATGGAATTGGACTTTTATGGATTTGTTTACTTTAATATTAATTTTTGTATTATTTATTTTGATTTCATCTTATTTTCTTGATAAAATGTTTGAGATTACTAAATAAAAAGAGGCAAAAAGTTAAAAACTCATTGCCTCTGTATCTGAAATCTATTTGTCGAAAAAAGTCTATTTCACAAAGCTAAATAACCTACTCCATCTTACTTTATT
>JAZKGO010000123.1:2935-6717 GCA_040385875.1 Bacteroidota bacterium
AATTGATGAATTGGCATGGATTAGTCAATTGCATATGAATAAACTGGCTTCGCTTTTGCTGAATCTCGAATTTCAAGGAATGGTAAAATCGATGGCCGGGAAGAAATATGGTTTGTGTTAAAATAAAAAGAGGCAAAAAGTAAAAACCTCTTTGCCTCTTCGCCTAAGCTTTTGCATTAAAAATCTATTTCACGAAGCTAAATAACCTACTCCATCTTACTTTATTGTACCATTTATCTGGATTTGGGTCGATTGACATCCAAATAAATACTGCCTTACCTACCACATGATCCATCGGCACAAACCCCCAATAGCGGGAATCGGCAGAGTTATGGCGGTTATCACCCATCATAAAATAATAATCTTGCTTAAAAGTGTAGCTGGTGATTGGCTTGCCGTCAATTTTAATGGTTGCACCCTCAAATGTTACATTTTTATTATTTTCATAATTTTGAATCACATATTTATATTTATCAAAATTAATCGAATCTAATTGAACGGTCATTCCTTCTTTTGGCACAATCAAAGGCCCGAAATGGTCACGATTCCAATTATAGCGATTGCTACTCATGGCCGTATTTTCAGCATCTTTTGTAGCACCGTCAATATTGTCACGTTGACCCGCTTCATACTTGTATTCTTCAATTCCTTTGCACAGAGGTAGTTTTTTAATCGCTTCAATAGTACTTTTATCCGTATTGATTTTGTAGCCCACCAATTTTGTTGAGTTGGTAGTGCTATCGTATTCTTCAGCAGGTTGCCAGTTTATATTTTGGCTCGCATCGGTGAGAGTATTTACAATATCATATTTTCTAAAGAAAGCATCATCTAATGCCTCGGTAGTTTTCAGAAAATATTCTTGCCTCAATTTGATAGGATTTTCAATCGCTTTGCCATTCAAATACACTTGCTGATCCTTTATTTCGAGCTTATCACCAGGTGTGCCAATACAACGCTTAATATAATAAGTACGCAAATCAACAGGGGCGTCACCATCGGGCAAATAATTCGGTACGTTAAATACTACCGCATCGCCAGTTTGAGGATTGGTAAAACCAGGAAATCTGAAAAAGGGTAAATCTAACCATCTAAGATAGGAAGGAATATCTGTACCCCATATTTTTTGATGAGTTAAAGGTACTTGAAGCGGTGTTTTGGGAGATCGCACACCATAGTGCATTTTACTCACAAACAAATAATCACCCACTAAAAGACTACCTTCCATTGAAGGAGTAGGGATTACATAGGCTTCAAAAAGGAAAAAACGTATGAGTGTTGCCGCAACAACGGCAAAAACTACTGAATCAATCCATTCACGAAAGGCGGATTTCTTGGGATCTTTTTGATTGTTTTTTGATGGGAAAAATACGTTTTTCAACCAAGCTAAAAAACCTTCTGAGGCTACTGACATAATTTAATTTGAAATTTTAATACCACTACAAAGATTTATTTTTAAAAACTTGCCTTTGTACTCTAATGGCGATAAATTGAATAAAAAACTTTTACAAAAATCCTTATAAAAAGGCAGTTATCAAAACTTTATTGGATAAGTGGTCATTTTTCAGAAAAAAGATCAGTTAAATTCAATACTCCTTTTTTATTAATGGCCCATTCAGCTGCCACGACAGCTCCCAAAGCAAAGCCTTCACGTGAAGTGGCTTTATGAGATATCTCAATTTCATCCACGTCTGAAATAAACCTAACTATATGTGTACCAGGCACTTTTCCTTCACGCTCACTCCAAATCGGTATTTCGTTTACTTGCGCTATTTCATTGTTTACCCATTTATTTTTTCCATCCAAATGAGTAATCAAACCTTCGGCTAAAGTAATTGCTGTTCCACTTGGAGCGTCCTTTTTTTCAGTATGATGTACCTCACGAGTATTTACTTCGTAAAAAGAATACGGATTCATTAACTGAGCCAATTTTTTGTTTAATTCAAAAAACAAATTTACTCCAATGCTATAATTGGAAGCATATAAAAATGTCCCTTCTTTTTCTATTGTAAGTTGCTCAATTTCAGGCTTTTTATCCAGCCAGCCAGTGGTTCCTGCAACAGTGGGAAAGCCCTTAGTGATGCATTTTTTAATATTTTCAAAAGCGGATAATGGATGACTGAATTCAATCACTACATCTACTTCATTGGTAGTAAGTTGATCAAAATCAGACTGATTATTAATGTCAATTCGGGCCGCAATGGTATGGCCTCGCTCTAAGGCAAACCTTTCGATTACTTTGCCCATTTTGCCATATCCCATTAATAAAATTTTCATATTTAGCTATTATAAAAAGTGGCCTGTCGGGGGACAGACCACGGATTTTTCAATAAAATTAGTAAATTATTATCTAAAAGCAAATACTACTTTCCCGCCAAGACTTGGCATTCCGGTAACAGTTGGCTCAAAACTTGGCTCAAATTTCATTGAAATATCATCAGATAAATCGAATGATTTTAAATGTGCTGCCACATTAATTTCTAAAACATTTACTGCCCAAACCACTGGAATGCTCAACCAAGAAAGATCTCGATTTCTCCGAAAATAATTCGTATACTGCTTTAGATTAGCAATGGAAAGTTCATAATCAACCTTATTAAGGGTTATTTTCCCTTTCGTAATAGTTGGGTCGAGGGCATTAGCTGCGCTTGTTTCAAAATAAGCTTTCTTTAATATTTGGTATCGCTTGCCATTGTAAAGTATCCCAAAGGTGGAAGCTCCAAAACCAGCATAAATAATGGGTATAAACCAGTACTGTTTGGCATAAGCCTGACCCCAACCTGGTATCATAGCTGATTTTTTAGTGGCCAATTTCGGATTGATTTTAAAGGGTGTTTTTATTTTTTTTAAGCTATCAATTTTACTTAAATCCTTATTCCTAACTGTATCCAAAGCAATTTGAGCAATTCCTTTTAACCTAATACTATCTTGCGTAGAAAGTTGTCCAAAAATATTTTGAGCAAGAATGGAAATTAAAAATAAAGAAAAAAGAAAGGATTTTGACATTGAAAAGGTTTTCAATTTATCAACTTAAATTGAATTCAAAAATTTTATTAGGATTGTTAAATATACTTAAACTTTCAAAAGACTGATAATTTTTGAAAGCTCAGTTTCAGAACCAAAAGGCATTCTTATTTCGCCTTTACCCTGTTTATTTGCCGAAATAAATACCTTTGATCCAAATAATTTAGAGAGCTTATCTGATAAACCCAAAAAATTATTCACCTCCTCTTTTTCCTTTTTAGGGCTTGATTCTACTGGTTCATTTAGTTCCTTTACGGCTTGTTCTACTCGCCTCACCGACCATGCTTCCTCTACTGCTTTTCTAAATATAAACAATTGAATATCAGCGTCTTCAATGCTAATTAGTGCCCTTGCATGTCCCATACTTATCAGCTCATCTCTCAAAGCAATTTGTATTTGGGCTGGCAATTTCAATAATCTCAAATAGTTGTTTACCGTAGTCCTGTTCTTGCCTACACGCTCACCTAATTCGTCCTGCTTCAGATTACACTCAGTCAGTAACCTTTGGTAACTCAAGGCAATTTCAATTGCATTCAGATTTTCTCTTTGAATATTCTCAATCAATGCCATTTCCAACATTTGTTGGTCATCGGCAGTCCGAACATATGCTGGGATGGTAGTTAATCCCGCTTTAATAGATGCCTGCAATCTCCTTTCGCCAGAAATTAACTGAAATGAATCTCTATTAAGTTGCCTAACTGTAATCGGTTGGATAATCCCTTGAACCTTAATTGATTCAGAGAGTTCATTAAGCGCTTTTT
>JAZKGO010000124.1:0-14952 GCA_040385875.1 Bacteroidota bacterium
TAAACAAAAAAGCCTCACAATCATTTGATTATGAGGCTTTTAAGAAGTGGAGAATATCGGATTCGAACCGATGACCCCTTGCCTGCCAGGCAAGTACTCTAGCCAACTGAGCTAATCCCCCTTAATTTAATAACCTTTCTTAAGAACCGATGACCCCTTTCCCGAACACATTCGGGAAAGGCAAGTACTCTAGCCAACTGAGCTAATCCCCCTTTTTTTAAGAATGCAAAGATACAAAATTGAAAGATGGTGCAAAAAGTAAAATCGATATTTATTTTTTCTGCACTTCAAAATATTCAACTTTTACACCAGCTACACCATCTGGAGTAATTCCTTGCAACACAATGGCGTATTTACCAGGCAAGTCAGAAGTATAAAAATCAACCATTCCAAATCCATTTGTATCCGTTTTAATTTGAGGATTCCAATACATCGTTTGCCTAAAATCGGGTAGTCGACTGGTGGATTGTAGAGGATTATCATATTTTGGAGAATAAAATTCCCTTTTCAGTTGTAGTCCTTCATAATCGATCAAAACAGCTTTTGGATCAAGCTCAAAGTCAGGTAGTTGACCCTTGTAAGTTACAAAATTGGCAATGCCATCAAACATCATATTTCTTAAATAGTATTTCCCAGAAATCACTTCTAATTTCCTGATTTTCAATGGATCATAACTTAAAAATTTGTCCATCTCAAATATTGGCAATCCATCCAAGAGTATCAAGGGATCCGTTTCAAAAAACGCTAATTTTAATTTGTCTAGCACGTGTAATTTGTACTTATTGTTACTTTTTCGCACGATTACAGGCTGCACATACTCACGAAGCACCTCTTCCATGGTGGTAAATCTCACATAGTTATCTAGCAAATAGGTAAAGTCAGGCACACCATAAAAGGCCATAGTATCTTTATTTATGGGCATAAAAGGTTTATTTTTTCTGCCTAAATAGCTATTTTGAATTTGAGTATTTCGATAATGGTTTGTAAAAGCTGTCAAATTATAGTCTGAGAGTGAAAAATTTGATAGCCTATTTTTCGTATCGGAAATAATATATGGACTCGAAATTTTGAAACTATAATTGCTATCAATCGCTGGGTTGGTTTGTAAAATAATTTCTCCTTCATTATAAAAACCCTTTAAATCAAATTTGAAATCTCCGTCTTTGTTTGAAGCAGCGGTATAAAATTTGGTTTGGGTGCTTGGTACAGTTAAAAAACTATTGATATTTGCTCCGACTGAATTCGTTTTTGTGTTCGTTATTTTGCCAGATAAAATATGACCAGTATGTTCAGGTAAAAATCCTAAATCTGCTTTTTTGTCGGCGAGCAATGTCTCCCAGCGGAATCGGCGCCAACCATGAGTAAGCATTAGATTGTCAGTATCCTGCTCCAATCTAATCCCATTATCCTTGAAATAGTACTCAGGAGCCTCAATTTGCCCTTTTAAATCAGCGGATAGCCAAAGATAATTGTGAATGTTGGACCGATCCAATGTTTGTAAGGAATCAATTTGGTAAACTGACATCGACAAATTTGCCACTTTGGGCTTTGATTTTTGATCGGTTGAATTAATATTGGCAATAATTTTTTTACGGGATTCGTAGGTTTTTCCATCTAATTTTACGTCGATTTGCAGTTGTTTTTCAGGATATTTGAAATACAATCGCTCACAAACAGCCTCGCCTTCCTCGTTGAATAAGGTTATTTGTGATATGCCATCTCCTAATTTGTTTTTATCAATCAAAAATACAGCTTCATTATTTTGCATATTTTTGGTTAGAATCTGTTTAAAAACCCCTTTTGTATGTACTAATAAATAAATTGGAGAATTAACCTGATTATCGTTTGAATGCTTTATGGAAACTTTCAGTTGTTCTTGCGTGGCGGGGATAATTTGCATCACAAATCCTTTTTCAAATGTTTTTGGTAATTCCTTTTCAACAGTTTTTCCGTTTTCAAGCCGAATAATTGTTGTATAGGTTTGAGTAGATTGTGGCTTGAATTGAAAACTGCCCATACCAAATTTTTCTGTCGAAAAAGTGGTCAATGTATCCTTTTTTTCGTTGATTATTATACCTTTTGCTTGCTGGCCTTTTCCTAAATAATCTACCACATGGAAAGCAATTTTACTTTGGATTTCATGCACTAAATTACCACCCTCAGGAAAGAAATTGACTTCATAACCTTGGTTTTGAGCAGCTTCAATCGCTACTGGTTTAGAAGGATTAATGATTGTGATTGCTTTTTCGAAGAAAAATTGTTGATCATAATTTTTCATCCAATTGGTATAGGCCCGCAAGGTATAGTGGCCTGAAAGAGTTGAAACAGGCAATTGGAAAGAACCATTTCCAAAGCCATCCTTCATTTCTATTTTGGCCTGCAATACAGCTTTATTATTTTTTTCAAGTAGTTCCACATACACTACTTTGCTTATATTCAGTGGTTTATGAAAAAAACCATCCACTAAATAGGCTTTGAACCAAAGGATTTCACTCACCATAAAAAGATCTTTATCCGTATGGAGATAGATTTTTTCTTGCAAATTGTTTTGTTGATAGGCAATAAATGAATTTTGAATTGACTCAGCTCTTTGATTTTGGGCAATTGATTTGGAGCCAGAAATTAGGAGGATAAGGGTGATAATCAATAATAATTTGACTTTCAAGAAATTTGAAACACAACTTGAAAAAATCACCTTTTGAGCCATAATCTTTAAAAAAGTATGCATAATTATTAATACTAATGACATCTAATTCCCAAGCACCTATTTATATTTTTAGTCTAATTATTTTGGCCAAAAAGTTGGTCTTTTATTTGTACCACCCTTTAATGTGCAATCAACACACAATTGTTCGGCAGCGAAAAATACTTTCACATCAAGCGGCCCACAGCCAAAGCAATCACCATTTTGGATGGGTATTAGGTCAACCCCCTCATTAGCAATAATGTAGGCGCTGGTATTAACAAGTGTGTCCCGCTTGCAATAAAATATTGGAAAATACCAATCATCAAACATTTTCCTATTTAAGTAAATACGTTTTTCTTGGATTGGGCTAATGTTTGCAAATCCAATTACAGGTTCGGTGGGGTCATCAACATTGTGAATATTTCCATTCAATTCAGAAGGTTGCGCATCAAAAATAGAGCCTGTTTTCTCGGTATTTTTTTGGATTCTATCCAAAAATTCATAGCCTTCTTTACTCCAAGTGATTTGCCTTACATTGATGCTGTAGAGTACATTTAAATGGTTTGAATTGGGTGGTATATAGGCTAAAGGATGGTAAATGAGATCCTTTGTAAGCTTTTCAGTATTTGCAATCAATAGGTTTGTATTGGAAACCGACTCCCAACACATAAAAAGACTGGAGTCAATTGTCCCAGGAGTTTTTGGAAACCGGTACACCGCTTTGTAGATAGGTCTATTGGGAGTACCCGTAATTTCATATTTCAATGCTGAGGTCATTTCGGCATGGTATTCCCAGGTTTGCTCAGTTTCCCATTGATAATAATTTGTGCTATTTTTTGAATTTTGTGTATTCACATATATTTGCACTCCTCCGTTTTCACGCTTCAGACTTAAGCTATCTATCGGTTGATTGATGTTCACGGCTACAAAATCTGATAAATACTTTTTACCTCTTGAAGTAATGATTTTTAATTGATATTTTTGATTTGAGTTTAAACCCAAATTTTGTCCAATGTACTGACCATTTGGATTTTCTTTTAAAACTCTGCTACTTTTATCTTCGCCTTCTATTGAAATAATGGCGCCTTTTTCATATAGCATTTTTTTATCGTCCAAACTCGTGGTGCGGCTCAAGATAATAATAGTACTGCCTTCGCCACTATTTATGGCTCCTTCCACCACTAAGTAACCTGTCGATGGCGATTTTACTGGCGATTCAAAAATCTCTCTACAGCCTAAAATCACTAAAAGAGGAAGTACTATAAAAAATATTTTTTTCATTTCTTATTAAAACCTGATATTAAAATTGACATAAGGGATAGCACTACCAAATATCGAAAGCTTGTATCCATTGATTCGCCCTTTTTCTGCAATATAATAAACAGAATAAGGGTTTTTTCGGCCTGAAATATTATAGACACCAATCGTCCATGAGTTATGGGTTTTTTGGTAAATTTTATGATTGCCTTCAATGTTCATGGCAAAATCGGCTCTGAAATAATCCGGTATTCGATAGCCATTCCTATCAGCATAAAGTGTACGGTAAGAACCTAAATAATAAAATATACCTATTGGGAGCGTAATAGGCCTGCCTGTACTGTAAGTGGCATTCAAAGAAGTACTGAATCGATGGCTAAATCGATAATTGCCAATCACAGTGATGTCATGTGGTTTGTCATAATTGGATGGATACCATGCCCCTTTATTAATCATCTCGCCATTGGTAGGGTCATCCATTTTTAATAATACCCTTGACCAAGTGTAACTGACCCATCCTGTCATTTTACCAGCAATTTTTTTTATTAAAAGTTCTACTCCGTAAGCCTTGCCTTTGGTGGCAATTACCTCAGTCTCAATATGATGATTTAGAATCAACTCAGCCCCAGATTTATAGTCGAGGTAGTTTTTTATATTTTTATAATAGACCTCAAAGGAAGTTTCTATGGCGTTCGATTGTAGATTTTTATACAAACCTAAAGAAATCTGGTTGCCTTGTTGAGGTTTAATATTTGGGTCACTCAATTTCCAAATATCGGTGGGAGCCATCGCTGTAGTATTCGAAAGCGAGTGAATATATTGCTGTTGGGTATTGTAGCCACCTTTTACAGAAAAGGTTTCGTTGAAAGCATAACGCATCGAAAGCCTGTATTCGGGGGCATTAAATGTTTGGATAACTTTCCCATTTTCGTAGCTTTGGGTACTCAAAAGATTGCCTTCTGTTTTAGGCAAATTGTTCGCATATTTATTCACCGCTTTTGGCCCTAGATAATTATAAATTACATATCGTATACCTCCATCGATGGAGAGTGCATTGGATATCTCGTAGTGGTCCGTAAAATAAATGCCAGTTTCTAATGCTTTTTCAGCTTCAATTCTATCGGGTTTTACCAATGACTCATTGCCCAACGGTTTATAATTACCAGGATGTAAATTGTACAATACCGAATTCAAACCGAAGTCAAGTGTATGTTTATCATTTAAATAATAGTTGAAATGTGTTTTGAAATAGGACTGGTTGATATCAAAACCCAACCGATAGGCTGAAGGAGGTAATTTGCTACTGGAAATATTGTAACCATAATAATCATTCCCAATTGAGGTGGTTTTGGTCAGTTTATTGTTGAAAATATGCTTCCATTTTAAAGAAATATTTTTGTTGCCATAGCTATAAAGGGTATCATTATTGAGGTTGAATTGATCATTACTCAGATAACCACTGAAAAACACGTTGTTATTTTTGTTAATCTCATGGGTCAAATTAAGGTTTAAATCGTAAAAGCTTGCTTTGCTATTTTTATACTGATCTGGCAAAAGGTTGAGCAGCCAATTGGCATAAGTAGTGCGGCCACCGATTATGAACGACGACTTATCTTTTACAATCGGGCCTTCCAAGTTGAGCCTGCTTGTGAGCAAGCCTACTCCAGCCGAACCGGTGATATTTTTTTTATTGCCCTCACGGCTATTGATATTAATTACTGAAGACAATCGACCTCCATATTTGGCGGGGATACTGCTTTTGTACAGCTCCACTTCTTTCACGGTTTCTGGATTAAAAGCGGAGAAAAGTCCAAAAAAGTGAGAAGGATTGTAAATTGTACCTTCATTAAAAAGAATCAGATTTTGATCGGCAGCTCCACCACGAACATTTAGTCCAGTACTTGCCTCCCCAACCGTTTTTACACCAGGTAGTGTAGTAACCGCTTTTAACAAATCAGCCTCGCCAAATACTACAGGTACTTGTTTGATGGTTTTGATATCAATTTTCTGAAGTCCCATTTGTGTACTTTTAATATTGCTCCTTTTTTGGGTCGAAATCACTACCTCTTTGAGTGCTGTAACAGTTTCTTGCATATCAATATTAAGTTTTCCATCGCCATAAAGCATAATTTTGCGTTTGGTATCTTTCATGTCAATACTCAAAATATTTAGTACATGCGGGCCTTTGGGTATGGCAATTGAGTAATAACCATATTGATCGGTTGCTTTGCCTATTCGAGGATTCTCAATAAAAACAGATGCTCCAATCACGGCCTCACCAGTTTTTGAGTTTTTTACATAACCCGCCAAAGTTGCATTTCCTGGCGATATTTTAACCGTTTTTTGCCCGATTTCAAATAGTTTATTTTCTAAACCAATCTTTGTTTTAGCATCTATTTCTTCATCATCAAACTCAATTTTATTGGTAATTTGAATAGAATTTTCTTTTTCGTTTATGGAGGGTAAAAACAAATTAGAGGGGAGTTCTAGATTTATTGCCCTACCTTTGGTAATGAATACATTGTGCTGGTTATCAATTGTATAAAAAAAATTGAGGGGCGTTAAAGCTTGATCCAAAACAATTTTCAACGGCTGATTGGTGGCTGAAATGGTAAAGCTTAGACTATCAAATTGCGGAGAATCATAATAAAAATAAAGGTCCGTTTGTTTTTCAATTTTGCTAACCAGTTCGTTAATTTTTGCTTGCTTCAATTCCACAGAAACTGTATATTGAGAATTATTTTGCCCAATTATTGGATTGAAAATAAAACAGCTTAAAATGTAAAGAAAATAGAGTAGACGTTTTTTCAAAATGTTTTTTATTTAATGACGGATAATTTATCATAAAACTGAGCAATTTTCACCAACGAATTTTGTTTATCATTCCTAAAATTCAGTTTGTTAGTTTTCTTATAATCCACTATTTCGTTTCTATGATTTTTAAATATATTTAGCATATCTTTTTTACTATCCACTATAAAATATTCATTATTTTTTCGAACATAATACTGTTCTTTGCTATTTATGGATCTTTTGATACCATCTGATGCAATGCTAATATCCTCTTTTATATATTTAATTTCTTGTTTCAAAACCAACGTCGAACCTTCATATATTACATTGAAAAATCCACTTTTTTTGATTGCAATTGAATTGGAACTGTCTTTTTCTATTCTGATGAATTTGCTACCGAGCAAAGTAAATTCACTTATTTTATCCGAAAGTAATTGTGTGAAATGTGTTTGATCTTTAAAAATAACCACCTCTGAGACTTCGTCGAATTGTAAAAGGACATCGAGGCAAAATTGGTTGTCATATACGATAGAACCCTTGCTCATCTCAATCGATTCAAAAAAAGGATGGCCTTCCTTAAATGTAAACGGATAGCTTGCATATTGTTTGCCATTATAAAGCCTTGATTGGTAGCTGATTACGTTATTGTATTTCGCTATTGTATTGCTGATAGCTTTTGCATAAAATATACTATCATTTTCGATTGATTGGGCGAATGCTTGATTGATGAATAAGGGCAATACTAAGCCAATTAAACTTACAGCAGGCGATTTAATTAATTTTAGTTTCATCAATTTGTAGAATATATTTCAATTTATAATCAAAATCTGAGCACAAAATCCTGCTTTGGTTGGTTAGTCCTGAAGAAAACAAGCCCCACCCAAAATAAATCAATTGTAATCATTACTCTTGAGTCTTGCTTTATTTGTAGCCAAGCTTGTTCCATTTCTGCCGACCAGTGAATATCGTCGAAAACGAATACAGATTGCTCTGTGGCTTTTTCTAAACATAAAGTAAAATACCGAATAGTGGGTTCATATCGATGATTGGCATCAAAAAAAACAAAATCGACCGTTTGGAGTTGCGCCAATTGAGTTTTTAAAGTTTGGTCAAGATTACCCACTATTTGTTCAATGGTATTATTTGTTGCCTTGTCAAAGAGTTTTGAGGCTTCGTTGGCTGTTTGAGGGCAGCCTTCAAAACTATATATTTTTGCTTTTTCTGTTAATGCAGCTTCTTGATACAAAGTGCTGATTCCCAAAGAGGTACCTAAGTCCAAGACGGTTTTAGGTTGAAAGTATTCTATCAATCTAAATAATAGCTGGCCAAATTTTGGACTTTTCTCAGCATTCTTGGCTATTTCTGATATTCTCCTAAAATTACCTTTATTGAGTTTTGAGCCAGCACCAAAGTCTTGAATTTCAATCACTTGGTCATTTTCTAATTGGTCTTTCCTCAAATTTTCAATTACTAAGAATTCTTCTCTCTTCTCTTTTTTTAGTATAATTTTTGTATACAGTTCAAATACAAAAGGTGAATGAATAGAATGCTCATTTTTACTTTTGTACAGAAATTTAAGGTACGCTGCAATCATTAAAATGTGTCTTTATCAATTATTGTTCGGTGAGGAAGCGCTTGGCTATTCAATTATTCTCAAAATAACTGAGAAGTTTTTCTTCTAATTCAACAATTGTTAATTTTCGGAATAGTTTTCTAGTATATACCAATGCGATTTCGCCATTTTCTTCTGATACCACAATGATGGCGGCATCATTTTGTTCGCTCATGCCTATAGCCGCTCGGTGCCTAAAACCTAGGTTGGGCGAAATTGTACCGCTTTCTGAGATGGGTAGCATACATCTTACGGCCCTAATCCTGTCGTTTTGGATAATTATTGCTCCATCGTGAAGAGGCGAATTTTTGTTAAATATGCTGATTATGAGTCTTTTAGAAATAGTTGAATCGATTTCATCACCTGTTTCAATATACCTTTGCAAATCGTTGTTTTTATGAACTACAATCAAAGCACCGATATGAGCGGTAGCCATTGCTTTGGTGGAGTCAATCACGGCCTTCAAAGTGTCCTGACTTTCAGAATCCTTAATGATAGGTTTATAGATTTTTTTTAAAAAAGCATTATTTTGAAATGAGGTGGATCTGCCAATTAATTGCAAAAAATGCCTTACTTCTTGCTGGAAAATAATAATTAAGCCCAAAACACCCCACCTCATAAATTCTCCCAAAATTTTGGTTAAGATGGCTAGATGTAATGCCTCTACTGCCAAATAAGTAACGAATACAAATAGATAACCAATAAAAATATTGCGAGCAATTCCACCTTTTAAGAGCTTAAACACCCAAAAAAGTAGTAATGCTACCAATACAATATCAATTACCTTGATGAGGGTTATTTTTGATAAGTCAAATTCCATTTAATTTTCAAAATTTTGATTAGCTAATATTGTTCTACTTGATTATGTTATCGGGCTGGATATTTCCATACCACTTATTAATAGTCAAATATAAACCTCAAACCGGCAATTCATCTCTATCCTTAAAAATTCATTTAGATTATTAAGCAATCAACTCAATAATAGCTATGGGTAAAATCCAATTTTATTATGTTATTCTATTATTTTATTGGATGATTTATCTTTCTAAATGAATTCCTAATAAAACTTGTATGTAGGTGTAATAATTGGTTTCTAAAATTTACCTATTTGTCCGAATCTAATTACAAAATCACGGCTTCTGGTTAGTAGAAAATACAGTAAAAATACTTTTAAAAAAATATCAATAATCCCTTGCAATTACGATAATTTTCATTGTTAAATTCCTTTAAAAATAGCTGGTGAAAATTAATAATTATTTAATAATTTCTTAAAGCATTGTATTTTAAATTATTAGCTTTTTTTTTGTTAATATTCTTAAATTCCTTTCTAAAATTTTATGTATAGTATTGCTTTCAAGTCGATTGCAGAATTTAGAAATGTAATTTATTTGATTTTTCAAAGAATTTTTCAATTTTCTAATATTTCATAAAATTTTAATAATCAATTAGTTAAGTGTTTTTTCTATCGCAGGACCAATGTTTTGATTGGGGTGAAATAATAATTTTCCAATAATTTGAATTTCGCTATTGCATCTGTTTTTCCAAGTTCATTTTTTTTTCTACATTTACATCCCGTTTGAAATTTATATTATTATTACCAACAGTATTTTATGATTATTAACTCTACCACAGTTTGGGAAACTTGCCTCCATTCAATCAAGAAGGAGATTTCTGAGCAAAGTTTTAAGACTTGGTTTGAACCTATCGTTCCAGTTAAATTTGCCAATAATACCCTTACAATTCAGGTCCCTTCGAAGTTCTTTTACGAATGGTTGGAAGAAAACTACGTGAGGGTACTTAGAAACGCCATTGACAAGAGTATTGGCCATTTGGGTCAACTAGAATATTCAATTATGGTCGATAAACCATCTTTGAAAAATGCAATTAGTCAAGCTCAAAAAAATGTTCTGCCTGATCATTCAAAAAGTAAGGTTCAAAGTTTTGGTAAGGAGCCTGATTTTAATAGAAGTCCATTTGAACTAAACTTACTCGATACACTCAAACAAGAATCGTATTTAAACCCTGCCTATACATTTGACAACTTTGTGGAGGGAGATTGCAATCGTTTGGGGAGGTCAGCCGGAATAGCAGTTGCTAACAAGCCTGGCACGACTTCTTTCAATCCATTGATGATATACGGTGGAGTTGGTTTGGGTAAGACCCATATATTGCAAGCAATTGGAAACGGGATTAAGGTTTCGGATCCGAATCGTTTTGTGCTTTATGTTTCTTCTGAAAAGTTTACCAACCAATTTATTAATGCCGTCAAAAATAATTCACTTCAAGTATTTTCTAATTTCTATATGAATGTGGATGTGCTGATAATTGATGATGTTCAGTTTTTGGCAGGAAAGGAAAAAACTCAAGAGACATTTTTTCATATATTCAATCATTTGCACCAAACAGGGAAGCAAATAATCATGTCGAGTGATCGTGCCCCTAAAAAATTGGAAGGTTTTATGGATAGGCTGCTTTCCAGATTTAAATGGGGGCTTACAGCAGACTTGCAAAAGCCTGATTTTGAGACTAGAGTGGCCATTATTCAAAAGAAATTAGAAAACGATGGCCTTACTTTTAGGGATGATGTGATTGAGTATTTGGCGAATACTGTGAATACAAATGTACGAGAATTGGAGGGGGTTTTAGTATCACTCATGGCGCATTCATCATTAAATAGGAGAGATGTTGATTTGGACTTAGCCAAAAGAACGCTCAAAGGGATTGTGGAGAAACAAGAAAAAGTAGTAACAATGGACACTATTTTTGAAGAGGTGAGCAAACACTTTTTAGTCTCAATTGAAGATATTAAAAGTAAGAGCAGAAAGAAGGAATTTATTTTACCTCGACAAATGGCCATGTTTTTGGCAAAAGAGATTTTAAATATCCCGCTCTCAAATATTGGTTATTATTTCGATCGTGATCATAGCACTGTTATCTATTCGGTGAATTCATTGAATGAGGCCATGAACTCAGAAAAGATTGTTCAGGATCATATTGATAGGCTGCGTAAAGTTTTGAAAAATTAATAATTTGTATCGATTTCTATTATAGCTAAAAATAACAATTAATACCGTTTATTCAAAATTCAGTTGGTTTTTTAAACCGCTGAATTTTTTTATGTCCATAGAAATAGCACCAATTCTTAAATCTACTTCAATTTTTAAAGGTATTTTATTGGCGTCATCGGAAACCCATATTCGTATCGAGTTTTCATCCTCAAAAAAGCTGTTGTTGGGTAGTATTGGATTGATTTTAAATACTTTAGCGGTACCATATTTGGTTCTTATTTTATCTTTTCCTGCATATTTCATTCGCATATCTAAAATTTCGCCTTCAAAAAAAGCCTTAACCAAAACCGTTTGCCCAATTTTCATGTTGGAGAAGTCTATTGTTCTTAAATAATAATAGCCGCTTACTACATCCTGAACATTTTTTGGCACTTTATAGGTATTTTTTTCACGCTTATCATCCAAATCGTATCGATTTGCTACCTCATTTTCATGATCAAAAATGACTTTTTCTATATTTTTATAGCCACCTTCCCGTTTATTGGTATAAAATTGATGAGGAATCATTGCGGAGGTGTCGATATAGCTTTGCCAAGTATCACGCACTTTACTCACTAAATCAAATGCACCAGTGGTTTTGCCCACCACTTTCACATTATAGCAAGGTCTGTTATTTACTTTTTGGATTTTATGATCAACATGAACAATGGCTTCAGCTGCATTGATGATGCCATAATGTACTCGATATTCAATATGTTCACCAGGGCCAAAACTAGTATTTTCAACCACTCTTAGGCGATCCATAGCTTTGAAACCAAAAGCCAATAGGCCGAATGCGGCTAAAAAGTAAAGTTTAGATTTTATTTTTTTCATTGGAATTTACTAGACTCAATCAATTGATTTGCAAAAAAAATGCCAAAAGCTTTGTTGAAAATCCACAGTGCTAAAACGTATAATTATGGTAAATAGTTTTTTTGAATTGATGTGGAAATATTATTTTGTTTTCCTACCCAATCCAAATTGTTCTTTATAGCTGATAAATAAGCCCTCTGAATGCTCGAATTGTTTATTTACTAAATCGTAATAGGGTTCAAATCGAGCGACTAAATAAAGGTTCGGAATGATACAAATATCCTTATATAGTCTCACTATCAATAGTTTGCGATATTGTTCCGTATTGGACGATTCGTTTTTATTGATGGATTGATAAAGATCGCCACCAGCAAAAGAATTGAACGAATTGCCGTAGAAATAGCTAAACATTGTATTGAATTTTTTATTTTCAAAGGTTGCATTTAAATAAAGTGCCATTCCAGATTTATATTCTTTAATCACATTTGACTGCTCTTTAAAAGCCAATAAATAATTTTGGAGCGTAATTCTCTCAAAAAAACCATCCTTTTGCCAACTTGTTTCCGTTCCTATTGCTAAGTTGATTTCAGTTTTGAGCGGTCGATTATCAATAGTTATTTGTCCTCCTTTATGGTAGGCCGTGAACTGAATGGGTATTTTAAATTGGAAATTATTTTTTTTGTAAACCACAGGTTTCCAGTTCACTCCTCCCCAAATCTCTTCTTTAAACGGTGATTTTTGATAAATCATTCTCTGCCAATCTACCCAAAAATCGAAGAAGTTACCATTTTTGATTTTTGTTAACTGAATGCCGCTTTCCAGATTGTTAGAAATGATACCCTCAAAACTGTATAGCGGTTCAATTAATTGATGATTGAGATTGCCATTCAGATTCCCAAATCTGAATTTGGTTGAATCTTTTTCAATTAAAATAGTAAAAATGGGCTGAATCTCTTTTATTCCATCATTACCAAAGTCTTTTTTAATAAAGGCCCCTGCTTCTATGCTCACTTTTGAGCTGGGCTTATAGATAATTTTTGGTGCCACTAAATTGCCAAACAAAGTATAACCATCTGCAATTTGACCAAAATATTCCCTATTTTGAAAATAACTTAAACTTTGAAAATCTATCTTCCATTTAGTTTGATGAATTGAATCTGATTTCGCTTCAAAAATAAAGGCATTATTATTTATTTGCGCCGAAACATTCACAGCTAAAAACAAGAAAAACAGGAAAAGTAAACTTAAGAAATTTAAGAATAGACTGTTAATATTTCTGCTCACAGATTTAAATTGCATTTACAATTATTTGGGTCAAAATTTAAGATGGGAATTGTCAATAATTACAAACCCTTTTATCATAATTAAGATAAAAAATCGTAATTTCACAAAGTTAAATTTATCATTTTAAAAATACCACAAAAACATATAAAAATGGCGAAAGCAACAGAAAATACCAGCGACAGACTCAAAGCATTACAGACCACATTAGACAAACTAGATAAAACTTACGGTAAAGGCACGGTGATGCGTCTTTCAGATCAAGCAGTGATGGAGGTGCCCACTATTTCAACTGGTTCATTAGGCCTTGATTTGGCTTTGGGAATTGGTGGCTTGCCTCGTGGCAGAGTAGTAGAGATATATGGGCCAGAATCGTCTGGTAAAACTACGCTTACCATGCATGCTATTGCGGAGGCTCAAAAGGCTGGTGGTTTGGCAGCATTCATCGATGCTGAGCATGCTTTTGACAAAAGCTATGCTGAGAAGTTGGGGATTGATACCAAAAATTTGTTGATTTCGCAACCGGATAATGGTGAGCAGGCTTTAGAAATTGCTGAGCATTTAATTAGCTCAGGTGCCATTGATATTATTGTAATTGATTCAGTGGCTGCATTGGTGCCACGTGCTGAAATAGAAGGGGAGATGGGTGACAGTAAAATGGGCTTACAGGCTCGCTTGATGTCACAAGCACTTCGTAAACTCACTGGAACAATTAATAAAACGGGTTGTTGTTGTATATTTATCAACCAGTTACGTGAGAAAATAGGAGTGATGTTCGGTAGCCCTGAAACCACCACAGGCGGAAATGCACTTAAATTTTATGCTTCAGTTCGTTTAGATATTCGCAGAATTGGTCAAATCAAAGAAGGTGCTGATAGTATTTTGGGCAATCGTACCCGTGTGAAAGTAGTGAAAAACAAAATGGCACCACCATTTAAAGTGGTTGAATTTGACATTATGTATGGCGAAGGGATTTCGAAAGTAGGGGAAGTTTTGGATTTGGCGGTTGAGTTGGAGATTGTGAAAAAATCTGGTTCATGGTTTTCATATGGAGAAACCAGATTGGGCCAAGGCCGTGATAGTGTAAGAGATTTGTTGAAAGATAACCAAGAATTGATGGATGAATTGGAGGCCAAAATCAAACAGAAAGTAGCGGTAGTGCCTGATGCTCTGATAGATACATTGGAACCGAATGTTGCTGACGATGGCAAATTGGATTAAGAATCTTGAAAAAATACTTTGATTAAACTTGAAATGCCTGCTATAAAAGCGGGCATTTTTTTTGATTTTTATTCAGCAATCATTTTCCTGAAAGTGAGGTTAATTCTCGGACCATTTGTTTTTGAAGATTTGGGCAAAGCATGTAACCAATGAGATTGTGTTTCTCCTTTCATGATCAAAAGGCTCCCGTTTTCTAGATTTATTTTAATCGTTTGTTTGGTGAGTTTATTTTTAAAACTGAA
>JAZKGO010000125.1:0-2110 GCA_040385875.1 Bacteroidota bacterium
CTTTCCGCAAAATAGCCAAATGACGGTTTTACTTTTTTGATGTAATTTTTAACAAATTTATGGATATCATAATATTCGTTGATATGGCTTGTGGTCACATTTGGATTCATTTGTACATGCGACATATCGCCCCTCATGAAATCAAAATTAAAGTTTTGGCAAACCTCTAAATACTTTCTGCCCACATATTCAAATATTTCAGTTCTCGGTTTGTTAAAATCAAGCTCCCAATTCAGGTTATGATCTTTTGATTTATACAATTTATATCGAGCTAAAGGCCCAAATACCCTTGACATTTCTTGAGGTTTCTCAATGATATAGTCTCTCCAAACTCTTCCTTCGTTATCAACAGTTTTCGCCTCTTCCGATTGGTCAACAATCAAGCCACGATAAGGAGGTGCCATAGTAGCGGGTGCTGGTTCATACCCTTTTTCAAATAAATAGCTGATTAGGGCGTTGCGCCGATGATTTCGAGCATCTTTATTTTCCTTATTTCCAAATAATATCCTTAATCTTACCTCCTCGCTATTTTTACTATTGTCAAAAAAATCCTTATAATTTCTTGAAAAATAATCTCCTGATACTGAGCCATTTATATTGATAAATTCAACAATTCTGGCGGCCACTTTGTCTGGCAAATGATCTGAATGATCCACTATTTTAAACTCTTTCCTTTTTAACCATTCAAAATTATAAGGGTTAGCCAGCACAATTTCTGAATATCTGTCAGAATGAGGTACCACATCAAAGCCTACAGTTTTACCCATCAAATGCAGAAGATTTACTGCTACCTTTAATTGTTTTTCTATAGAGTTCAAAAGTGGAAATTGAACGGAAAGGTCATAATCAAAAAACTCAGGATTGATATGCCAGCTTGCCATTCCATATAAACTTGCCACCACACCACATTCCCAAATGGGTAATAAATGGACAGAGGAAATTGCACTAGGTAGTGTCATGGCATATTTGACCAAACTCCAAAAGCTGCCAATAGTTCGTACGTTTACACCCACCATTGTTACAGATTTGAGCCATTCTGAATCAGGCTCTTCCGAAATAGGTGAAGTAAAGGTATGGTCAGGATTTAAGCATTGCCGAACTTTTTCCTCCCCAAATCGTTTTGTAAGTATGTAAATAATTTGAGTGGTGGGCATTTGAATGGCTAAATTGGGCTGGCAACCATGCAAAAAACTAGTTTTTTGAGTCGTATAATCGTTAATTATAGATTGAGCGTTATTTTGCCAAAAAATTATTTGATTAGAATATTCATTAGGAAAGTCAGTCGAGCTTATGCCAATCATTTTTATCAATAAATTTTACTTTTGCAAAGAATTTAATAAAGGGAATTTACACAGAAACATCTATATTATTAAAAATATAAATAAATAAATGCAGAAAAATGAGATTACTTTGGTGATAGGTGCTAGCGAAAATCCTGAGCGATATTCAAACAGAGCGGCTAAAAATTTAGTTGCAAGAGGGTACCCCGTGAAATTATTAGGAAATAAAGTGGGTAAAATCAATAATGATACAATTGAGGTGGGCTTTCCAGATTTCAAAAATATTCATACAGTAACAATCTATTTGAACCCCACTCATCAAATACCTTACTATCAATACATCTTGGATTTAAAACCTAAAAGAGTACTTTTCAATCCTGGTGCCGAAAATCCTGAGTTTTTAAATTATTTGCTTTCACACAATATTCCTGCGGAAGATGCCTGCACATTGGTGCTTCTCAGCATTAATGACTACTAGAATTAATAGTCGATTCAATACCAGCCACAGGCTCTGAAAATAAATATAACTAATTTATTTTCAGAGGATTAGTATAAAATTTGAATAAAATTTGAACCAATTAAACCGCAGTCAATTGGTAAGTAAAGTCCTCCATAATCAAATTAGCCAGTAGTTTTTTACAGGCAATTTCCACTTGTGCTTCTGCAATTTCTTTGGTGTCTGCAATAATTTCCATTTGCATATGTTTGCCAATTCTTACATTTTCTACACCTTTTATATCAAGATTTTTCAACCCCAACTTTACGGCCTTTCCTTGTGGGTCCAAGATTTCTTTTTGAGGCATTACATCTATTTCAGCGATAAATTTCAT
>JAZKGO010000125.1:2210-7995 GCA_040385875.1 Bacteroidota bacterium
AGCGACAATAAAATATAGGCCAAAATAATCCAAGGAATTCCCACTAATTGAAATAAAGCTAAAATTAGAGCGGCAAAAGCTAAAAATCCAAATCGGATTTCATTGCCTTTCCAACTAAAGTTTTTGAATTTGAAAGCAAACATGGGCAATTCAGCCACCAAAAGATAGCTAGAAATTATTACAAAACTAATCACAAAATAATGATTTCTAAATAATGAACTTAACCAATCACCAGTTGAATGAATCAAATTAAGTGCGATTGCAGCAATTAAAATTGAGTTAGCGGGTGTATTTAAGCCAATAAATGAGTCGGATTGTCGGGTATCAATATTAAATTTGGCCAATCTTAATGCCGAAAATAAGGCGATAAGATAAGGAAAAAACTTTAAATATGAGGTAATACCAGCTTGATATTCAATGATATAGGAAAGTATGGCAGCAGGTAGAACGCCAAAAGTAACCATATCTGCAAGCGAGTCCAATTCCCTTCCAATTGGTGAGCTCACATTTAGTTTACGGGCCAAAAATCCATCAAAAAAATCACAAACAAGTGAAATTACCATTAATAAACAGGCCAATTGAATGTCTTTATTTTGCAATACTTGCACTAATGCCAAACAACCACAAAGCAAATTGCCAAGTGTGAGCGTATTGGGGATATGTTTTTTTACTTGCAAAATGAATTTGTTAATAGATACGTATTAGCTTTCTAGGCCAACATATGGGTTATATTTTTTCTCCTCACCCACAGTGGTAAAGGGGCCATGGCCTGGTAAAATCACCATATCATCGGCTAAATTAAAAATTTTGTCTCTAATGCTCGCTATCAAATCATCATGATTGCAAAGCGGAAAATCTGTTCTGCCAATACTTCTTTTAAAAAGTACATCTCCAGAAATACATAGTTTATCAGGGTTTGAAATAAAAGCCACATGACCAGGAGCATGGCCAGGTACAAAAATCACCTCCAACTCGCTTTTACCAAACTTTATAATATCACCCTCCTCCAAAAAAACATCTACTTCCGCCCCGACGTAACCCGGAAAACCGTAAAATTGCGCTCTTTCAACATTGTTTTCTAAAAGAGGTAGGTCTTTTTTGTGCAAATAATATTGTACACCATAGGTTTTTTTTACAAAATCATTGCCTAATACATGATCAATATGGGCGTGGGTGTTCAGTAAGTGTTTGACAGTGAGACCTCTACCATCAATAAAGCTTTTTAGCTCCATTCGCTCCTGATAATCGCTACAGCCGGGGTCAATCACTACGCATTCTTTTGTTTCGTCGTATACAATATAGGTATTTTCTGAAAACATATTGAATGTAAGTACTTCTACACTAATCATCGAGGCGGGGATTGTTAAAAAATATGTTGCAAATTTAAACAAATTCTAAAAAACTAATTGCCTAAAAGGAATATAGTTGGTTTTTTGTGTAAATCAGGTATGCTTTTTTTCCATTGATTAATGGTTAATGTTTTGATAAATTGCTCATTAGAAGTAATGTCAGTGGCGATACAAAGTTTTAGTTCACCGTTGGTGTTTGCTAAAATATCCTCCAAAACTTGATTGTTTCTAAAAGGTGTTTCCATAAATATTTGGGTTTGTCCCTCTCCTGAGAGGCGGGCTAATTTTGCTAAACCTTTTATTCTATCGGTTCTATCAATCGGCAAATAGCCACTAAAAGCAAATGATTGACCTGAAAAACCTGAACCCATCAATGCCAGTAAAATGGAAGATGGGCCAACAAGAGGCATTACTTCTATCCCTAATTTATGGGCTATTTTTACCGCTAAAGCACCAGGGTCGGCCACAGCGGGGCATCCTGCTTCCGACATAATGCCCACATCTTTGCCTTCAGATAGCCAGCGTTTTAATTTTGATTCAATTACAATTTCGCTGGTTTTTTTATCCAAAATCTGAAATTCAATCGCATCAATTACCTTATTCATTTTCAACGAACCTATAAACCTGCGAGCAGTTCGTAATTCTTCCACAAAATAGGCATTGATATTTTTAACTGCTTCAAATATTTGTGGAGTTAAAACCTGATTCTGAGTTTCAGGGGCCAGGTTTGTGGGGATGAGGTAAAGCTTCATTTCAAATTTTTGTTTAACTAAAAAATAAATTTTCAATAAGCAATGAACAATTTACAGTTTTTAAAAAATGGAAATTGAAAATTGAATATTCTTTATTGAAAATTTTAAGTGAATAATGATTTATGAGTTTACCAGTTTAATCAATAAACTTTAGCACCGTTTCCACAAATTCTTTCGGCTTATCGGCCTGTACCCAATGACCAGCCCCATTAATTTCTTTGAAAAGGGTATAGAGGAAAATCGCTTTTATTTTTGCAAAATCCTCTTCCAAAATATAGCTAGATTCTGAACCATAAATGAACAAAGTTTTATTGATAATCTGCTGATTAGTATTAATCTCTTGCCCAATATTTGCTATTTCTCTTGTGAGAACTGGCAAATTAAATCTCCAGCCAAACTGGCTTGTTTCTGGATTTCTATAAAGGTTTTTGAGTAAAAATTGTCTCACTCCTTCACTCTCCTCAAATCGTTTTAAAATATCATTGGCTTCCGTTCGGCTTTGTAAATTTTCCAACTGAATAGTATGCAATCCTTGAAGCAATGAAGTGTGATGGACTGGGTAAAATTTCGGGGCAATATCCACAATAATTAATTTATCAGCCAAATTGGAATGGTCAATTGCAAACTGCATAATTACTTTTCCTCCCATCGAATGGCCAATTAATATCGGCTTTTCAAGTTTTTGATCCACAATCAATTCAGCTAAATCGTCGGCCATTTCTTGATAGCCAAATTCATCCGATTGTGGTGATTGACCGTGATTTCTCAAGTCAAGAATATACACTAAATGGTTGATAGCGAAGAATTTGGAAATAGTGAGCCAGTTGTCAGACATACCAAATAATCCGTGTAAAATAATTATTGGTTGGCCAGATTCACCTATTTTTCTAAAGTTTAATTTCATTAGGGAGTCAAAAGAAGTAGTAAGTTATCAATCGTTTGGGAAAAATTAAATTATATTAATTAGCTTTTCATCTCTTTCAACAAACTCTCCAAAACATTCCAGTTCTAGACCGTTTTCTTTGGCAATTGTTAAAAATTCTCTCTCAAATTTAGAGTCAACGGCAATTAGAAGTCCACCAGAAGTTTGAGGATCCGCTAGTATATATTTTTGTTTTTCAGTGATTTCAGAAATTTTGTGACCGTAACTTTCCCAATTTCTAACAGTACCACCTGGGAAAGAGCCTAATTCTAAATACTCCTCAATGAATGGTAATTTTGGTACTTTTTCAAATTGGATTCTTGCCGAAAGTCTAGAACCTTCACACATTTCTGATAAATGTCCCAAAAGCCCAAAACCAGTCACATCTGTCATGGCATTTATGAAAGAATATTTACCTAAAGCAGCTCCAAATTTATTTAACTGAGCCATTTGTAAAGGTGCAATCTGCGAATGTTCGGTTTTTAAAATACCTTTTTTCTGAGCAGTTGTTAATATGCCTACCCCTAATTTCTTAGTCAAAAAAAGCTTATCACCTAATTGAGCTTTATTATTTTGCTTTAGGTTTTCGATTTTTATTTTACCGGTTACTGCCAAACCAAAAATGGGCTCTGGAGAGTCTATTGAATGCCCTCCAGCTAAAATAATACCAGCTTCTCTACAGATGGTTCGACTACCTTCCAAAACTTGCTTTGCAATAGCGGGCTCTAAAATATTAATAGGCCAACCTAAAATTGCAATGGCTAAAATGGGCTCACCTCCCATTGCATACACATCTGAAATCGCATTGGCTGAGGCTATTCTTCCAAAATCAAAAGCGTCATCCACAATGGGCATAAAAAAATCAGTAGTGGAGATAATCGCTTCTCCATTGCCAATGTCGTAAACTGCGGCATCATCGGCGGTTTCATTGCCTACCAAAAGTTTTTTATCTGTAATTGGGCTGAAGTCTGAAACTAGGATTTCACTGAGGATTTTTGGAGAGATCTTGCAGCCACAACCTGCACCATGTGAATATTGAGTAAGTTTAATCTCTTTTATTTCCATTAATCGAGCAATTCTTTAATTTTTTTGTTAGAATAAAGTACACAAAGTTATTGAGTATTTCTTTAAAAAGTGCTATTTTTTTTATTCCTAATATGATAAAAATAATAATAACAATTTAATAATATTTAAAATTATTATTATTATTATCAAAAACAGAATTATTCTAATAAAAGGAGTCTAATTGACTAAAATTCATTGCATTAATGGTTGATTTGGTTTTGTTATTAGATTTAAATATTATTAACTTTGCGGCACAATTACACTATATTATCTATCTAACAATTAAAAACACAAAGGATGAGAAAAATCTTACTTTCAAAAGTGGCTTTTTTATTGCTTTTTGCAGTATCGGCCACTTTTTCTGTTTTCGGGCAGGTTACCACATCAGCAATTTCAGGTATTGTATCTGACGACAATGGCGAGGGTTTGCCAGGTGCGACCGTGATTGCCATTCATGAACCAACCGGTACCAAATATGGTACAACCACTAGAGTAGATGGGAACTTTAACTTAGTGAATCTAAGAGTAGGAGGGCCTTACAAATTAACCGTGTCATTTATCGGTTATAATCAAAAAGTAGAAGAGGGAATTTACACTACTTTAGGAAGTAATAATGTTGTTAACTTCAAAATGTTGGAGCAAGGCAAAACTTTGAATGAAGTGGTGGTTACTGGTTCTTCTAGCGACATTTTTGGTGCTGGCAAAACTGGAACATCTACTACTATCAACAAACAAGCGTTGCAAACTTTGCCAACTATTGGTAGTCGTTCTATTAATGATTTTACTAAATACAATGCACAAGGTAATGGCCGTTCGTTTGGTGGGCAAGACAGTCGTTTCAATAATTTTTCAATCGATGGCTCTGTTTTTAACAATGGTTTTGGACTAGGTTCATCCGCACAGGCAGGAGGTCGTACCAACTCAACGGCTATCTCTTTGGATGCTATTGAAGAATTGACCGTGAACGTGGCTCCTTTTGATGTACGCCAATCTGGCTTTGTTGGTGCAGGATTAAATGCAATTACCAGGTCAGGTTCTAATAATTTGACTGGATCGGTATTTCATAGCTTTAGAAATGAAAGTAGTACTTTCAATGGCTCTGCTGCTCGTGATATTCCAGTTAAAATTGGTAAATACAATGAAAGCATTTATGGCTTTAGATTGGGTGGTCCAATTATTAAAAACAAACTATTTTTCTTCATCAATGGTGAAACACAGCGTCGTGTGGAACCCGTTTCAGTAAGTGGAGTGTCATATATAGCGAAAGAATCGACCAATCCTGGTACTCCTACACGTGTTTTAACAGCAGACTTGAATACAGTAAGTAGTTTATTGAAAAGTAAGTACAGTTATGATACTGGTGTATTTGAAAACTATGATGATGAGACCAAATCTGATAAATTTATGGCTCGTTTGGATTACAATTTAAATGATGCTAATAAAGTTACATTGAGATATACTTTTCATCAATCCCAAGATTATGTGCCAATAAGTAATAGTTCATCAGCGGGTTTTGGTAATCGTATTACTACTAATTCAATGTCATATAAAAACTCTGGTTATTTAATTCAAGATAATACGAGTTCAATTGTGGCTGAGGTTAACTCCACCATAAAAGGGAAAATTGCTAATAACTTTATCATTGGTTATGATAAACAAAATGAAGATAGAGCTTATGCAGGAGCAATATTCCCTAC
>JAZKGO010000125.1:8095-16473 GCA_040385875.1 Bacteroidota bacterium
AATGGCGATGCAAGCATTGTAGCTAACAGGTTTCAGTATCGTTATTCAGCTTTGCCTGGTGGAGCCTCACCTATGCAAGTGTTGGAAGTAAGTAAATTTGACTTATATGCACAGGACGATGTTCAGATGAATTCAAAATTCAAATTTAGCTACGGAGTGAGAGCTGGTCTTGTTTCTTTTGTAAATACTGCCCTAGAAAATCCAGTGATTTCAGCCTCTCCATTTAGAGATGAAAATGACAATATTTATAAGGTAAATACAGGAGTAATGCCTTCAGCAAAATTACTTTGGGAACCAAGAGTAGGATTTAACTATGATGTGAAAGGTGATCAAACTGTTCAATTGAGAGGTGGAGCCGGAATATTTACTGGTAGACCTCCTTACGTTTACATATCCAATCAAATTGGTAACAACGGTATTTTAACTGGATTCATTGATCAAGCCAACACCAAAGCTTATCCATTTACAGCTGATCCTACAGTATACAGACCAGCCACACCAACTTTACCAAGTACCTTTGATATTGCTTCTACTGATCCTGATTACCGTTTTCCGCAAGTGGCAAAAATTAATTTTGCTCTAGATCAAAAAATTGCCAATACAGGCTTAGTAGCTTCTGTGGATGTATTGTATAATAAGTTTTTAAATGCGCAGTACTATTTTGATGCCAATTTAGAATACGCAACAGCAGTTTTCTCTGGTCCTGATACACGTAGTCGCTTTCCTGGATCTGGTTTAACAGGTTCGAATTTGAACAGTGCAATCAGAGTAAATGACAATGTATCACGTGCAGCGATATTGAAAAGTACCAATAAAGGTCAGAACTATTCAATAACTACTAAATTAGAAAAGCCTTGGTCTAAAGGTTTTTATGGAATGGTTGCCTATACCTACAGCAATACAAAGGACTTAATGGCGGCAAGTTCTATTGCGTCAGGTTCTTGGACCGCTGCCAGTGCAATTGAAGGAAACAATAACCTAACTCTTGCTTATAGTGATAATGACCTCCCTCATAGAGTGGTTGGTGCTTTGAGTTATAAATTAAACTATGGTAAAAAATTACCAATGTCAACGACTCTTTCACTCGGTTATATTGGAGGAACAGGTACATCAAGATATTCTTATACTGTTGGAGGTGATTTGAATGGGGATGGAGTAGCAGGAAATGAATTATTCTTTGTGCCAAATAGTGCAACTGATTTTAGCTTTGTGGCTTCAACAACTGTATCGGGTGTTACCTACACTGCGGCTCAACAAGCTGCGGCACTTGACGAATATATCAATCAGGATAAATATTTGAGTAAAATGAGAGGAAGATATACCGAACGTAACGGTGGAATATTACCTTGGTTAAATCAGTTTGATATGTCAATCATTCAGGAATTTCATGTGAAAGCTTTTGGCAAGGTTAATACGTTACAGTTAAGAGCTGATATTCAAAATGTGGGTAACCTAATCAATAGCAACTGGGGTATTGGACAAACTACCAACAACTTCTCAACCACAGGTAGTAGAGTATCGCCAATTACTTATGTAAGTGTAAGTGCAGCTGGGGTTCCTACTTATAGAATCAATACTCAAACAGTTAAAAAAGTAAATTCTGATGGGGTAACTACTACTTCAACAACAGAATTATTAAAAAATACTTATCAATACAGAAGTTCACAAACGGACGTATGGAATGGTCAGTTAATGATCAGGTATTTGTTTAACTAATTGATTCAGAGTAAAATATAACATCAAAAAAGCCCGATTTATCGGGCTTTTTTGATAGGTAGCTGTTATGATAGCCAGAGATTTAGTGCATATATATAATGATTCATAGAATAGGGGGTGCAACCCCTATTCTATGAATGTTTGACTCCCAAAACGCATGCTTCACAAATATTACTAATACCTTATTCACAATAGACCTTTAAAGCCGTTTTGGCGGGTTCGTAACCAAGTCTATTTGCCTGTTTTAAATTGATACAACCATTCTCCTTTTCTTCCTTATTTACATAAATGATTCCTAAACCATAAAATGCTTTACCAAAATTGGGGTCTATCTGAACCGTTTTTTTGAAACTAATGATTGAATTATCAAAATCCTCTAATTGAAATTGTATATTCCCTAAATTGTACCAACTGTTTTTATTAGTAGAATCAAGTTTTACGGCCATTTTAAAATCAGACATTGCTTCATTATATTTTTGATTTTCTGCAAAAATGGTTCCTCTGTTCAGATAGATTTCGCTTTGAGTGCTGTCTAATTTGGCTGCCAAATTATAATCAATCAAAGCTCCTTCAGAGTCTTGCTTGGCTATTCTTAAAAGTGCTCTATTAAATACCGGTCTATACCATTCAGGCCTCAATTTCATTGCTTTCTCATAATCTAGTTGTGCCGACTGATAATCTTTTTGCTCAAAAAAGGCAGCCCCTCTTGCATTGAATGCTTCTGCATTTTCATCATCCTTGTCCACAGCATGATTAAACATCTCAATGGCTTCTTTTGAATGACCAGTTTTTAGTAATTCTCGACCTTTTTCTAAAAAAGCTTCTGAACTATTGGAACAGGAACTTAAAAAAGAGTAAAAAATAGCGGAAGCTATTGATTTGACTATTAATTGTTTACGATTAATCATTGTATTTATTTTAACTATTTAAATATTGAAATTTGCCTAAGCAACCAAAAACAGCGATATTTGCATTGGCAAACGTTGCTACCAGCTCCTGCTGAATCCCCCAGGTCCTAACCGAAGCAAGGGTAGGTGGTTGTAGCGGTGAGACAATGTTTGCCTTTTTTTGTGCCCTTTTTTCAACGTATCTTCATAAAATTCCCGATTCGAGTTCCTCCAAATAAATAAATTCTGGAGCCAAAACACCTGCCTCTTTACGGATTTGAATCAACTTTGGCGATTCAAAAAAATCTTTCGCAGCTTTTATAGATTCCCACTTTGAAAAATGAACAATTTTATTGGGTTTATTATTATATTTCAATAATTGAAAAGATATTTCTCCAGCCTCTTTTCTGATACTTTCTGCTTTATCAAAAATAGCCTTCCATAAATTGTAATCCTCAACTTCATGAATTATTAAAATATAGGACATAATATTTCTTTTTAATATTTATAAACTTCAAATCAGACTTCCTTTAAAAAAACAATGAATAGGTATTTACCTTGCCAAATACCTAAAAAATGAAGCTGAATCTGGGGCAAAACTTTGCTCAATTGGCCATTTCTCTCTTTTCGAGGTCTCCACAAAATTGGTCACTTTTTCATAGCGTATAGCGGTATATTTTATTTTATAATTAGTGGCTTTTAGGGAGAAAAGTAGGTGGTAAACCGAATCCCAACTTCCAATAATAAATAGCAAAATAAAAGTAATTTTTAACCCAATCGATTTGGTTTGCTTCCAAGATTGAGCTACTAAAACCCATAAAAAGAAAAGGGCTGGCATGGATACTCTTTGAACAAAATCATTCCATTTCCCTAATTTATAAATTGGAATAATGATTAGTAAAATAGTGATGAAAATAAGTACGAAAAGACTCTTTTTGTTATTGCTTTTTTTGAAAATAAGATAAGCTGGAATAGCCCAAACTATTATCTCGAAAAATAGAAAGAAGGTATAAGCTTTCAGTTCGCCTAAATAGTTGAGTAGCCTTTCTGGTTGATAAAAAATCAACCCTTTTTCCAGATTAGTCACTGGTACTGAATTCACAAACCAAATGATTATCAGGAATATTGGGATTAATAACAGGTTTTGCCAACTAATATATTTTTGAAACCCGTCTTTAAACACTTGGTAAACAATAAATGGAGCCAATCCCATCAAAATAAAAGGGGACCAAAATGGTACCAAAACTAAGTAAAGTGGAGAATTTTGGATGTTTTGATGCTTTTGCCAATCATAAAAAAAAAGACCCGTGGCTATCCAACAAATAAGTGCGTGCTGCGGCCCCCAAAATAATGAATGGGTATTTGCCTGATACAGGAGTAACATTTTTTGATCAATCTGAATCGCAAAAAAAGGTAAAGTATCATAGAATTTTTCAAAAAGCACTTTTAATGAATCGACTAGACCAATATTATGGATTAAACCTGCAAAATCAAGCCCCCCAACCAAAACAAAAAATAGAACCCATTTAATTGAAAAAGATTCAACCAAAATACAAAACCAGAGTACGCCAATTAATGCCCCAATCAATGTCCAGATGGTCACTAAAAACATCATGGCTGGCCATGATAGCCAGCCGAATAACAATGGCACAGGAATATAATAGCCTAAATAAGCCGCTAAATAGATTTTTTGACCATTGTATAGATATGAAATTGGAGTGCTATTTTCAATGATATCCTTAAAGATCGAGCTATGCTTGGAAAGATCTGGACTCTGAGCACCCCAACCCCCTGCCCCAGAAATAAACACCCAAACGGAGAGGATTGCTAATATACCAAATAATTGTAAATAAGGTATTTTGATTGTTTCTGAAGGTTGTTCATTTTTAAAATATCTATAAAAAGAATAAGCAAGTATACCAACCAAAAAAATAGCGATGGCAGGCTTTAACCAAAAGATGAAAAACAAAATAACGGGCAAAGCCAAATAGCCAATGCTTAACAGTTTTAGCGACTTTATTGAAAATGTAAATTGATTTTTCATCTTCAATTTGACTTTGTTTTGGCTAAATATTTGTAAAAAAAGCAATCTGGGTCTGCCACAAACTGGTCAACTGGAAAGCCTACACTTGCTGAGGGTAAATCGCCAATAAACTCGTAAACGGGTGGTGTCCATTGAACTTTAAATCCACTACTATTCAGCGAACTCATTATCAAAGTAATAGGAGACAAAGCACAAATCAGGCAAACTGTTATCAATAGAAGCCTAATTTTTAGCTGTTTTACATTTATAATTGCCATAGCCATCATTGCATAAAGCACATAAAGGGCTGGTAATGAAACTCTTGTGCACCAATCGTTCCATTGGCCATATCTGAATAACGGAATAACCATTAACAAGGCTAAAACTAGCCAGTACAATCCGTTGTATTTTTTTAATGGGGTTTTTCGTAAAATTAAAAAGGCAGGAATCCACCAAATAAACACTTCTACACAAAGAAAATAGAAATAAGCTACTATTTGATTCAAAATACTAATTCCATCAACAGATCGATCGTGAATGAGAAAATGATGAATTAATTCATTGGTTTTGATGGAGGTTAAAAAGATCCCAATGACAATAAAAATGATTGGGGCTATCAGCATATTTACCCAATTGAAAATACCTTTAAACTTTTCCAAGACTAAAAAATAGAGCAAAAAAGGAGCAATTCCTATCAAAGCAAGTGGTGCCCAAAATGCGATGAGTGAAATATAAAAGGGTGAATATTTGATGTTTTTGTCAAGCCAATCATTTAATAATAAGCCCATGCCGATCCAACATGAAATAGCATGTTGGGGTCCCCAATAAAGCATATCAGAAACAGTCATGAAATTAATTTTATTGATGGGTTGGCCATTGATATTGAGGCAGTTAAGCCAAAACATATTTCCATGATTTTGGATAGTATCTTTTAAAAAATGAGCTAGACTTCCACCATGTGTAAAGTAAAGTATTAGTAAATGGGCTCCGCCAGCCAATATAAAAACAAATAATACCCAAAAGCTGAATTTGCCTACAAATCTTAAAAGCCAAAATACGGCAATTAGAACGCCTGTTAAAGTCAAGAAAAAATTAGCCATGTTCACATATTTCCAACCCAAACTAGCAAAAAGCCCAGGGCCTGGTAAGTAATAAGCCAAATAATGACTTAAGAATTTCTTCCCAGAATCGACAATATAACTAACAGGCCAATGTTGATCGGTAAGGTCTTTTAGTAAGGAATTATGTTTATAATAATCATGATTTTGATAGCCAAAACCACCAGCCCCAGAAAAAAGCACCCACAACAAAACAATCAAGAAAATGGCAATTAGTTGAAAAAGAGGTATTTGCGGGATTTTTGGATCATTCTGTCCTTTTGAATATAAATAAAGTCCTACTAATAATAATAGGCTCAAGAAAACACCAATTGGAAGTTTTAACCAACCCAAAAAGAAAATAAAATAAGGAAAAGCTAAGTATATTACTGATATAACTTTAAGACTAGAAATGCTTATTTTCAAATTCATTGATACTTATTAATACGCATTTGAGTATGATTTTGCAAAGTTAAGGCATTTTAAGCATTTCAATATGTTCGATGTCGTCATCTAAATAGATATCACTGGTTTTTTGAAAACCAAATGATTCATAAAATGATTTTAAATAATATTGGGCGCCTATTCGAATAGGTTGCGTCCCAAATTTTTCATAAAAATGTTGAATTGACTTTTCCATCAATTCCTTCCCAATCCCTTTCCCTCTTACTTTGGGTGAGCCCACTACTCTGCCGATCGAGCCTTCAACAAAGGCGAGATTGGGAGGTACAATTCTTGAATAAGCAACTAGTTGATTGTCAGATGTTTTACCCATTAAATGAAAAGATTCAAAATCTTTTTTTCCATCCTGTTCTTGAAAGGGACAATTTTGTTCCACTACAAATACTTCGGTTCTGAGTGCCAAAATTTCATATAACTCGACCAATGTTAAGCTATCAAATGACTTACAAGTCCACAATATTTCCATACTATTATTTCTTTTACTCAAAAATATTACATTTGTGGCAAATAATATCTTTCTAAATATCGTACTTCCACTAAACACATGCGAATTTTCAAAAAAATAATAATAGGACTTTTCATTTTAGTTCTGTTAGGTGTAACCGGATTGTTTTTCTTTTTGAGATCAACCAAGCCCAATTTAAATGGGGAATTGAAAATTTCAGGTCTTAAAGAAAAAGTGGAGGTATTGTATGATAATTATGGAGTGCCACATATTTATGCCAATAATGAGGAAGATGCTTATTTTGCATTTGGATTCGTCCATGCGCAAGACCGGCTTTTTCAGATGGAAATTGTCAGAAGACTGGCTGATGGCCGCTTAGCCGAACTTTTTGGAGAGAAAGCTTTGGCATCAGATAAGTTTTTTAGAACGCTAAGTTTTCGTAAACATGCTGAATGGACAAACGATTCTCTTTTCGCAAATAAAGCCAACTCGAAAATGGTAAAGGCTGCCCAAGCCTATGTGAAGGGGGTAAATGAATACATACAAAACGGTAAGACACCTATTGAATTTACAATAATAGGCATCCCCAAAACGGAATTTACACTTGCCGATATGCAAATAATTACGGGCTACATGGGTTTTACCTTCGCAGATGCTTTCCGATCGGAAGCCATTGCAACCATGATAAATACGAAATTTGGCCCAGAATATTTGAATGATTTGATGAGCCAATGGCCTGATAGTCAGTATAAAATACCGGTTCAGAGTCAAGAAAAAATGTTGGCTGCTAACACCTTAGCGAAAATGGCTAACCAAATTGCCAATATTGAGAGCAATGCATTTGCTCCCCCTTTTCACGGCTCAAATGGTTGGGTAGTGAGTGGTGCCAAAACGAAATCGGGAAAGCCCATTCTTTCAAACGACACTCATATCGCATTTTCTCAACCTTCGGTTTGGTACGAAGCCCATTTGGAGTATCCAGGTTTTCAATTTTATGGAAATTTTTTGGCTGGCACCCCTTTTGGCGCTTTGGGTCATTCACAGTATGGTGGTTGGGGGCTCACGATGTTCGAAAATGATGATGTCGATTTTTTCAGAGAAAGGGTAAATCCTGCTAATGAAAACCAAGTCTGGTACAAGGGTCATTGGGAGAATTTGGAAATTAGAGAGGAATCCATAAAAGTGAAAGATAAACCGGATGTGATAATAAAAGTGAAAAAATCAAAACATGGGATTATCATGAATGATTCGTTTGATAAAATGGCCGACCAAAAGGAGCCGATTGCACTTTGGTGGGTTTTTAATCAGTTTCCAAGCAGGAGTATGGAATTATTTTACGGCTTGGCACATGCTAAAAATCCAACTGAAGCTAGAGAATCGGTCAGCAAACTTACTTCACCAGGCCTAAATTTTATGTGGGCCGATGTTGAGGGAAATATTGCATGGTGGGCTGCTGGAAAGCTCCCTATCAGACCCAAAAATGTAAATCCAATGATTATTTTGGATGGCGCTTCAGGTAACGATGACCCATTAGGCTGGGCTGATTTTTCCTTAAACCCTCAGATAATCAATCCGCAAAGAGGTGTGTTGTATACTGCTAACAACCAGCCAGATGATATGGGCAATGGTTTAGTGCCAGGCTATTATGTGGCGAGCAACCGTGCGCAGCGGATTGAGCAACTTGTATTTACAGATAAAAGAGATTGGACAAAAGAAAATATGCGGCCAATCATCAACGATATTATTTC
>JAZKGO010000126.1:0-35044 GCA_040385875.1 Bacteroidota bacterium
GGAATGGTTCACTACTTTATAAAGCATTGTAAAATTTACCATTGCCAAAAAGAACATAGGGATTCTTCTATAAATGAAGTCGGTGGATATAAGCCGTTCGATTAATTCTAAAGAAAATTTTTGACTGAGCTCATTTTGAATAGGGATTTGAATGGTGATAGTGGAAACGAGAGCTATTAAATTAAAAAATAAGGCCATCCCAACTAGCCATTTGGGTATAACCACTGGTCGAAACCAAAATAATAAAGTTTGAGGGATGAAAGAAAGGAAAAAGAAAACCACAAATAGTGGAATAATGAGCTTGCTATCAATTTCGTGAAATCTAACAAATTCATTTGCACCAACAGCTCGCCATGTTCGGTAAGCAACCAGCGAATTTACTATTCCCCCTCCAAAAACGTAAAAGGATAACAGAATATAAATTGAAAATACAATAGTCGAAATTTTGTTCTTGATGCCCATTTGATAGTTGTTTAAACTGTTTAATAACTCTCTTGCAGGTTTTACTTATTAAGAAACTCTGCAAAACTATTCGTTTCATTGTAGAGGAACTATTCTTTTTGTATACTTCTCCATAATAGTTAGTTACAGCCTAAATTCAGGAGGATGCTCTTTTGCTAATTCTTTATTTTCAAAAAGATTGGTGCGTAAACCATCTTTTTCAACCACACAAAATGGTTTGGCAGTCGCTAATTCATCGTGTTCAATTTTAAATTCAAGACAATCAATAAATAATTTCAATGCATCATTGATTTCTACTTAAAATATATTGGGAACCAGTTTGGTAAACTGCGTGTATCATTTTGATTGAATACAATAGGAGGTGATTTTTTGGATTTGATTATGTACATTGAACTCGTATAAATCACAAGCCGAAACAAATGCAAGACGTTTGTTATCTCTCATAAATTCGGCTGTCCCATTTACCACCACTAGGTTATTTTCTGTAATCACATTTAGCGTTTTGAAGTCAATTGTAACCGATTTAAAGTATTGCCCTACTTGATTACAGTTTTCAATGATAGCTTTTTTACCTATGAATTTGTTTTCTTCCACAACTTCCCAAACAGCTTCATCTGCAACGAAGTCTATTATCTTGTCAAATTCTCCGTTCGAAAATGCTTTTGCTATGTCAGTTTTAGTCATTTTTGAATTTACTTAAATCTAGATAAATGATATCCCAAGTGTGTCCATCAAAGTCTTCAATTTTTCTAATTTGCATAAAACCTTCATCTATCATGGGCATTGGTTCAGTACCACCTGCTTTTAAACCATTCTCAACAATTTCATTTACTCTGGCAAGGCTTTCGACAGGAAGAGTGAAATAGGCATCTATATTGTTTTTTTTACCTGAAATAGGTTTTCTGCTATAAGATTTGAATTTTTCTTGTGCGATAAGCATTACATAAATTTGCTCGCTCCACACCATGCACTTTTGTTGATCATCCGTAAACAAAGGTTTCATTGAAAACCCTAATTGAATGTAGAAATTCATTGATTTTTCCACATTTTCAACTGGAAGATTAATAAATATCTGTTTCATTTTTTTCAAAGTTAGCTGACAAACTTACTGGTTGCCTCGCTTCATAGTCAGCGGAGGCTGTTGTCATTGATAAGATGCTGGTAATGAATAAGAAGATTTTTTGGAAGATATTGTTTCAATTGTCTTTCGATTAATTCTTAATGAAACTGAAATCTTAAATTTAAAAAAAAATTCTTTAATAATTACCGATCAATAAGAACTCCAAAAGTCTTTTTGAGCAAACGGTTTACAGTTTTTTTATTTAATAATTAAGCAATATTTGACAAAAAAGGTGGTGGCTTGTTAATTTCAAATTCATTCCCACTTCACATATTTCCGCCAATGATGTTGCTCTTTAAAGCCCAGCACCTCACGGATTTTACGATTGGAAAACAAGGCCTCATGCTCCCCCAATTCACGAATAATCGGCACATTTGGGAAGAACTTTTCAGCTAATTCTTTAGTAGGAATAATCGCTCCATTATGGTCATTTCCCGCATTAAAAACCTGAAAGCCCAGGCCGTCTTTTTTCAAACATAAATCGACAATCTGACCTAAATCACGAGCATCTATATAGCAGAAGGCATTTCTACGCCGCAATCTGGGATATTTAAAATAGTTGGGAAAGAGTTCTGCGTATTCATGTGGCTCAATCACATTTCCGATGCGAAGAGCATAAATATCATAGCCTGAGCGTCGCTGGAAACTCTGTGCCGTTTTTTCGTTCACAACTTTCGATAAGCCATAGCTATCCATTGGGTCAACATCATAATCTTCCTCTAACGGTAAGACTTTCGGATCGGTTTCGCCATCCGAAAAACAGATACCATAGGTAGTTTCTGAAGAGGCGATGATCATCTTTTTTATACCCAATTTAATGGCTGCCTCAATCACATTATAAGTACCAATAGTATTGACCCGAAAAGTCTCATTATCAGGTTTGATTAGGATTCGGGGTACGGCCGCAAAATGTACGACTGCATCAAATTTTGGCACGCCATTGCCCGCTTCCAATTCCTGCAAGCCAGTGTATGAACTCATGGCATTAAACATTTGGCCAGAATCTGTAATGTCAGCTATCAAATTATCCACTCCTGGGTGATTCAAAGGCGTTAGGTCAACATTCAACACCTGGTGGCCTTTTTCGAGTAAGTACGGAATGACGTGCTTTCCTGCTTTTCCTGAGCCACCGGTAAATAATATTCGCATTTCTATTATCTTGATTTATTAAATTTTTACTTTAAAAACGGCCTTTTGGACGGACTAATTTTTGAAAACTTTTTCTGGTAATATTAATCGTTAATTTAAATATTTTGGTAAAACATTAGTTCCTTGACCCGAAGCTATTTTCCATTCCTTTTTTATGCGTTCATAAACAATTGTTCGCCTTACATTGATAATACTACCATCTTTTCGATTTATTTTTTTAATAACAGACATGGTTGCAATTTTATCAGAAAGGGTAAATATATCGTATTTTTGGGCAATTCTTTCCACATGAGTAAATGGCAGTTTGAGTAAAAGAGAAATCTCCTCAGTTTTTGAATTTACTTCACCAGCCGGTGTACAATTTATAAATGAATCGGTCATGTGATTAGCGAAAAATGTAGAATCTTTCGACACCATTGCAAGGTTGAAATTATCATCGAATTCATAAAAAAACTGTCTCATTTTCTCGGTGTTTTTGCTGTTGAATGTCATCTCTTTTTTCGTTTGTCCAATACAAATTGTGGATAGTCCAAAAACTAAAATGATAAGTAAATTTTTCATGATTTTTCGATTTAAATTGTTTTATCTAAAGTTTCAGTTATGTTTTTAATTTCTAAGGCTGAAATTTACACAATAAATAACTGCCCAAATTACCAGTAAATAAGAATTATAAATTCATGGATTATCAAATAGTTGTGTTATTTTTTTTCCACAAAACATTTTTATGGAAATCTTATTTAAACAGATAAGAGGGACTGTTCGTATTTCACCATGTACATGCTTTCCTGCTTTTCATGAACCACCTGTAAATAATATTCGCATTTTTTGATTGATTAATTAATGATTTTATTGGTAATTAAGCGATAGTGTTTTGGCTTTATTAACATCTTTAAATACGATAACACAAAATACCGTTGTACTCCCGTTCAAATTCATTGATTTTGTTATACCCTTACGCCAAAAAGATAGCCTACTAATGCAGATAAGCCCATTGCAAGTGTTCCCCAAATAACAATTCTTACAATAGCTTTTTGTACGCTTGAACCTCCAGTTTTTGCAGCAATTGTACCCAAAACAATCAGGAAAATTATAGTAAAGCCATAGAGCCAATATTCCATACCTATAATGGGTGCAAAAAGGATCACCAGCAGAGGCAAAACACCCCCAACCGTAAAGGCTGCTCCTGATGCTAATGCGGCTTGAATTGGATTCGCTTGGCTAATTTCGTTTATGCCCAATTCATCCCTGATATGCGTTCCCAAAGCATCTTTCTCAGTCAGCTCAATGGCAACTTGCCTAGCAGTTTCTTTTTTTAATCCTCTCTTTTCATAGATTTGAGCCAATATATTTAACTCTTCTTCCGGCATTTCTTTAAGCTCTTTCGTTTCTCTTTCAATGTCAGCTTTTTCCGTATCCGTTTGTGAGCTTACCGATACGTATTCGCCAGCAGCCATGGATAATGCACCTGCCACAAGACCTGCGACTGTTGCTAATACAATGGGTTCTCTTGTTGAACTGGCGGCCGCCACCCCTATTGCAAGGCTTGAAATGGATATTATTCCATCATTTGCCCCCAATACAGCAGCTCTTAACCAATTACTTCTGTGTATATAATGACTGTCTAAATAATTGTCAATTGTAATCATTTGTTTGTTTATATTTTGTATTATTTAAAATGACATTAGCAGTAGTTTTTATTTCGGTACCGCAAGTTTTTCAAGTCATTTATGCTTTTGTGGACTTCAAAGTGAATTTGTTTGTGGTTTGCGTTCATTTCTTCCAAGACTGTATAAATTTTTGCTTGTTTTAAGTTTCCTTTAAATTCTGATTTGACTTATATTGTTTGGTACTTTATTGTTGAAAAAATTAAACTATCCTAATGCAAAATACCTGCCTAGTACTTTTGGTATTATTCGTTGTTAACTTGATTAAAACTAGATAATAAATTTATTTTTTCAAAGTATTAAGGGTCTTATAAATTCAATTGGCCAAAATAGCTTGTAATTACCACAATTTTCAGCTAGCCCAAAAGGAAGGCTTTACTCAGAGCGAAGCCTTCCTTAAGACATGATATTTTAATCTTGTTGGTAATTCATAAAGTTCAATTTCCTCCAAATGCCGTGTACTTTTATTTTGTGATTCGTCGTTTTGATTTCAACCCATTGAAAATGATTAAGTTGCAAGCTATTTGTCAAATATGAATCAAAAAAGGCTATTTTTGAGAACTATTTCAGAATTACTTTTTCATGCCCCCAAAACCCATACATATACCTTTTTTGGATTCTATCACTGAATTTTTTAAAGTGTATGGAATTGGTGAGCCGCTGAACCCCGAAATAATGTGCATGAAGTTGCAAGATCAGCCCGATGAAAGGTTGTTGTATATGCCACTTTATCGAGCCAATTTTTATAGAGTATTACATTTTACCCAAGTGGACATCCAATCTATAGAAAAAGAAATAAAGAGGAATATTCCACATAACTGTCTGGTGTTCAGTTATCCGAGCAAATTAGAGTCGTGGGAACGTAGAGGAAAATTGTATGGGAATGTTATCTATTTTTCAGCCAATTTTGCAAGTATCGATATCACAAAACGAAATTACGAATTGGAATACCCTTTTTTTTCAAACGAATCAGAACAGATATTACCACTTACGGATCAAGAGTCAGTAGAACTAAATAAACTGTCGGGTGAAATGATTGAGGAGATCTACTCAAACAATGGGGATAAATTAGAATTGATAAAAATTTTACTGGCGCTGTATCTTCATAAAATCAGGCGAATTTATAATCGAAATCTGGAGAAATACTCACTTCAAACAAAAATGGACAAGAGCTTATTTTACCGTTTTCGTCAAGAAATAGATCTATATTTTTTGCAGTTAGCTGCCCAACAAAAAACGACTTCTCCATCAGTAGCTCTATTTGCCGAGGTTTTGAATGTAAATCCCAATAACTTAAATACTACTATTAAAAAACAAACGGGAAAAACGGCCTCTTCATTTATTCAAGAAAAAATGCTTTTAGAGGCGAAATCTTACCTAATCCATACCAATCTCCAAATTGCAGAAGTTGCTTATTGCCTTGGCTTTGAGAATCTTTCCTATTTTAACAGATTTTTCAAAAAACATGCCCACTCTACCCCACTTGAGTATCGCCATCGTGGCAAATCCGACATAGAATTGTAATATGTGCCATTTATTGTATAATTTGTATTATTGATGATGGAGAAAATAACACCAATTTTGTAACATTAAGTTTTCTCTCAATTAATCAAGTTTTTTATGAAAAAAATTATTATGCTCATCAGTTTTTTGATAGTAACTGTTACCACACTTTCAGCTCAGAGTAATGAACCTTCTACGATCAAACTTTTCAGATTTGGCAGTTTTGAAAATGAGAAGCCAGCCGTGGAATACTCAGATGGTACTCGATTGGATATATCCGCTTTTAAAGAGGACTTTAACGAAAAATTCTTTGTCACAAATGGTATAAAAAGATTACAAATATGGTTAGCAAAAAATGCTTCAAAATGTCCGAAAGTACCTTTGGGTGTTAGATTTGGCTCTCCAGTAGGAAGGCCATCAAAAATCGTGGCGATTGGTCTAAATTATATTGAGCACGTCAAGGAAGGGCCAGGGCAAGGTGCTTCTACACCAATTCCTCGGGAACCTGTTATTTTCCTAAAACCATCTTCGTCACTTTCTGGACCTTTTGACGAGGTGTTGATTCCAAGAAACTCACAAAGCACTGATTATGAATTAGAATTGGCTATAATAATTGGCAAAAAAGCTTCATATATAACTGAAAAAGAGGCTTTGGATTATGTTGCTGGTTATTCAATAATCAATGATGTGAGTGAGCGTGAATGGCAATTAAGGAAAGATGGTGGACAATGGGATAAAGGTAAAAGCTCCGATACTTTCGCCCCAGTGGGGCCTTATTTAGTTTTACCTGAAAATATTGGAAACCCTGAAAACTTAAATATGTGGCTAAAAGTCAATGGTAAAATTGCACAGCAAGCGAATACTAAAGACCTAATTTTCAAATTAGCTAAACTTATAAGTTATACGAGCCAGCACATGACGCTACTGCCAGGTGATATTATTGCCACCGGTACGCCTTCAGGTGTTGGGCTTGGTCAAAAGCCGCCTAAGTATCTGAAAATTGGTGATGAAGTGGAATTATACATCGAAGGTATTGGCACTCAAAAACAAATCTTTGGGTCTTATGTAAAAAACTACCTATCAACCACTGATTATGACGAGTATAAACGCTGGGTGGCTCTTGGCTTGGGTGGGTTACCACATACAGTAGAAGGCTTTAGAGCCGTTCAAAATATGAATAAAGCCATGAAATCTGGTACCGATTGGCGGAGGATTGAACCCTATATTGGAGAGAAAGGTGATCTAAGAAGCTTGCAAAATTTACTAAAAAGAGAAGGAACAAAACCTGTAATAGCTCCTTTTGCAGTGCCCCATCGCCAAACTGATCAACATAATTCAGAGGTTGTGAGAAAAATCCAATCTGATATTTTTGACGCTATTGTCGCAAATTCGGAGGGGAAACTAATTTTCAAAAATAGCTATTTAGAATTGCATGGCCCAGGGATTTTCTTGAAAGATTCGGCAGCTGGCAATCAAACAATTGTGCCAGTTTCTCATGCCGAAATTGGCCATATTCATCATTTTGATGGCTCGATGCACTTAATTTTAAGCCCTAGCGATACAAAGGAGATTATAGAAAAGGGTTGGGGAGAATTGCACGGCTTAGCAGCCGCTGGCACAAGAGCTGCTAAAACTTATATGATGATCTATTCGCCCCGAGATGAAAAAGAAGTAACCATAACTAAGCAGATTTTAGAAGCAGCAATAAAATACCAGTCATTATCAATTAATTAATTTTCAATTTAAACATAAAAAATTATGAAAAAAGCAACCTTAATTCTATCATTCATATTGGCCTCTTTTGCCTCATTTGCTCAATGGTCAATTGATAAAGGGCATACTAAATTTGCCTTTATCGCCGAACACCATGGTCTCTCGGAAGTGGATGGCTATTTTAAGAAATTTGAAGGTAAAATTACCGCAGCGAAAGACGATCTTTCTGATGCGGTTTTTGAAATTAGTATTGAATCGGCGAGTTTGAATACGGATCTCGAAATGCGTGACAATCACCTCAAAAGTGAGGATATGTTCAATGTGGAGAAGTTTCCAGCAATTACTTTTAAAAGTACTTCTTTCTCAAAAATTGCTGGCAATAAATACAAAATGGTGGGGGATATCACCATCAAAGGGGTGACCAAATCAATCTCGTTGGATGTAACCATGAATGGCCCAATGGCGCATCCAAATCCGCAAAACAAAATACCTCAGTTGGGTATTAAAGCGCTTACAACTATCAAAAGAAGCGATTTTGGCATCGGCGGAAAACTGGCCACCATTATGGTAGGTGATGAAATAAGCATTCGAGCAACGGGAGAGTTTCAGAAAAAATAAAGTTCAATGGTCATTCTTTCCCAATGCTTTCCTCAGTAGTTTTTCGAAAAACTACTGAGATACTATTATCCAACCTACTATTTCTTATCATTCAATTATGGTAATTGAGAGAAAATTTAACAACTTTGTAGGATTAATAATTTTAAATTACTTTAAAAGTGCTTCTCATAAATAATCTGCCAGATTCTATTCAAATTGACCTAAAAGAGGAAATTCTTTTGGTGAAAATCAACCGCCCGGCTAAACGAAATGCAATAAACGACGAACTTATTTTAGGCATTGAGCAAGTTTTTTCAAATATTCCTGAAGGAGTAAAATGTGCCATTATTTATGGTGAAGGGTCACATTTCAGTGCAGGTTTGGACCTTTCTGAGTTGAAAGAAAGAACTACCGTGGAGGCATTGCACCATTCCAGAATGTGGCATAGGGCTTTGGAAAAAGTGCAGTTTGGAATCGTACCAGTCATAGCTGTTTTACATGGAGCCTGCGTGGGAGGTGGATTAGAAATTGCCTCCGCTTGTCATATCAGAGTAGCCGAACCTAGTACTTTCTATGCTTTACCGGAAGGCCAAAGAGGGATTTTTGTGGGGGGAGGAGCTTCCGTTCGTTTGCCAAAATTAATCGGCATGGCTCGAATGACTGACATGATGCTGACTGGCAGGGTAATCACTGCTGAGGAAGGTTTACAAATGGGCCTTTCCCAATACTTGGTAGCCGATGGCTTGGGATTGGAAAAGGGATTGGAATTAGCCAAAAAAATTGCTCAAAACGCTGGAATGACTAATTATGCACTCATGCATGTACTGCCAAGAATTGTAGATTCAGGACAATCGGAAGGCTTGATGATGGAATCGTTAATTGCCACTATTGCTTCTACCTCCACCGAAGCTCAAAAAAGATTGCAAGATTTTTTGGAAGGAAGAGCTAAAAAGGTAGGAGAATAGATTAATGGTGAATGATGAATTACAATGTAGTCTAAAGCCTCATACAATTGACAAATGAGTTAATTGATTTTTACAAGCTTTTTGTCAATTGTTAGCAGGATTCTGTGAACGAAAGATTTTAAATTTTTGTAAAAAAATAAAACAAATTTGTTTTTAGAATAGCTATGATAAAGATTTTAGTTTTTGCCTCTGCTTTGATTAAATATGATGAATAAAAATACGCTTTTTGGCCCCGTTGAAACACTAAAATCAATTCAATCGGATGGCTCTATTTTAATCAATTTAGCGCAGCCTTTGTTTGATTTTCCAGAAAAATTAACTGAGAAATTGGTTTACTGGGCAAAGGAAAGACCCAATCGCACTTTTATTGCAAGAAGAAAATCTGCCATTGGAGATTGGGAAGTTTTAACTTATGCCGAAACGCTGCAAAAGGTCGAAAGTATTTCTCAATATCTTCTCAATCAGGATTTTACCAGCGAGCAGACCATCGTTATTTTATCTGAAAATAGCCTTGAGCACGCACTTTTAGCATTAGCAGCACTTCACGTAGGGATTCCGTACACAGCAATCTCGCCTCCTTATTCTTTGGTTTCTGATGATTTTGGAAAATTAAAACACTGTATTGAATTGATGAACCCTCAACTCATTTTTGCACAAAATGGGAAGGTATATGAAAAAGCGTTAGCGCTGGCCAAAACAATTTTTCCTGACGCTAAAATTGTTACAGTCGAAAATGGGAATGGCACTAATTTTTTGGATTTAGTAGGGACACCCTCAACGGACGAGGTAGCTCAAGCATTTGAAAAAGTAAATGCGGATACTATTGCCAAAATTCTATTTACTTCTGGCTCAACAGGATTACCCAAAGGAGTAATGCACTCTCAACGAATGATGTGTGCCAACCTTCAGCAAATCACCCAGGTATTTCAATTTATGGAAACGACGCCACCCGTTTTTGTGGATTGGCTACCATGGAATCATACTTTTGGTGGAAATCATAATTTTGGAATGACCCTTTACAATGGAGGCTCGCTTTATATTGATGATGGGAAACCCACATCTAAAGGGATAGAAACAACGATTCAAAACTTGAGAGAAATTTCGCCAACGGCCTATTTCAATGTGCCCAAAGGTTTTGAAATGATCATTCCTTATCTGGAACAGGAGCCTGAATTGCGGAGTACTTTTTTCAAAAACTTGCACTTTTATTTCTATGCAGGTGCGAGCTTAGCCCAACCTATTTGGAATCGATTGGAGCAATTGGCTGAGGAGACTATTGGCAAAAAAATACCGATTATTACAGGTTTAGGATGTACAGAATCAGGGCCTTCAGCTATGTTTGCCACTTGGGAAGGGGGCTTTTCAGGATTGCTAGGGGTGCCAGTGGCGGGTATGGAGGTAAAATTGGTGCCTGATGGAGACAAGCTAGAAGCACGCTATAAAGCACCCAATGTCACCCCAGGTTATTGGAGAAACCCAGATGCTACTGCTCAGGCTTTTGATGAAGCTGGTTATTATAAAACTGGTGATGCTGTAAAGTTTTTGGACGAAAATGATCCTACAAAAGGTTTGGTTTTTGATGGTCGCATAGCAGAAGATTTTAAACTTTCAACCGGTACTTGGGTGAATGTGGGAGTATTAAAAGGCAAAGTGTTATCAGCAGGATCACCCATTGTGCAGGATGTGGTAGTGGCCGGACTCGACAGAGAATACATTGGCGCTATATTATTTCTCAATGCTGATGCTTGCCGTAATTTAATTGGGGAAAACTTAGAGAATAAAGAGGCATTTTTGCATGAAAAAGTAGCAGCTTTTATTGAAGAAACATTTCAAAAATTAAATAAACAGGCCACAGGAAGCTCCACCAGAATCCATAAAACAGTGATTGCCCTGGAACCTCCATCTATTGATTTGGGAGAAATTACGGATAAAGGATCCTTAAACCAAAGAGCGGTACTAAAGTATCGTGCTGATTTAGTTGAAAAAATATACAGTTAAAATGGAAATACTTAACAAAACATTTATTGTAACCGGGGCAGCCTCTGGATTAGGTTATGCTACTGCCGAAATGATTATCAATAGTGGAGGCAATGCAGCACTTTTGGATATCAATGAAGTGGCCGGCTCTCAAGCAGAAAAAACTTTTGGCGAACGAGCCAAGTTTATTGCAACCGATGTTTCATCTGAGCCGTCGGTTGTAAATGCAGTTGAGCAAACACTTGCCATTTTTGGCAGTATTGATGGGCTGATTAATTGTGCAGGTATCGGCCCAGCCAAAAGAGTGGTGGGTAAAGAGGGGCCTCATTCCTTGGATTTTTTCTCAAAAGTGATACAAATTAATTTGGTTGGCACATTCAATACGATTCGTTTAGTGGCCAATACTATGCAAAATAATGAACCAAAAGAAAGTGGAGAAAGAGGAGTCATTATCAACACCGCTTCAGTGGCAGCTTTCGACGGGCAAGTTGGTCAGGCTGCTTATTCCGCCTCTAAAGGGGGCATTGTGGCTATGACTTTACCGATTGCTCGTGAGTTCGCACGAATGGGAATTAGGGTAATGGCCATTGCTCCTGGTATTTTTGAAACCCCCTTGCTGGCCTCCATGCCACAGGAGGCGCAAGATTCGCTTGGGCAACAAGTCCCATTTCCTTCCCGACTTGGGCGACCTTCAGAATTTGCCTTCCTGGTAAAGCAAATCATTGAAAATCAGATGCTTAATGGTGAAGTTATCCGATTAGATGGCGCTATTAGAATGAATGCGAAATAGTTTTAAATTAAGGGAACTTCTATAAACTCGAATTCCAATAATCATTTCTCCTTTTGGAGAAACAGGAATGAGGTTTTAAGGAAATCATGAGGGTTTATAGAGGTTCCCTTAAAAATTAGCCAATTAAATTTTGATAATAGGCACAATCATTTTTAAGGATACAAGCCTCATGGTTAGGATAGCTTGGACGGCAAGTTTCACGTCCATGAAATGACAAAGCCATGCCCACTTCACCCCAATCTGAAGGGGAAATCACCTCCATAATTTGTTTTTCTATCTTTTTTGGATCCTCACCGACGGCAATACCTAATCGTGGGGCCACCCTAACCACATGTAGATCTACAATGATTCCTTCTGCTTTTTTTCCTGATTCTCGCAGAATTACATTGGCTGACTTTCTACCTAAGCCAGGCAAGGCAGTTAAGCCCTCCATCGTTAAGGGAATATTTGCATCATTTTTAATCGTTTGTGACAAAGCCAACAGCCATTTTATTTTGTTGCCAAAGTTTCTAATCTTACTCACAAACGGAGTAAGTGTGTCTGCCGAAGCATAAGAAAGTGCCTCCATGTCAGGGAATTCATTGAATAGGGCAGGAGCCAAATTATTAATATTTTTATCAGAATCTTGAGCTGACAGTACCACCATCACCAATAACTGGTAAGTATTTTTATATTCCAAAGGATGTGGTTTGCCTTTATACTTTTCTATCAAAGGTGTAAGTATTTTTTGCCAATCGGTTTCAGAAAATAAGGGTTGTTGTTCTTCTTTTTTTGCCATGATTTAAAAATATATTTTACAAAATAAATGTTTTTTTTAAGATTGCTAAATGGTTTCACCTCAGTCAATTTTGAGAGAATTTAGGTTCTTAATCAGCTTCTATTCAATGAAATTCTATTTCCCCCCTTTCACACCTGGCTGAAACAATTCGAAATTCTCTTTCTTTTTGGCATCAGCTACAATGTTTTTCACCTCCGAAAGTAGTTTTTTAGCATCATAAATGATTCCATCTTTCACCGTATATTTTACGCCTCCAACTCGCACTACTTCGTTGGCTTCGGTCACTTTAATGGCGCCAGTTCCATATAGAACCTTTAAATTTTGCAATGGGTTTTCTTCTAAAATTACGAAATCGGCTTTTTTGCCCACTTCGACAGAACCAATTTCTTTTTCCATACCGAGGGCTTCCGCTCCCTTTAAAGTGGCCGCTCTGATTACCTCAAGTGGATGAAAGCCAGCCTCTTGGAGCAGTTCTAGCTCCCGGATATAACCAAAGCCATAGGTCTGAAAAATGAAGCCATTGTCCGACCCAGCCGTTACTCTACCTCCCCGATTTTTATATTCATTTACAAAAGTCATCCAAAGGCGGTAGTTTTCTTTCCACTGAATTTCTTGCTCAGTACCCCAATTGAGCCAATAAGACCCATGCGAAATACGACTTGGTTGGTAAAATTGCCAAAGCTTTGGAAGTGTATATTCCTCATGCCACTCGGCAGTACGGGCCCGCATCAAATCTCTATTGGCATCATAAATATTTAAAGTCGGATCTAAAGTGAAGTCTAACTTTATCAAATCGTTCATCACTTTATTCCATTTTTCTGAATAGGGTTTTGCGGCTTGCTTCCAAAGCTTGCCAGCCTCTTCAAACCTATTTTGTTCATTGGCATAAAGGTAATCCGAAGGATAATTTTGTACCGTTCCGTTTTCAAACATGGCCTCAGGCAATCCATACCAATGTTCCATCGTAGTGAGCCCCGCCTGAGCACTGTTCATCACATTCCAGCGAGCCACATCTAACTGTGCGTGGTGGCACATTGAGCGCAAACCCAATTCTTTATTTCTTTTCAAAGCAGCCTCCATGATTTCAGGTTTGGCACCAAAAAACTTAATGCCCGATGCCCCATTTTTGGCATTTTCCTCCACCCAATTGATGGCTTGTGCTACTGTATTGATTTCCTCTTTAGCACCCATTCCAAAGGCAACATATGGCACTATTCGGGGGGCAGTAATTTCGTTTTTGGCTGATTTGTCTTTTGCATCCAAAGTCCACTCCAATCCATTGCCGCTATAGGGCTCACGAATGGTGGTGATGCCATGAGCCATCCACAATTTAAATACATATTCAGCTGGGGTTCCTTGACTTTTACCTCCAATATGACCATGCATATCGATAAAGCCGGGTAGTAAAAACTGACCAGTGCAATCTAATATTTTATCATCTTTTCCAGCTTTAGGTCGGCTTTCCTCTTTAATAGGTACTCCTGGGTAACCAACCGTTTTTATCTGGATAATTTTATTGTTTTCAACCACAATATCTACAGGTCCTTGTGGAGGCGATCCAGTGCCGTCAATCATTGTCACACCTCTGATAATCAATCGATTATAGGGACCCATTCCCTCTTTTTTGAGGGGTGCTTTTTCTATCTGACCCATCATAAAATGAGTCGCTAAAAGCAAAATTGGTAAAATTTTATATTGCATTTTGTATGTTTTAGAATTTGAAAATAGGTAAAATAATTGAGAATTTTGTAATTTGCCATATAAATAATCATTCATTAGACAAACGAGTTCATTTATGCATGTCGGTAAACGATTTTCTATTCAAGAAGTATTATTTTGGACCCGGAAAGATATTTACGATTTATTAGTCATCTCTTCTGTACCGATTTTTTGTTTCAGAATGTTTGGTTGGCATTGGTTATCAATCCCATGGTTGCCAATTGCCCTTTTGGGTACTGCAGTGGCATTTGTGGTGGGTTTCAAAAACAATGCATCTTACGACCGCATGTGGGAAGGACGTAAGGCTTGGGGGGCCATCAACAATGCGTCAAGAAGCTGGGGTATTATGGTCAAAGATTTTATTTCTACCAAACATGCTACAGATCAACTAGCTGATAGTGAATTATTTAATGAAAAAGTTAAACTGATTAACTATCATTTTGCTTGGCTTACAGCACTTCGATATCAGCTACGTGAAGCCCGGGTTTGGGAGGCAATTTACCTCAAACATAATCAAGAATATAAAAATAAGTGGTTTAAAGTGGAGGAGCATCAACATAGCATGAAGGAGGCACTCACGCAATATTTGAGTGATAAAGAAATGGAGGTTTTATTTACCAAATCCAACAAAGCAGCCCAGCTAATTGCCTGGCAGTCAGACAATCTGAAGAAACTTTTAGACCGAGGGCTTATTGAGGACTTCCGGCACATGGAATTAGAGAAGATTTTAGTTGAATTTTATAATCAACAGGGAGTAAGTGAGCGCTTAAAAAACTCACCTTATCCAAGGCAATATGCCACACTAAACCTTTATTTTGTAAAAATATTTACCTTTTTGGTTCCTTTGGGAATGATTCAGGAATTTGAAAAATTAGGGGGGGAAATGATTTGGTTGGCTATTCCTTTTAGTGCATTGGCAAGTTGGGTTTTTACGACTATGGAAAAAATAGGAGAGTCGACTGAAAGCCCGTTTGAGGGGAGTGCCAATGATATACCCATCACGGCAATTTCCACAAATATTGAAATCGATTTAAAAGAAATGTTTGGTCTGCCCAATATACCAAAACCAAAAACGGCTGAGAATAATATATTAGTTTAAGATAATAAAAACGATGTTTGAAAAAATATTTAAAAATAACGAAAATTGGATTGCTGAAAAGCTAGAAAAAGATCCTCAATATTTCCAAAATTTATCAAAAGGTCAACAGCCTGATTATTTGTATATCGGCTGCTCTGATAGCAGGGTATCTGCTGAGGAGCTGATGGGGGTACATCCAGGTGAAGTGTTTGTTCATAGAAATATTGCCAATATGGTGATTAGTATTGACCTCAACGTGATGTCTGTTTTGAATTATGCCGTGAACCATCTCAATGTAAAACACATTATTGTTTGCGGGCATTATGCCTGCGGAGGGGTAAAAGCGGCCATGAACTCATCTGATTTAGGAATTTTGAACCCTTGGTTGCGTAATATTCGGGATGTATACCGCTTACATAAATCGGAATTAAATAATATTTTTGATGATGAGGCTCGATACGACCGTTTAGTAGAACTCAATGTGCAAGAACAATGCATCAATCTGATTAAAACTGCCGCCGTTCAGAAAGCATTTAAAGAAAGAGGATTGCTGGTGCATGGTTGGGTTTTTAATATTCATACTGGAAAATTAATAGACCTCAAAATAGATTTCAATAAGATATTGTTGGATATTATGGAAATATATAGGTTAAAATAAGTTTGATTTTGATTGGAGAAAAGAAAAATGAAAGATAAGATTAACCTGTTCATAAGAGGAAATTTCCTGTTTATTTTAATTGTTTTAGCAATAGCCTTTGCTTTTACAAAAAAGGCCACAAAATGGCAACAAAATATAAATCAAACCAAATCAGTTGGCAAATAAATTAGTATTTTTTTACGTTAAAAAAGACTAGGTTTTAACTCTTATGCCCTATTCATGCTCAAGCAATATTCAATAATTTACTTTCTTGCCTTAGTGAGTCTGCCATCTTTTTGTCAGAAAGTGGAGAATTTAGGTAGCTCAGTCAATTCTACTTATAATGAATTTTCACCTGTGATTACGCCAGATGGTAAGACTCTCTATTTTTTGAGAGAGGGTCACCCACAAAATAGAAGTAAAGAAAAATACAGTTGCGATGTTTGGTCAGCTAATTTGAATAATGGTATTTGGAGTCCTGCAAGCCATCTGCAAAATCCTTTTAATTTGAATGTGTCCAACTCAATTTATAGTATTTCGCCAGATGGCAATACTATCATTACCAATTGGGTGGAGGAGTCGACCAGTTTATCGCTCACAAAGGGTTTTGGAATCATTAAAAAAACCGAAAAAGGCTGGTCGAAAAATGAAAAACTGGATATTCCAAAATTTGAAAAAATGTGCAAAGGGAGGTTTCAATTTGGCACCTTATCCGCTGACGGTAAATCTTTTTTGATGTCTTTCAGCCAAACTAAAAATGGAATAGAAGATGATATTTATGTTTCCTTTCTTGAAAAGAATGGCAGCTGGACAGTTCCCATGAACTTAGGGGATGATATCAATACCAATTTTACGGAATGTATTCCTTTTTTAGCGCCAGATGGCTATACAATTTATTTCTCCAGCGATCGGGAGGGTGGGCTTGGTTCCAATGATATTTATATGGCCAAGAGGCTGGATCGAAGCTGGCAAAAATGGTCAAAACCTAAGAATATGGGCCCCTCTATCAATTCTGAGGACTATGATGGCTATTTTACACTTTCAGCCATTGACGATTTTGCCTACTTTACCACTCGTAAAAGTTCATTAGGCAAGAGCGATATTGTAAGGGTAAAACTCTCATTATTAGAAGAAAACAAAGAAAGCGAAACGGATGAAAAAGGCCCGAAGGTTATATCTGCACCTATTGCAGGAGCGATTGGCGGGGCTGATGATAAAAATGCGGACAAGAAATCAAATGCCGATCCAGTGGTGCTATTAAGCGGGAAAGTGTTGGATGGTAAAAATAAAACAGTTCCAATCAATGCCAAAGTAATTTATGAAGACCTCACCAACGGCCAAGAGCTAGGCGTAGCTACCCCAGACCCTCTCACAGGAGAATATAAAATAGTGTTGCCTTATGGTAAAAATTATGGTATAACCCCCATTGCCGATGGCTATATTGGCAATAGTTTTGGCCTCGACCTTACCAAAAATATCCCTAAAAAATATTTAGAAATTGGAGGGAAAGACCTCACGCTAATTCCTGCTGAATCCGGTCAAAAGCTGACTTTGAACAATATATTTTTCGAATTTGCTAAAACCAATTTGCAGGAGGAGTCATTTCCCGAGCTGAACAGGTTAATAGACTTTTTGGATCATAATAAAGGAATGCAAATTGAAATAAGTGGGCATACAGATAGTATTGGGTCAGATGAGGTGAATAATAGAATTTCACAAGGCCGTGCAGATGCCGTGAAAAATTATTTGATTAACCAAGGGAAAATTCCAAGCACAAGAATCGTAACCAAAGGTTATGGAAAAACCAGACCAGTGGCTAGCAACGAAACCGAAGAAGGGCAACAAGCTAATCGAAGGGTGGAGTTTTTGATATTGAAAAATTAATGTAATTGAAAAGCTAAATTGTTGAAAGGTTAAATGGTTATTTTTCTGATCTTATACAAGAGTAGTTGACTTTATTAACTATAGGTTAAATTTTTTAGAAAAGGAAATCGTAAATCTTAAGTCCAAAAATCGTAAATTGAATATGTACGCAGTAATCACAGGAGCATCGAAAGGTATCGGCAAGGCAATTGCCATAGAATTGGCCAAAAGGCATTATAATTTGGTGTTGGTAGCTCGCTCCGCCGACTTGCTCAATCAGGTAAAAAAAGAGATTCAAACGAACCATCCGGTAGCTATTGAAACGCTAGGCTTGGATCTATCTTCACATGATGCTGCTTCAAAACTTTTAGCCTTTTGCGAATCTAAACATTTGAAAGTGAGTGTATTAGTAAATAATGCTGGCTATGGATTAAGTGGCAAAATAGATAAATATTCTCTGGATGATAATAGTAATATGGTGCAGTTAAATGTGCTTACTTTGACTCAAATCACCCAAGTATTTCTCCCTATTTTAGAAAAAAATTCACCATCCTATCTTTTGAATGTGGCCAGTACTGCCGCCTATCAGGCGATACCAAATTTGGCGATTTATTCAGCTACAAAAGCATTTGTTCTTAGTTTTTCGAGAGCATTGCATCACGAGTTGAAACCAAGAAATATATCGGTTACCTGTGTGAGCCCAGGTGGAACTAATACTGATTTTTCACATCGTGCTGAAATTTCTGAAAAAGCACTGAAGGCTGGCGAAAAAGTAAATATGAGTCCGGAAGATGTGGCCAAAATAGGTGTTGATGCACTTTTTACCAAAAAAGCCGAAGTGGTGACTGGTATTTTAAATAAAATTGGTGCTTTTGGAGCATGGCTAATGCCCAAATTTATTTCAGAAAAAATCGCTGGCAGTATTTATGAATAAATATAGTAGTTACACGCCTCGAGGCGGTTACTACTAAAAAATCTCGAGGCGTGTATCTACTAAAAAAATCCTTCGAGGAGTACCTCAATCAATTACATCCTATTTCTCAAAAATACAAAACCTGTTGCTCCAGCGCAGCAGGCTACAAAAATTCCATTCCAAAGAGCTGAATAACTATAATTAGCTACCACCCAAGTGCCTAAGCCGGGTGAGGCAATTTGTGCGATGGAGTAAGTCATCCCATACAAACCCAGATATTTGCCACGAGTCTTAGGACTCGAACGAGCCACAGTGGCTGATTGCATAAACGGCATCGCAAACATTTCGCCAAACGTGATAAATAACAAAGACACTATAACAATGCCCGTGGCTGATACCATATTGAATACTAAATAAGAAAGGCCCGTAAATACCAATCCGAGGGCAATGATATTCATTTTTTTGAATCGCTTTTCTAATTCATAAACCAAAAACATCTCAAATATTACGATAATAATCCCGTTCAATGTTTGTAAGCCCCCAATTTGAATTTCTGTTAAATGATGGATCTCTTTGAAGTAGATGGGTATAACTGAGAAAAGTAAAAAAAATGAAATGGCAAAAATCAAAGTCATGGATACAAATATCAAATAAATACCATCTCGATAAGGACTGGATTTAAGCTCAGCATCCGGCAAGTTGACTTGTTCCTGTTTAAATTTTTGTTTGGAAGGTTTCAAAAAGAACATTAAAAAAATGCCTGCTAAAATACAGGTAATTCCATCCACTAAAAAAAGTAGCTGATAGTTTTTGTAGGCCAATATTCCCCCTAAACCAGCCCCGATAGCCCAACCAAAATTAATCGCCAGACGGTTCATAGTATAAGCTCTTGTGCGGTTTTCAGCATGCGAGTACATCGCAATGGCTGTTTGGTTAGCTGGTCGGAAAGTATCGCCAAAAGCAGTGAAAATGAATAGACCAATGGCTATTGAATAAAAATTTGTCAAAAACATCACCACTAAAAGCATGATTCCAGCAAAAATAAGAGCTAAAACTTGTACCAAATAATGTCCAAAGCGATCCGTCAAAAAACCGCCCATATAATTGCCAGTGACAGCCCCTAAGCCATAAATGATAAGGATAATGCCAGTATCTGCAATTGAAAAATGCAAATATTGTGTAAGATAAAGCGACAAAAATGGGAAAACCATTGTGCCAGATCGGTTGATAAACATGGCTGCCGAAAGTAACCATATTGGTTTTGATAAACCACCGTAGGCAGTTTTAAAGTAATTAACAGCTTGATATTTACTCATTCATTTTGTATAATATTCATTAAAACGAAAACCAATTCTCACGGCCAACAAACAAAAATTACTTATTCCCTAAAAAATTTGTATTTTCGGAGTAGCAAATCAAATATTCATTGAAAAAATTTTGCCTGCTACAATTTAAGGATTTTTAAAATACAATTGATAAAATGAAGATATTAGTAGTTGAAGATGAGCCCAAAGTGGCTGAATTTCTCAAACAAGGGTTAGAAGAACAAAACTATGAAGTAGAGCTGGCCTTTGATGGCCGAACCGGACAAGACAAAGCAATTCGGGGTAAATATGACTTAATTGTTTTAGATGTAAATCTACCCTATATTTCAGGATTTGACGTATGTAAAAATATTCGAGAAAAGGAAGTAAAATCGGCCGTGATTATGCTCACCGCATTAGGTACTACCGATGATAAAATTATGGGTTTTGACTCTGGGGTAGACGACTATTTGGTAAAGCCATTTGAATTCAGAGAACTTTTAGCAAGAATAAAAGCCATTTCTAAGCGGGCAACTGCAACGGAAAATCATGTGAAGACGTTAGAAATAGCTGACCTTGTCATGAATCTCGAGGAGAAAACAGTGGTGCGGTCAGGACAAAAAATATTGTTAACTGCCAAAGAGTTTGGTCTTTTAGAATATTTTATTAAAAATCGGGGTAAGGTAGTTTCCCGAATGGACATCGCTGCGGATGTCTGGGATATTCATTTTGATACTGGCACCAATGTGATTGATGTTTATGTGAATTTTTTACGAAAAAAAGTGGACAAAGATTTTCCTAAGCAGCTGATACACACCAAGGTAGGAATGGGCTATATTATGAAAGATGAATGATCAAAAATGAATAAAGTTGAATTTAAGAATGTAAAATAAAAAGTGGTAGAACACACAAAATTAAAAGTGAAAAATAACAAATTAACAATAAAACCAATTAATAATTATGAAAAAACTATATTGCACAATTCTTGCATTATCTTGTTTATCAGCTACTTATGCGCAAGTGGGTATTAATGCAACAGGCGCCCAGCCTCTTTCATCGGCGCAATTGGATGTGGCTAGCACCTCAAAGGCTTTTTATCCCCCACGAATGACTTCTGGTGAAAAAGGTGCTATCATGAATCCACAGGCTGGGGCTTTAGTATATGATACCACTATTGGGGCTTTAACTTTTTACAATGGATCTACATGGGTTAGTACGAGTTCCAGTGCAAGCGGTGCGACTTATACAGTGGGTCAAAATGCCCATGGCGGAAAAGTTTTTTGGGTAGATGAAACAGGCCAACATGGATTGGTAATGTCCACCGCTGACCAGAGTGGGGGTGTCGTATGGTTCAATGGAAACACGAATACAAAAGCATTCAGACTAGGAGTCTATGGGGGTGCTTATAACACTGATCAAATTAATAAATCTTTTGGCTATGGCGCCTACGCTGCTATAATAGCGGGTCAGCATGTTTCGGGAGGTTTTGGCGACTGGTATTTACCAGCCACGGAAGAGCTTAACCTTATGCGCACTTCTGGTGTTTCAGGCATCGCCTCAGGAATATACTGGAGCTCCAATGAAGTTGTTGTGAATACAGGCTTTATTTCAGAATCAGCCTATCGTTATGACTTTGCCACAGGAATGGCAAGCACCATTGCGAAAAATACTTTAAACAAAGTTAGAGCAATCAGAAGATTTTAAACAAAATAATATCATGAAATAGTCATAAGCAGGTTTTCAAACAAACCGAAAATAATTATTTTGGCTATTCATACAGCAAATAAAAAAAACATAAGGACATGAAATATATATCTAAATCATTTGTAACACTTTTATTCACATTTTTTTTACAACAAATTACTTATGCGCAGGCAACCCGCACATGGGTGTCAGGTGTGGGAGACGATGCCAATCCATGTAGCCGCACAGCCCCTTGCAAAACCTTTGCCGGAGCTATTTCAAAAACTGCAGCTGGGGGTGAAATCAATGCTTTAGATCCAGGAGGGTTTGGTGGGGTAACCATTACCAAATCCATAATTATTTCTGCCATCGGTGTCGAGGGTGGAATATTAATTTCAGGTACGAGTGCTATTATTATCAATGCCGCCGCAACCGACTTAATTGTTCTTAAAGGCCTTGATATAGAAGGACTTGCGAATGGTACTAGTACAAATGGTATTAATATTTTGTCAGCACAAAGTGTTTTAGTAGAGGATTGTACTATAAATGGATTTAATGCTGCTGCAACTGGAAATGGTATTAATGTCTCACCGGCAGCCAATCCAGTAAAAGTGATTGTACAAAACACTAGGATTTCGAATTGTACAAAAGGAATAAATGTAGCACCATCTGGAGCGGTAGTAGCCGATGTAAATCTATTGGGTATTTTGATCGGTCTGAATGTTACAGGAATTAATTCAACAGGAACTGGGGCAACCGTAAGACTTTCCAATTCTAGCTTATTCAATAATACCACTGCGGTTTCCAACTCAACAGGAAAGGTAATTTCATTTGGTAATAATAATTTTGGGGGGAATACCAACAGCAATGCAATAACGGTTACTGAACAACAATAAAAGTAAAGAGTTGTGAGTTTCATCTGGGGAATATAAAATACAAAAACATTATTCAAAACTTGAAACTCACAATTCGAAAATTCACAACTAAAGTATGACCATTCGCAACCGCCTTTCTTATCTTTTTACAGGAATTGTAGCGGCCAGTATTTTAGCTTTTTCAGTTACAATCTACTTATTATCAGAGCGTTACCGCCAAATTGAAATCGATGCCTTGCTGCGGCAAAAAGCCATTTCAACTGTAGAATTTGCGGTGGAAATGTACGATTTAAACCCAGCGATTCTTCAAAAATTTTCCAAGAATAACAACTATTTATTACAAAATGAAAGTGCTTTGGTGTATTTGGAGGATGACCCCAATCATCAGGAAATATGGAAAAGTGGCATCATGGATGTGCCGAATGTAGATCAATATTTTTATAATATTAAAGAAAAAAAGGAAAGGCATGTGCATCTCGACGATGATACTGAAATGTTTGGAATATTATATAGTTTTGAGGGTAAAAACTATGTTTCAATCGCTAAAGCTTACGACCAATATGGTATTTCAAAAATGAACAATTTGCGCCGAAACCTCCTTATCGGCTGGTTTGGTTCCGTTTTTATTGTTTTTTTAATTAGCCGTTATTATTCAAGAAAAGCCTTGCAACCTATCAATAATGTAATAAAACAGGTTGAAAATATTGAATTTACTAATTTAGACCAAAGAGTAATAGCTGGGGAGGAAGAAGACGAAATTGCCCATTTGGCGGGCACTTTTAATGGTATGCTAAGAAGGTTAAAAAATGCTTTTGAAGCCCAAAAAAGTTTCGTCTCAAACGCTTCTCATGAGTTAAGAACACCTCTCACAGCCATGAATGGCCAAATTGAAGTAGCTTTACTCAAAAAAAGAACGGAAGCCGAATACAAAAATACTCTTCTCTCAATCAAAGAAGATATTGCTGAAATGACCGATCTTTCCAACAGTTTGCTGGATCTGGCTTTGGTAGAATCTGGAGTGGCAAAGATTAATTTTGAGTCGGTAAGAATTGATGAGATATTATGGCAAGCACAATCCGATTTGAAACAAAAAAGGCCAGATGCGACCGTTATCATTGATTTCGGGGAAATACCAGAGGTAGAAGAGGAGTTTATGGTGCAAGCCAATGAACAATTATTGAAAACGGCTGTGATCAATTTAATGGAAAATGGTTGTAAATTTTCGATAGATAAAAAAGTAGAAGTACTAGTGTACATTCCTAAGAATCAAATAAAAATTACATTTACAAATCAGGGTTCACCTATTCCAAATGATGAAATCCCTCATTTATTTGTCCCTTTTTTCAGATCTGAATCGACTAAAAAAATAAAAGGACATGGGATTGGATTAGCCCTCACAAAAAAAATAATTGAATTGCATAATGGCACTCTTTCAGTGGATTCAACCATTGAAAAAGGAACAGTATTTACACTCATAATCAACAGAAAATGAACCGATTAATAATATTATTGTCAATTTTTTCTCTTATTGTCATTTCCTGCGAACCTCAAAAAAATAAATCTGAAAAAATTGAAACCTCGAAAGAAAAGGAAATTGTTTTTGCCTATAATTTAAATGAACCTTCTCAAAAATTTATTCTTCCCAATAAGTTGAGTGAAATTTCAGGATTAAGTTATTATTCTGAAAATATGCTAGTCTGTATAAACGATGAGCTGGGCATAATTTATCATTATGATTTGGAAAAAGAGGAAATTTCAAAAACAATTGATTTTGGTAAAAATGGAGACTATGAAGGGGTAGAAATGGTGGACGGATTAACCTATGTTTTGAATAGTACTGGAAAAATAACGGTGGTAAATGTAGAAGGAGAGATTATAGAGACTATTGATTGTAGCTTAAAACAAGTATCAGAGTATGAAGGAATTGGATTTGAAGCCCTTACTAATTCCTTGCTTTTAGCGGCAAAAGAAGAAAGAGGAGAAAAGAAAATTTATAGCTACAATTTAAATGACCATAGTTACCAAGTAAAATTTACCCTTCCAAAAAGCATGATTGAAAGTAATGGTACGGGAAAAGAATTTAAGCCTTCAGGAATAGCGGTAAATCCACAAACAGGCGATATTTATGTATTAGCTTCTACAGGAAAAAAGATTATGGTATTGAACAACAAGGGCGAAAAGAAAACTCAGTACAATCTTGATTCCGAGCTCTTTAGACAACCAGAGGGTATTTGTTTTTCGCCCGAAGGCGATTTGTTTATTGCTTCAGAAGGTAGGGGTGTGAAAGGCTATGTATTAAAATTTATACCAGCCAATATTTTACAATAGGTCTATTAAGCTAAATCAAAGCCAAAAGGCAAGAAACTCGCCACCCCTTCGGCTACGTAATAGCCATTTTCATCAGTAAAAGCAATCAATTTAAAGTCAGAATTTTGGCGCTTTACCATTTCAGACATCACTTGCAGGCAAGCACCACATGGCGAGAGCAATTGAGGGATTTTATAATGTTCCGATCGGGCTGTTACGGCTAATGCCACTATTTTTGAGTCCAATTTGGAATGTGCATAGGCATTCAATGCAACCCTTTCAGCACAAAGGCCAGACGGGAAAGCTGCATTTTCCTGATTAGAACCTGTAATTATCTCACCATTTTCTAAAAGCAAGCCAGCTCCCACATAAAATTTAGAAAAGGGAGCATATGATGAATAGGTAGCTTCCACTGTTTTTTCAATTAATGATTTTTCTGACTCTATAAATGAATCGTTATTGTCAAAATGTTTGAGTTCAATATTTTTGTTTATAGTCATATTCCGAAATTTTTGATTAAGCTTTCAATTTAGCATTATTTTACTTCAATAAAAGTATTTAAAAAATAATTCCCAAAAACTTTTTTATTTAATGCTTTTGTTTAAATTTGATTTTTAATTTTTTAACCTCCTATTCATATTTTCATGAAAGCACATACTGAAAGCCCCAATAGGCGTAAATTTTTGTGTAATATGGCTGGAATATTGGCCATTTCTGCAATTAGCCCCAATCAAATCTTTGCTGCAAAAGCCTCACAATCCCTGTCATTTGGAATTTTAGGATTAAAAACCTCGATTAAGGAAAGCATTTTTGAAGCCCTGACATCAGACTTTTTTGGTAATATTTCAGAAAATGCCAATCGCTCGGATATACTTTTTATAGGTGCTAATTCGAAAGTAGAGGCGGAAAAAATTGCAAAAAACATTCATAAAAATTCGCTTCTAATTATTGAATCAAAGTCACCAATATTGCTTCAAGGAAATTTTAAAAATGTCCTTTTGAGCAAAGGAGGAAATTTAGTGATTGTAGAAAAATGGGCCGATGAAAGCATTGAAAATAAAATTTTTGAAAAAATCAAATTTTTTGAAAATAATACTGGGAATATAGACATTAATCGAACCATTCATTTCTTAACTGTTTTAGAAAAATTGACCGCTAAAACAGGTTTACAGGTAATTGCATGAAATCGCCATTAAAAAAGCTTAAACCCACAGGGTTCTGTGAACAAACCGCAAATTATTAAATTGGCGAGTGCTTGCGACCTTTAAAAAATAATTGTATAGGCATGGATTTCATAAATTTAATTTGACAAGCTCAAGGCAAATTTATTTCAAAATAGTAATAGTATAAACAAATAAACCAACAATTAAACCAATTTAAATTATGGCAGAGCCGTTTTTAGCCGAAATTAGGATGTTTTCATTCAATTTCGCACCTAAAGGTTGGGCACAGTGCAATGGACAAATATTGCCCATTAATCAAAACCAAGCCTTATTTTCGATTCTTGGCACCACATATGGTGGCAATGGTCAAACAACTTTTGCATTACCTAACCTGCGAGGGCGAACGCCCATTCATCAAGGGGATGGATTTACCTTAGGGCAAAGTGCTGGGGAAACTAACCATACGATCAATCAGCAAGAAATGCCCTCGCACAATCATTTCGTCAATGCGGTTTCAACCAATTCTAATTTGACCGATTCGCCTTCTAGTAGCACTTTGTTAGCCAATACTGCACCCAACCAAATATATAATGATGGGAGTGGCGGTTTCTCGCCCACAGCTTTAATTGCAGGAACGATTAGTAATACAGGTGGAAGTCAGCCACATAATAACATGATGCCTTCGGCTGTGATTAATTTTTGTATTGCATTGCAAGGCATTTTCCCTAGTAGAAACTAAAAACATTTTTTTTATAAAAATCAAAATATCACAATTATGGCACAACCTTATGTTGGTGAAATCAGAATGTTTGGGGGTAGTTTTGCCCCCGCAGGATGGGCTTTTTGTAATGGAGCCCTTATGCCTATTGCAGAAAATGAAGTCCTTTTTCAATTAATTGGCACTACTTATGGTGGCGATGGACAAGAAACCTTTGCCCTACCCAGTTTATCAAGTAGAATACCTATCCATATGGGTACAGGTGGTGATGGGCAGACTTATCAAATTGGTGAACTGCTTGGAACTGAATCGGTAACACTCACTACCCAACAAATTCCAGTACACAGTCATGCAGCGCAAGCGAATAACTCTTCTGCTATTAATGCTTCGCCTACCAATAGTTATTTGGCGAGATCCTCTACAGTGGATATGTTTATCAATGCAAATCCCTCTGATGCGATGTCATCAAATGCTATTATAGGTACAGGAGGCAGTCAGCCTCATGACAATATGCAACCATTTCTATGTGTGAGTTTTATTATTTCGTTGTTTGGGATTTTCCCAAGTCCAACTTAATTTTTAATCAAAAACATCAAAAATGATTTTAAACTATTTGTTTCAAAATTTTAAAAATATAAAATAATGTCAGATCCATTTGTAGCAGAAATAAGAATATTACCAGGGAATTTTGCCCCAACGGGATGGGCTACCTGTGACGGGCAGCTACTCCCTATTTCGCAAAATACAGCCCTATTTTCATTGCTCGGCACCTTTTATGGTGGCGATGGAAAATCAACTTTTGCCTTGCCAAACATGCAGGGAAACGCTCCGATGGGTACCGGACAGGGGCCAGGCTTATCAGAGCGGTTTCTTGGCGAAATGAGTGGGAGTCAAACGGTCACCCTTTTAACTAGTGAAATGCCTAGCCATAAGCATACATTGGTGGCAGCGCCAGACCCCGGTGAGTCAAATGTACCCACCAACCTTGCCATGACGATGTCATTAAATGGCAATGCCTATTCGACATCGGCTGCAAACACGCAAATGAATGCTCAAATGTTGGGTATCAGTGGAGGGTCGCTTCCCCATAATAATATGCAGCCCTATTTAACTTTGTTATTTGTAATTGCCTTGCAAGGTGTTTTTCCACCAAGGGGCTAAAAAAGCTGTGAATGACATTGATAATTAATGAGGTCTATAGTTTAAGGCCTCTTGAAGAAAGGGATTGGAGTTTTTTAAAAAAAGTTTACGCCAGTACCCGGGAAAATGAAATGAAAATGTTGTCGCATTGGACAGCAGAAATGATTGAAGCTTTTGTAAATCAACAGTTTGAAGCGCAACATTTTCATTATCAAAAGTTTTATATCGGGGCTGATTTTTGGGTTATTTATAAAGACGATTTACCCATTGGAAGGCTTTATTTTCATGAGAATCATGAAGAAAATAATTCCAGAATAATTGATATAAGTATTTTACCAGAATATAGAAATAAGGGAATTGGTCGAAAAATATTAACAGATATTCTGAGCCAAGCCCAAAGAGAAAACAAAAAAGTAAGCATACATGTAGAGGCCTTTAACCCTGCCATGAAATTGTACGAGAGTTTGGGTTTTGAAAAAATTAGTGAGACAAACGGAGTAAATTTTTTATTTGAATGGAAACCAAAGTATTAAATGAAATTACCATTGATGATTTCAAAAGTTTATTGAATAATAAGTTTGATATCACCTTTTCAGAAAATATAACTTTAGGCGCAGATTTGATTGAAGTATTGGAATTAAGGGGGTATTCTGTGTCAGATAGGGGGCCCTTTTCACTGGTATTCAGAACTGAACTTAAAAGTGAATACTATAATCAGGGGATTTATAAAATAAGCCACCCAATTAAAGGAGAGATTGAAGTTTTTATGGTGCCAATTGGGGTTGACAAAAAAGGAATTAAGTACGAAGTGGTGTTTTCTTAAACCATTTTAGCAAATATGATTTTCAAAACTTAGAATTAAATCAATTATAGTTGATTTTATGATCGAATTTGAACCTTAGAAATTTATAAACTAACAATTAGATTACTCTACTATGAAAAAGATTTACATAATCGTTTTATGTTTTGGAATAGTGCTTTTAGCCTTGGGTATTCCAAATATTGGCAAATTAAATTCTTTTATTAAAAAAGCAATTGTTGAGGAGAAAGTTAGAAGTAAACCAATTTATACCTTTCAAAAAAAGGTGAAATTGGAAACACTCAAAAATAATTTTGAGTCCAAAAATATAAAGGTTGCTGCTGTAGATCCTTCCGTTTCGATAGTTCAAAGCGTAACTGTGGAAGGCGGAGGAAATGCGGCTCCAGGAGGGCAATTGAATTTTAGTTTTTTAATTAGTAATACAGGTACTGAAGCATCGGGGATAACGTTTACCGACCAACTTATTTCCGATTTAACGCTAGTAGGCTCAGTGTTATCCACCCCAATAGCGGGCGATGATAGCTATTCAAGTATTGGAAATGTCGGAATTGCCGTTCCAGCAGTTTCTGGTGTATTAGCTAATGATAATAGCCCCACCAATGTGGCGATGACTGTAGGGATATTAACCTCGCCTACGAATGGTTCGGCCACTTTGGCGGCTGATGGCGGCTTCACTTATACCCCCACAGCTGGTTATGTAGGCTCTGATAGTTTTACTTATACCTTAACTACAGGTGCGACTAGCTCAACCGGTACGGTAAACATTTCAGTATCCGATATGATTTGGTTTGTAAACCCCGCCGCTGGAGCATCAGGTACAGGTACGTTACAAAGTCCATTTAAAAATATGAGCGATGTTGTTGGAACTAGTGAAGGCAATACCATTTTCGTGTATTCTGGATCCCCAACAGGCGCTTTAACACTTTTAGACAATCAAAAACTAGTCGGCCAAGGCGCATCAGCCTCACTAGTTTCCATAAGTGGAATTGCGTTTCCTTCTTTTTCAAATGCTTTACCAAGTACGGGAGGGATTAACCCTATATGGACAAATTCAGGTACAACATTAACCTTAGCCACGACCAATGATGTAGAAGGCCTGGACATTAATACTACTGGTGGTATTACTGTTAGTGGCGCAAGTGTGGGAGCGCTTAAAGTACGGGAAGTTTCTCTTTCCAATGCAGATGGCCAAAGTTTGCAAATTTTGGCTGGAGGTCTTTTGGACGTAGAATTTAAGAGTATTAGCTCAACTGGGGGTAGTACCGGAATTTCAGTGGCTAACTCAACTGGTTACTTTCAAATAACAGGTTCAGGGACTGACATTGGCTCGGGTGGAACGATTTCTGGCAAATCTGCTAGAGGAGCTGAATTTTTGAATTGCACTAATATTACCTTAAAAAATATCGCATTTACCAATGCTAGCACAACAAATGGACTAGTAGATGTTTCAAATAACAGTGGGCATAATGCGGCTATTCATTTAGGTACGGTGGCTGGAGCAACACTGACAAATATTCAAATTTCAGGCACTACGGCTCAGCACGGAATCAATTTGAACAATGTTTCTTCTCTAGATATTAGTAATAGTACTGTTTCAAATTGTGGAGATGAGATTAACGAAAACTGTCTCACTGCTTATGGTTTGAGTGGAACCTGTTCTATTACAAATTCTACGTTTCAGTTTGCAGCACATAGAGTGGCCTATATTTTCAACGCAGGCTCGCAAAACTTAAATTTAAATGTTGATGGCTCTAATTTTAATGATGTAAATACAGATGTTACAATCGGTGGAGATGCCTTTTTTGTCTATTTGGCTGGTTCAACTGCATCTGGAAGCAGTACCGTAAATGTAACAAATTCAAACTTTTTAAGAAGTATTGGTGCTGGTTTTCACGGTAAAAGTGAAGGAAACGCTGTTTTGAATTTGAATATAAATGGAAGCACCATTAGCTCTGGAACGGGCATTGGTTTAGGTATTGTTGCTGAATCGTTGGGCAATGGATCTGGTAGGTCTAAAATAAACTTCAACATTGGAACCAACTCCCCAAATAACATCTCTTCAAGAGCTGGATTAGCTACTAATTTTTTAATGGAAGGTAAATCGGATGGTGAAGGTAGACTTCAAAATAATATTATTAGAAAAAATAATGTAATTGGGAGCGACAATGTGGGAGCCTATGTGCGAGCAATTGCGCAAGAGTTTTCCACCTTAAAGATTGATATTTCAAATAACAATTGCGAGGTAATTGATTCTGGAGGTGGCACAATCACCCAATATGGTTTTGACATATTTTCAAGAGGAGGAACTTCTGGCGGTACAGAAAATGCAAGAGTAGATGCTATAATTACCAACAATGTTGTCAAGGTTAACTCAGCTTTGCAGGCGATAAATATCGCTTCTGGTGCAAGTGAGCCCGGAACTCTAAATTTGACAACTTGTGCAAGGGTTGCCAACAATACTACTGTACAATCAAATATCAATGCAAGAAGTTTTAGGCTGAGAGTGGGTGTACTGGGTGCATTTGTGACTCTTGATGAAGGCTCCGTAGTGAATGGCAATGCCGATGATGCGGCCATTGGTGCCTATTGGGATTTTAAAAACAATACACCTATCAACTCCACTAATGCCAATACTGTGGTATTAAGTTCAATAGGTGGAGCCGTAAACCCTTTCCGAACTACAACTTCCAGTGTTTGTCTGTCTCCGTCAAATCCTGGTGCAAGACTAGGAGTTAACGAAACAATAGCTGAAAATAAGAATACTCAAACGTCAAGCCAAGAAGCTAAAATCTCACAGGGAAATACTAAAAAGACAACAAAAGCAAAAAAGGTGACTTTGCAGACTCAACAATCATTGAATTCGCAAGCCCAATCGGGAGAATTGATTACTGTAAATGGCTCAGGCTCAGGATTTTCATTGCCTCAAGGTAAAAGCACTACCATAACTTTTAGTGCCACAATAGCTGCTATGCCAACAGTTTGCGAGTTGACTAATTATGGTACTCTTACCAATCCTTCGCTTCAATCCAATACCACCTCAACACCATTGGTCGATATAGATTCAGATGGAGATACAATTGCCAATTGTGCTGATGATTGCGATTTAGCAATAGCTGGCATTAGTAATTTCAACACTTCAACTTGTAGTTGTGATGCAGGTTACGAACCTATTATGAATGGAAATATTATTACCAGTTGCAAATTGTGTAATTTGGTAGTTGATGCTGGCCCTGAATGTAAAACAGTTTATTCAGGATATAATACAGATTCAAATTGTACTATATTAACTGCCACGGCTTCTGGCGAAGGAAGTTCAGGATATACCTATACATGGAGCAATGGTGCTACAGGGGCTTCAATAACGGTTTGTCCTACTGCCAATACCACCTATACCGTCACTGCCACAAAGGGAGGCTGCTCAGCCACAGATTTTGTAAATGTTGAAGTCATAGACGTATCTTGTGATAAAAATAAAGTGAATGTTTGTCATAATGGCCACACAATTTGTATTTCGAAAGAAGATGTTGCTACACATCTCTTGCATGGTGATAAATTGGGTGCTTGCGGTACGGTAATTTGTGAGGGCTCAGGTGCTAAAATTGCTGCAGAAGTGATAGGAGAAACTGATAAATTTAATGATAAGTCCGTACAAGTTTCCCCAGTGCCTACTCATGAACAAATAATTTTGAAACTGCAAAATATGAATAATGGATTGGCTCAATTTGACATCAGGAATACGGCTGGGAAACTAGCTCAATCCGAAAGTAGAATGATGGAAAAAGGCTATAATGAAGTTGTGATAGATACACGAAAACTAAATTCTGGTATGTATTTCATTCAAATTAAAGATGCGGAGAAAAAAACCATTGTGATCAAAATGATTAAAAATTAGTATTAAATTGGGTCAATTCTTTTAGAAAACGTACCAATAAATATGATATCTAGCCCATTTTTTTAATAAGTTCTGAGTTTTTTAAAAACTGCCCTATTAATCAATTTTTACCAGAACTAATATATTTGAACTGGTTGGATTGATAAAGAATTAAATGAGTATAAATTAATGTCTTAATCTATTATCTTTGATTAAACTGGTAAAATTAAGTTTAATTGATTTGTTTATTGAATTTGAACACCTAAAAAATATAAATTAACAATTAGAATATTCAATTATGAAAAAGATTTACGTACTCATTTTATGTTTTGGAATAGCCTTTGTGGCGTTAAGTATTCCGAATATTGAAAAAATAAACTCTTTTGTAAAAAAGGCAATTGAAAAAGAAAAGGTAGATAAAAAACCTGTAAACAATGCACCTAAAAAGGCAAAAATAAAGGTCGCTAAAAGTATCAAACCAAAATCTGCAAACTTAAAGGTTGTTGCCGTGGTGCCAAATATCTCTATAGCTCAAACTGTTTCAGTTGAAGGTGGTGGAAATGCTGTACCTGGAGGTCAATTGAATTTTAGCTTTTTAATTAGCAATTCAGGAACTATTGCCACTGGGGTTTCTTTTACAGATCAGCTCATAGCCGATCTTACATTAGTGCCTGGTTCGCTCAAATCAACTCCTATTGCAGGTGACGATAGCTATTCGAGTACAGGAAATGTGGGAATTACTGTCCCTGCTGGTTCTGGTGTTTTAATCAATGACAACAGTCCAACTAATGTGGCTATGACGGTAGCATTATTGGCACCTGCGGCGCATGGATCTGCTTCTCTATCCCCTGATGGCAGCTTTACTTATCTTCCGACTGCAGGTTATGTAGGGGCAGATAGTTTCACATACACCTTAACCACGGGTACCACTAGCTCTGTAGGTACAGTAAATATTACTGTATCAGATATGATTTGGTTTGTAAATCCAGCCGCTGGAGTTTCAGGAACTGGTACTTTGCAAAGCCCTTTTAAAAATATGAATAATGTGGTTGGTACTGCTGCCGGTAATACCATATTTGTATATTCTGGAGCTCCAACGGGTGCTTTAACACTTTTAGCAAATCAAAAGCTAGTAGGTCAAGGAGCAACTGCTGCTTTAGTGGGCCCTGGAAGTATTTCTGGAATTATCTTGCCTTCTTTTTCAAATGCAACACCGAGTACAGGTGGTGTAAATCCTACTTGGTCAAATGCCGCTACTGCATTGACTTTGAATACTGCCAATGATGTAGAGGGTATTGATATCAGTGCTTCTAGTGGGACAACCGTTACAGGTGCAAGTGTGGGAGCATTGAAAGTTCGAGAAGTTTCACTAGCGAATAGCAATGGACAAAGCTTGCAAATAACTGCAGGAGGTGCTTTGGATATCATATTTAAAACTATAAGTTCAACTGGCGGAACTAAAGGTATCTCTGTCAATAATTCAACAGGTTCTTTTCAAATTTTGGGTACTGGAACTACTAATGGTTCAGGTGGAACCATTTCTACAAAATCGGCCAGAGGAGCTGAATTTGTGAACTGTACGAATGTAACTTTAAAAAATATGGCCTTTACGAGTGCCAGCACTACCAATGGCTCAACTGTAGCTTCTGATAATAGCGGGCACAACGCAGCCATTCATTTGGGTACTGTTACAGGCGCAACTTTGACAAATATTCAGATTTCAGGTACTACCGCTCAACATGGTATCAACTTAAATAACGTCTCCACTTTGGCAATTAGTAATACTACAGTTTCAAATTGTGGCAATGAACTTAATGAAAACTGCCTTACGGCTTATGGTTTAAGTGGAACTTGCTCTATTGCAAACTCAACTTTTCAGTTTGGAGCCCAAAGAGTGGCTTATATTTTGAACACAGGTGCACAAAATTTGACTTTGAATGTAAGTAATTCTAGTTTCAACGATGTGAATACTGATGTAGCCATTGGTGGCGATGGTTTTTTGGTTTATCTAGCTAGCCCAACTGCCTCAGGAACCAGTACCGTTAATATTACTAATTCAACATTCTTAAGAAGTATCAATGCGGGTATTCATGCTATTAGTGAAGGAAACGCTACTTTGAATTTGAATGTAAATGGAAGTACGATTAGCCCAGGTACGTCTTTAATTGGTTTAGGTATGAATGTTGAATCATTGGGTAATGGATCGGGTCGTTCTAAATTAAATTTTAATATTGG
>JAZKGO010000126.1:35144-68955 GCA_040385875.1 Bacteroidota bacterium
ATGTTGAATCATTGGGTAATGGATCGGGTCGTTCTAAATTAAATTTTAATATTGGTACAAATGCAGGCAATAATATTACTTCAAGAGCAGGAATCACCACTAATTTTTTCTTTCAGGGTAAAGCAGATGGTGAAGGCAGGCTTACAAATAATATCCTTAGGAAAAATAATATTTTAATGAGCGACAATGTTGGCTCTTATGTAAGAGCAGCAGCTCAAGAGTTTTCCACTTTGAAAATTGAAGTGAATGGGAACAATTGTGATGTGATTAACTCTGGCGGTGGTACAGGTACACAATATGGATTTGATATTTTTTCTAGAGGAGGAACTTCAAGTGGGGCAGAAAATGCGAGAGTGGATGCCATTGTAACCAATAATATTGTAAAAGTTAACTCGACCTTACAAGCAATTAATATTGCTTCTGGAGCCTCTGAGGCAGTACCTCTCAATCTAACTACTTGTGCAAGAGTGGCTCTTAATACTACCACTCAAGCAGATGGAACAGCAAGGAACTTTAGAGTGCGAATGGGGGTACTAAATGCATTTGTTACATTAGACCAAGGCTCTGTAATCAATGGCAATGCAGATGATGCTGCTGTGGGTGCCTATTGGGATTTTAAAACAAATACACCTCCAAATGCCACCAATGTAAATACAGTTGTTTTAAGTTCGGTGGGTGGGGCAGTCAATCCTTTTAGAATTACTAATGCAACTGTATGTGTGGCCCCAAATAACCCTGCTGCACCAGCTCGATTGGGTGTTGAAGAAGTAGCAACTGAAAATAGTAACCCTACAAACCCAACCATAGATACTGAAATTGCAAAAGAGAATTCAGATTTAGCTGCAATTAATAGTGAATTTAGCACAGAGAAAGTGTTAGCTCCTCAAAATCAACAGCACACATTGAGTTCAAATGCGAGTGCTCAGTCTGGTGAATTGATTACTGTAAATGGCTCAGGATCAGGCTTTACTTTGCCTCAAGGTAAAAATACAACCATTACTTTCAGTGCTACAATAGCGAATCCGACTGCGGTTTGTGATATGACAAATGTGGGTAATACTACTAATCCATCTGTACAATCCAATACTACTTCTACTCCATTAGTAATACCAATAATTACAGGTGGCTCTATTAGTTCAAATGTAGTTTGCAGCGGAGGTACCATAGATCTCATGGCTGCATGCCCAGTGGGTAGTGCTGTAAAATGGTACACTGAAAATGGCGGTGGCGGTTCGGTGGCTAGTGGTGACGTATTTTCACCAACTAACATTATTTCTAATACCAGCTATTATGCGGCATGTCAAATTGGCCCTTGTGTCAGTGCAAGAACTTTAGTTGGTTCGGTAACTGTTAATCAAAATCCGGACGCAACCATTACTGCAAATAATTCAGTTTGTCAAAACGGTACATTAAACTTGAATGTAGCAGGAGGAGCCACTACTTATTTATGGTCGGGCGATGGAATTGTGGTTCAAAATTCAAATGCCACTACAGCCCAGCCAACATATATTAGTACTCAGACTTATAGAATAACTGTTACAGATGGAAATGGTTGTTCATCAACTAGTTCAAAAAATGTAATTGTAAATGCTACCCCAGTTATAAGTGCAGGTGCTGACCAAACTATCTGTAATGGCACCTCAGCCACTCTGACGGGTAAATGTATTTACAATGTTTACACTACTCTGAGTGGAGCCAACGAAAATCCAGCTAATGGGTCATCTGCAATAGGATATGCCACAGGCACATTTGATCCAATAACCAACCAATTAGATATAACTGTTATTTATTCAGGCTTAGCCGCAAACGCAAGTGCAGCACATATTCATGGGCCAGCAGCAGTAGGAGTAAATGCTGGAGTATTAATCGGTTTTTCAGGTGTGCCAGCAGCAACATCAGGTACTTTTAGTTATTCTGGAGTGATTTCTTCAGCCAACGCTGGTCATTTATTAGCTGGAAATACCTATATAAATATTCACAACGCCACCTTCCCTGCTGGGGAGATTAGAGGTCAGTTAACCGCTAATTGTGCAGCTGATACTTATGTTTGGAATCCAGGCGCTTTAAACGGTATTAGCACGGCAGTCTCTCCTAATTTGACACAATTATATACCCTCACAGCAAGTAATGCAATGACGGGCTGTACAGCCAATGCAAGTACAACTGTGAATGTAACTCCTGTTACATTGCCAGCAGTCTTTACTACCAAAACCCAAGATGTTGGAGCGGTACCGCTAGTGGCCAACGATTGCGAATATTTGGCTAAGGTTGTGCCAACAAATTTTTCAGGAAATGCTACAGTAAGTGTATGGGTCGAGACCATCCCTCCATTCATTTATGTGCCTCGCCATTATGAGATTACTCCTGCTGTAGTAGATCCAAATACGGCTACAGGTACAATTACCTTGTTTTTTACTCAGGCAGATTTTGATGCTTATAATGGTACTTTAATGTCACAATTATTGCCGACTGGACCGGGTGATGCAGCGGGTATTGCCAATTTCCAAATCCTTAAATTTTCTGGGACTTCCTTGAATGGACTTCCAGAGGGCTATCCAGGAGGAGGGACTTTAATTCCTTCAGCACCAGATGCTTGGAATTCAGGAGCTTATACAATGGTTTGGAATGCAACCAATCTTTACTGGGAGGTAACCTTCCCCGTATCTGGCTTTAGTGGATTTTTTGCAAAATCAGCTTCTCAAGCCTTACCGGTTAACCTCATTTCTTTCACTGGAAAGAAAACCGGAGAAAGACAGAATACCTTAAAATGGATTACAGCAAATGAAAAAGCATTCAAGGCATTTGAAATTCAACGCTCATCCAACACAAAATCATTCGAAAGTATTGGAACGGTAAATAGTATAGAAAAACAGATATCTAATCTAAATAATTACCAGTTTGTTGATAATCAGGCTACTGGGAATAATTATTATCGATTGAAAATGGTTGATTTGGACGGTAAATACAACTATTCGAAAATTATCTCAATCGAAAATTCTGTTGAGCAAGATGTCGTAGGGCAGTTCTATCCAAATCCATCGACTGGTAAGGTTTATGTGGACATAAATTCAATCGAAAGAATGAATTGGAGCATTACTACTTATGATATTTTAGGTAAAACTTTGAATTCGGAAACAAAAATATTGCAAAAAGGAATGAACAAAGTCATGCTAGACAAACTTGCTCAAGGATTCAATTTTGTAAGATTTGAGAATGGAAAAACCAGCGAAATAAGAAAGGTAATTAAACAATAAAAACCTTATTTTCGGAATATTAGAAGAACGGCCTTAATAAATAATGGCCGTTCTTTCATTTAAAGCAAATCTGATCCAATACTAAATATACATCGCTAAGAATATTATATTTTGAAACACAATTGTTTTAATGTCAATTTTGCATTTACCCAAATTCTTGGCTAATTTTACAAGACAATCAATTTTTGAATTATAGATGAGAGAATTACAATATCGTGAAGCTTTACGTGAGGCAATGAATGAGGAGATGCGTCGTGATGCTTCGGTTTTTTTATTAGGGGAAGAAGTAGCTGAATACAATGGTGCCTACAAAGTAAGCCAAGGTATGTTGGATGAATTTGGACCCGAGAGAGTAATTGATACACCCATTGCTGAATTAGGCTTTGGAGGTATTGCTGTTGGAGCAGCTGCAAATGGGCTTAGACCAATTGTAGAGTTTATGACCTTTAACTTCTCATTAGTAGCAATAGATCAGTTGATTAATGGTGCTGCCAAATTGATGTCGATGTCGGGAGGTCAATATTCTTGTCCTATTGTTTTTCGTGGGCCAACAGGAAGTGCTGGACAGCTTTCAAGCCAACACTCTTCTAACTTCGAAAATTGGTTTGCCAATACTCCTGGATTAAAAGTAGTGGTACCCTCAAATCCGGCTGATGCGAAAGGATTATTAAAAGCATCAATCAGAGACAATGATCCTGTGATATTCATGGAATCAGAAGTCATGTATGGCGACAAAGGTCAGGTACCCGATGGGGAATATATTATACCAATAGGTTCGGCAAAAATCGTAAAGGAAGGTAAAGATGTAACTTTAGTTACTTTTGGTAAAATGCTTTCAAGAGTAGTCATGCCAGCCGTTGAAGAGCTTACCAAACAAGGCATTGATGTTGAGGTGATTGATTTAAGAACGGTACGACCTATCGATTATCCGATGGTATTAAATTCGGTTAAAAAAACCAACAGATGTGTGGTGGTTGAGGAGGCAAATCCACTGGCGGCTATTTCATCAGAGATTACGTATCATTTGCAACGATATGCTTTTGACTATTTGGATTCCCCGGTGATCAGAGTAAATTCGAAAGATTTGCCACTGCCTTATGCCCCAACTTTGATTGAAGAAATTTTGCCTAATATTTCAAAAACAATTCAAGCAGTAAAGGCGGTCTTGTATAAGTAAGCATCAATATGTTGAGTTGATTTACGTTGTTAGATAAATAATAGAGTTAAGCCATCGAAGAGATGGCTTTTTTCGTACTTTTATAAGCCATTTTAATAAACTTTAATAATGATAAAGATTAAGTCAATTTTTTTATTGTTTTTAATTGCTGCCGCTAGTTCATGTGTCCCTAAAAAGAAGCTGGTTGAATCCCAAACCAGATTTGCTGATTTGCAATCAAGGTCAGATAACCAAATTAGAGAGCTCAAATCAGAATTGACAGATACTGAGAAACAAGGTTTAGAACTAAGAGCAGAGCTTAAAGGAAAGCAAGTTGAATTGGTGAATACCAATAATCAGGTAAAATTGCTGCAAGAGCAAATCGATTATCTTAAGAAAACAAATACTAATTTACTAGATCGACTTTCTGAGCTTTCAGTGGTGAACAAAACGGGTGCTGAAAACATGAAAAGGACTTTGGATGCACTCAATGAGCAAAGTAGATACATCAAAGATTTGACAAGTTCAGTACAAAGAAAAGATTCATTGAATTTGGCGCTGGTAATGAATCTTAAAAATTCGTTATCAAATATTCAGTCTTCTGATGTAAATGTTGAGGTGAAAAAAGGATTGGTATATATTTCAATTTCCGATCAATTATTGTTTAATACAGCCAGCTCAACTATTAATGCACAGGCTGAGGAAGTATTGGGCAAAGTGGCCAAAGTGCTAAATGAACATGCAGAATTGGATTTGATAGTGGAAGGCCATACTGATAATATACCAATTGTAAACGAAAATATAATAGACAATTGGGATTTAAGTGCCAAACGAGCTATTGCGGTTGTACGATTACTGCAAAATAAATTCGCAATCGCCCCTCAAAGGATGATAGCAGGAGGCCGATCTGAATATCAACCAAAGGCAAGTAATGACACTGACTTAGGGAAAGCACAGAACAGACGAACAGAGATTATCGTTACCCCAAAATTAGACCAGTTTTTTCAATTATTAGATAAGCAAAAGTAGGCAACAATTAGCCCTATTTTGAATTTAGAATGGCTTCTTTGAAGAGTAAAGCCTTATCAATAGGTACAACACCTACCTGCTCACATACGAGCCCACCACCTAAATTTGATAAATAAGCGATTTCAGATGGTATCAAGTTTAAAGCAACACAACAGGCAGCGATGCTTATTACCGTATCGCCCGCCCCAGAAACATCAATAATATTTCGCTTAAATGCAGGCAAGTGAATCTTTTCACCATTATAATCAATGAAAACTCCGTTTTCTGAAAGAGTGAGAAATGCTCCCTTTAATTGCAATTTTTCAATTAATTGAGTAACAATTGATTCGATTTCTGATGGGTTTTTTGAATCAAATTGGCAATTTAAACCTTCTTTAATTTCTTTTAAATTGGGCTTAAATAGCGTTGCCTTTTTGTAATAAGAGAAATTCCTTTTTTTAGGGTCTACTACAATCGGTATGTTTTTTGAAATGGCAAATTCCGTAATTTCTTCAATCAAATGCTCACTCATTACACCTTTATCATAGTCCTGAAATATGATTACATCAACAGTGGAGGACAATTCCTTAATTTTTCTAATTAACGATTCTCGATCTGATTCATTAATTAAACTGTCAATTTCTGTATCAACCCTAACCACATGCTTTTCATTGGCTATTATTCTTTCCTTTACTGTAGTAATTCTATCTTTTGATTGTAAAATACCTGCAGTTGAAAGTTTATTTTCTTCAAAAATTGAAATAATAGACCCCGCCATCATATCAGAACCAATTACTGAACATAGTATTGGCTTGGCTCCTAAAGCTTTTATATTCAGTGCCACATTGCCTGCACCACCCAATCGAATCTCACGTCTATTTACATTTACAATTGGGACTGGAGCTTCCGGTGACATTCGTTCAATGTTACCCCAAACATATGAATCAACCATTAAATCCCCAATAATAAGCACATTAAGATTATTGAAAGCTTGAGATATTTGGTTGAAATTCATGAAATAGATGGGTGGAAATTAGTTAATTCAATTCCAAATTTACAAAAATTAGAAGGATTTGGAAAATATTCATTCCTTTAAAGGCAACTCTAATGTTGTTACTTTGAGGAATGGACTTTATTTGAGTGATGAAATTTTACAGAAACTGGGAAGTATTACCATTTTTTAATTAAAAAAACCTTAAAGAGGTCTCTAAGGTTTTTGCAAAAATATTTTTATTAGCTTTATTTCAACTTGGCGCAACCTTCTTTGATTTTACCAATTGCTTCAATCAATGATTCATCAGAAGCAGCATAGCTCAGTCTGATACAATTGGGCTCGCCAAAGGCTTCTCCAGTAACTAATGATACAAATACAGTGTTCAATAAATACATACATAAATCTTCCGCTGTATTGATGGTAGTATTGCCGTCTGATTTCCCAAAATAGTAGCTAATATCCGGAAATACATAAAACGCTCCATCTGGTGTTGGGCATTTAAAGCCAGGTATTTCATTTATCAATTTCACAACCAAATCACGACGTCTTTTATAGGCTTCTGCCATTTTTCGTGTAGGCCCCAAATCAGAATTAAGGGCAACGGTAGCCGCTTTCATGGCGAATGAATTAGCACCAGAAGTAACTTGCCCTTGTAATTTATCCATTGCATCAGCAATCCATTTGGCTGAAGCCGTATAGCCAAGCCTCCAACCAGTCATAGCGAAGCCTTTTGAAAAACCATTGATGGTAATAACCTGATCTTTCACTTCTGGAATGGATCCGATTGAAAAGAATTTTTTATTACCAAATGTGATGTATTCATAAATTTCATCGGCCAATACAAAAATATGTGGATGTTGCGCTACCACAGCAGCAATTTCTCTCAGCTCTTCCTCAGAAAACATCCCTCCCGTTGGGTTGGAAGGGGAAGAAAACATAATCACTTTTGTTTTGGGTGTAATGGCAGCTTTCAGTTGGTCAATTCTCGCAATGAAATTATCTTCAAGCTTTCCTTGAATCAGAACCGCCTTACCTTCAGCCAATTTTACCAATTCAGAGTATGAAACCCAATAAGGGGAGTATATAATTACCTCGTCACCAGGATTTACCAAGCAAAGCAAGGCATTGGCCAATGATTGTTTGGCGCCTGTTGATACAATAATATTTTCCGCTTTCCAGTCTAGATTATTATCTCTTTTTAATTTTTCAGCAATGGCAGTACGTAATTCAGGAAAACCTGGTACAGGGGCATAAAATGAAAAATTATCGTCAATTGCTTTTTTGGCTGCCTCCTTTATATGATCAGGAGTAGGGAAATCAGGCTCTCCAATTGAAAGATTGATAACCTTATTACCTTGTGCGGTGATTTCTCTTGCTTTTTTGGTCATGGCCAAAGTTTGAGATTCAGCCAATGAATTGATTCGATTAGATAATAATTCAGTGTGATTTGACATAAGCTTTTGTGATTTTGTAATATTTCTATACTAGATAATAATTGCAAAATTACTAAAGCAATAGAAAAGCGAAAAGAAAAATGTAAATTAAAAAACAAAATATAAATATATTTGTAAAAATGGCAACAAATTAAAAGGATTGTTAAAAATATGGTAATATAAATTAAGGTTTCAATGCATCGGATTTTAAAATGTAGAAAAAATTGCTAATCAAAAGTTTAATTAAACCAATAATTTCAAAATCGTAACATAGCACTCATGAATTGTGACGAATCTATTTTAGGACTTAAATATTTTTCAGAAATTGAATATTTCTTTGAAAAGAATTGCTTATACTTAAAATAAATATAATCTTTGTGCGACCAAGGGAGTGACCATAAAAATATACCGTTATGAAATTTTTACTTTTTTGGGCAATTTTTCTTTGCCCACTGCTAGAATCCTATTCCTTTGATAAAGGACCCAGCGATAATGGATCCAAATCTAAAGCTTCAGGCATTGTTTTTTTTAAAGGTACCTTATCACAGGCTTTAAAAAAGGCTAAGGTGGAGGGTAAAATGGTTTTTATCGATTCATATACAGTTTGGTGCGGGCCTTGTAAGCATTTGAAAAATAATATTTTTCCGGATGAAAATTTTTCAAAGTTTATCAACGAAAACTATGTGCCGATGTCTATCAACATTGAAAAAGGCGAGGGCCCAAAAATAAAAAGAAAATATCCTCACTATACTTTCCCCACTTTACTTTTTATAAAAAATGATGGTAAATTAAAAAATAGATTTGTAGGCTTGCCTACTTACGGTGCACAAGAGCTCTTAAATTTTGCCATTTTAGCCTCCAAATAAATATTATTAATTTAATGAAGAAAAATATAGTAATTATATTCAGTTTACTAATGATTGGCATCTCCTGCACAAACAATCAAAAAGTTTCCGAATCATCAGATAGTGAAACTAGCAATGAGGGCATTAAATTTTTCAAAGGTAGCTTTAAAGAAGCTTTGGCTAAGGCAAAAGCTGAAAATAAATTAATATTTATGGATGCTTATGCATCATGGTGTGGTCCTTGTAAGGCAATGCAAAAGAATACTTTCCCAGACCCATTGGTGGGGAAAGTATTCAATGAAAAATTTGTATCAGTAGCCTATGATATGGAAATAGACGAGGGTCTAGCACTTTCTGTAAAATATCCAATTGCGGGCTATCCTACGTTGTTATTTCTGGATGGAGAGGGCAATATAATTCAATCGGCAATGGGATATAGAGATCCTTCGGGCTTGGTTGCTTTGGGACAATCAATCGAAAAAAATTAATTTATTCGTTTTCTAAAAGACCTTCTTTCTTGGCTTGATCCATATAGTCATGTAATTGAATGGCCTCTTTCTTTCTATTTTTGCTCATTCTGATATTTAAAAACTCAACTAGCAGTGAAAAAGCAATTGCAAAATAAAGATACCCTTTTGGTACTTCTCCTACTTGATTTCCAAAAATAGAGACATTAGCATCATGGGCTGATTCAGCCACTAGCATAAATCCAATCATTATTAAAAAGGCCAAACCAAGCATTTGGATGGATGGGTGATTGTTTACAAAATTGCCAACTTTACCTCCAAATAACATCATAATTACAATGGAAAGAACCACTGAAATGATCATAACAGTGATATCCTTGGTAAGTCCGATTGCGGTAAGAATTGAGTCAATAGAAAATACAATATTGATAATAGCAATCTGTAAAACCACCGCAGTGAGTTGCTCAGCAGCTTTTCCTTTTGGGGTTTTTACCTGATCATCAGCCTCATCACCTTCCAATTTATGATGGATTTCATAGGTGGCTTTGTATAACAGAAACATCCCACCCACAAAAAGTATTAAACTTTGGCCAGATATACCCATATGCAGCCAGTTTGTATCGATATATGTAAATGGTTTTTGTAAGGTAATTAGCCATCCGATACCAAATAATAATGCCACCCTAAATGCCATAGCCAATAATAAACCTATATTGCGAGCCTTCCCTTGATTGATTTTGCCCAATTTATTGGCTGCTATTGAAATAAAAATAATATTATCGATTCCTAAAACAATCTCTAAAAATGTAAGTGTGATAAGGCTAATTAGGCCATCGACAGATAATAAATGTTGCATAAATTAGGGCTTTATTGTTAAAGGTTATTCTTAATACAAATGCTTTTTGCAAAACTAATAGAAAATAGCCTTTTCCAAAAGGAATAAATACCTAGGAAGAAATATTTTTGAATTTGAAAATTTGGCCTATATTAAAAAAAGTATCCCATTGAAGTCAATTTGCCCTCTTGCTCACTTTTTCCAATGCTTTCACTTCCAGAGCCTTTTCTACTTTTTTACCCTCTCCAGTTTCAATTGAAATAATATATTTTCCTGGTCTTATATAAACCTTTCCATCATCGGCTTTTTCGAGTTCTATTTTTGGAGTGGTGTTTTTTCTTTGAGAATTAAGCTGCATTCCGTAGTCAAACATTACGGACGAATCAATTGCTAAATCCCAATTGAAATAATTGACGCCAGCATCCATTGCCACATCCAATTGATTAAGAATAAAACGAGCGTTAGATAAAATCTTTATTTTTGCCTTTCCTGAATTTTTACTATAGAATGGAATTGAATATTCTTGTTTTTTTGTCGGCGAATATTTCTCATCCCCATCTATTTTCCCCCAGTTTTCAGAATAGGTAATAGGTTTAAGTGCAAACAAATGCAAATCCATTTTAGCAATCGAATCTGATTCAGCAATTTGTTGTAAATGTTCCACATTTGCAATATAAATTGACCTACCATGTGTACCGATAACCAACTCATTGTCACGTGGATGCACCAATAAATCATGCACAGGAACAGTCGGCAGCCCGTTAGTCATGGGCATAAAACTTTTACCTTGATTGAGTGAGACATAGACTCCGTGATCATTGCCAATATATATTAATTCAGCATTTTTCGGATCTTCTCTAATTACATTAATAGGCTCATTAGGGAGATTAGTCCCAATTTTTGTCCAGTTGGCTCCATAGTCTTCCGATTTATATAAATAAGTGCTAAAATCGTCATTTCTATAGCCTGATAAGCTGACATATACTCTACTTTCACTGAATTTGGAGGCAATTATTCTACTCACCCATAGGTTTTGGGGTAGTTTTTCAGCAATTTTTGTAAAAGTATACCCGCCATCTTTGGATATTTGAACATTGCCATCGTCAGTTCCTACATAAATAAGTCCCAATCTAATTGGAGACTCCGACAAGCTGGTAATAGTGCCATAAGGTACATCGCCAGTTTTGCCTCCTTTTGTTAGGTCTTGTGAAATGGCTTCCCAATTATCACCTTTATTGGTGCTTCGGAATAATTTATTGCCTCCTAGATAGACAAAATCTTGATTATGCGCTGATAGGAAGATGGGCGTTTGCCAGTTGAATCTATTTTTTAAACCTCCAATTTCCTGGGGCATTTGCAAATATTTTCTATGCCCAGTTGCCTTGTTTATTCTGAAATAATTGCCAAACTGAAAGCCAGTATAGAGGGTATTATTATCACGAGTATCCACCTCAATTTGCATGCCGTCACCTCCTAATAGTTGTTTATATGGATAATGTCCGTCACTTTGCCATTCACTATTGGCCGTGTAAGTAGAGGGCCCCACCCAAACGCCGTTGTCCTGTAAACCCCCATAAACATTATAAGGGGTGGCCATATCAACCTGTATAGCATAAAAAGTACCTAAAGCGGCTGTATTAGCAAAAGACCAATTTTTGCCATTGTCATAACTTATGTTAATCCCCCCATCATTACCTAATATTAAGTGGTTTTCATTTTTTGGATTAATCCATAGGGAATGGTGGTCGGCATGGACATTAGGTGCATTCATACTTTGAAAGCTTTTGCCCCCATCAATCGATTGAACTATCTGGTAACCTGGAATTACAATTTTCTCATCATTACTGGGTGCGACATGGATAGTGCCAAAATAATAGCCGTAGGTATTGAAAACGGCATCCAGATAGTTTTGATGAGTTCGAGCCCAACTTTTCCCAGCATCATTTGATTTGTATACCTCCGCACCGCTAATCGGTGTTTTAAATAAGTCGTCATTTGCATTTTCGGTAAACTTTGCAATATCGGCCACTTCTATCTTGTTAGATCTGATGGCAGTTTTTAAGTCTTTTGCATTATTTTTTTCTGGAAAGTTATTTTCATCCAAATACTCATTAATTTCTTCATTTGAGAGGGATAAAAACTGTTCTTTTGACAGGCTTTTTAATTTATCTGAACTGAGTTTTGCGTTTTCTTTACTTTTATAGTTGATTTGTTTGGCTTGATTATCCAATACAGCATAAATTAAATTTGGGTTGTTTTGCGAAATAGCTAGGCCGATTCTCCCATTTGTTTTGCCCTGTGGAAAGCCAGATTCTTTCACAGTCAGTAGTGCCCAATTTTCACCCCCATCTGTGGATTTGTAAATACCAGAAGTAGCACCCCCTTCTTCAAAATTCCAAGCTTTTCTATCTTTTTCCCAAAAAGCGGCATACAAAATATTTGGATTTTTTGGGTCTATTTGCAAATCAATAGCCCCCGTATTTTCATTTACAAAAAGTGTATTTTTCCAAGTATTGCCTCCATCACTTGATTTGAAAATTCCCCTTTCCGCATTAGGGGTATACAAACGACCAACAGCCGCCACCCACAAAGTATTTTCCTCTGTGGGGTGAAGTTTGATACGGCCAATATGATGGCTTTCATCCAAGCCTTTGTGGAGCCAAGTTTTGCCATTATCATCAGATTTGAATAGACCTAAGCCTGCATAAGTAGACCTCGAAGAGGAAGATTCACCAGTGCCAACCCAAATGGTTTTATTTTTTGATTTCCAATTTACTGCAATATCACCAATGGTTATAACTGCCTGATTATCAAATATTGGTGTAAAAGTTTGCCCGTTATTTTTAGTATGCCAAAGCCCTCCAAAGCCATAAGCCACAAAAAATTCAGTTGGATTCTCCTCATTTACGTCAATATCAGCTACTCTACCCGACATCACAGATGGTCCGACAGATCTAAATTTTATATTTTTTGCTAATGATATTTCGTTTAGTTCTAGTCTGGCTTTATTTGCTTTCCATCTATCGAAAGCTGTGGTGGCCTCTGTTTTAACAATAATGGGAACTTGCGGAGATATTTTTTTAGATTTTTTTTGCGAAAAGCCTTTTGAGCAAATAAAAAGCAATATTATCAGGATAGGTTTAATTTTCATTTTTTAAAGATTTGAACAAAATTACTGAAGTGAAAAATATCGTTTGAATCAACTAAATTATCAATTTATTTCAATTAAATAATGCTAGTTGGTTTGTGTTGCAAATTAATTGGTATAAAAATTGTGATAATAGTAAAAATATGATAAAAAAAAGAATCCTTTTAAGGTATACAATTTTATTCTTTCTACCTTTGTGTTCTTTTAAAAATAATACAAATTTTACCAAATAATGGGACTATTCAATTTCCTTACCAGTGATATCGCAATCGACCTCGGTACTGCTAATACATTGATTATTCACAAAGAGCAAATCGTGGTTGACGAACCTTCCATCATTGCTCTAGATAGAATGACTAATAAAGTTTTGGCAATTGGAAACAAGGCCATGCAGATGCATGAAAAAACTAATGAAAATATAAAAACAATACGTCCTTTGAAAGACGGGGTAATAGCAGATTTTACTGCAGCTGAGCTCATGATTAGGGGGATGATTAAAATGATAGATACCGGGAACCGATTTTTTGCTCCCTCACATCGTATGGTTATTTGCATTCCATCTGGTATTACAGAGGTTGAAAAGCGTGCCGTTAAAGATTCCGCCGAACATGCTGGTGCCAAAGAAGTGTATATGGTTCATGAGCCAATTGCTGCCGCTATCGGTATTGGAATTGACATTGAGCAACCCAATGGTTCAATGATTGTTGATATCGGTGGGGGTACTACAGAGATTGCAGTAATTGCACTTTCAGGTATTGTTTGTGAGGCTTCTGTTAGAATTGCGGGGGATGTATTTACCCAAGATATTTTGGACTATATGCGTCGTGAGCATAACCTATTAATTGGTGAGCGCTCTGCTGAGCAAATTAAAATTGAAGTAGGAGCAGCCATGCCTGAGTTGGACAATCCACCTAATGATTATGAAATTCGTGGCCGTGACTTGATGACGGGTATTCCTAAGGAAATTAAGGTTACCTATTCTGAAATTGCTTATGCTTTGGATAAATCAATTTCTAAAATTGAAGAGGCCGTTATGAAAGCTCTCGAAACCGCACCGCCTGAACTTTCTGCGGATATTTACCACAACGGGATTCATCTTACTGGCGGTGGTGCACTATTGCACGGGCTTGACCGTAGGTTGGCGCTTAAAACCAAACTACCAATCCATATTGCTGCTGACCCACTAAGAGCAGTTGTGCGTGGTACTGGCGAAGTACTTAAGAATCTTGAGCATTATAAAGCCGTTTTATTGACGTAGTAGATTTAAGGAAAAGAAATTCAATAATATTTCATCAATAATAGGCTTTACTGATATTCGCAAGGACTAATGTTAATCAATAAATAACACATTGAAGTTGTATTGAACGCTCTCCAAAATAGTATAGATTAATGAATGAATTATTCCTTTTTATCTCACGTTCAAGAGCTTTTATTTTATTTGCGATTTTAGAAATATTTGCTTTATGGTGTGTGTATAGGTTTAACAATTATGGAAGTGCTATTTTATTTAATACTACTAGTTCTCTGATTGCCAAATCTGTAAAAACGCAAAATTCAATTATTAGATATACCAAATTGAATGATATTAATGAAAATTTGGCTCGTGAAAACATGCGTTTGAATGCCCAAATTGCTCAATTGCAAAATACAATTTCTAAAGATAGTAGTAATTTAAACCTTGATTCGGCATTTATTGGGCGATATACACTTGAATATGCTGAGGCTATCAATTTTACCACCAATCAACGAAACAATTTTATCACCATCAATAAAGGCTCTAATGATGGAATTCAGCCAAATATGGCAGTGATTTCAGCAACAGGAGTAATAGGGAAGGTGAAAATGTGCAGTGCTAATATGTCATTGGTAACAAGCATTTTGCATTCTGAAAATCTCGTTTCATCGAAAATAAAAAAAACAGGTAAACTTGGCTCAGTCAAATGGGATGGTCTTAACCCAAGAGAAGTTGAACTTTTGTATATCGACCTATATGAAACCATACAAAAAGGAGATACTATTGTCACTTCTGATATTAATTCAGTATTTCCGGGTAATATTATGGTGGGCCGAGTTAAAAGTGTGAAGAAAGGTCAGCAATTTTTGAATATAACCTTAAACTTATCCACTGATTTCAGAAATTTATCTTATGTTTATGTGGTAAAAAATTCGTTAAAGGAAGAGCAAAATTCTTTAGAATCCACTATTAGCAATACTAAAAAATGACCAGCAATATCTTAATTTCCAATATTGCCCGATTTGCTTTTTATTTGGGTTTACAAATAATTTTATTTCGCAGTCTGGTTTTATTCAATGTTTCCTTTTGTTTTATTTATTTAGGAGCACTTTTGGCATTACCCAAAGAAGTTTCCCACACTTATTTGATACTAATTAGCTTTCTCTCAGGTTTAGTAGTGGATGCTTTTTACAATACAATGGGCATGCACGCTGCCGCATGTACTATTATTGGCTATTTAAGGCCTTATGTGCTATTATTAATTACTCCACAAAGAGGCTACGAAGAAAAATCTGATTTTTCAATCAAATCAATGGGTTTTATCTGGTTTGTTACCTACGCAGGAATCCTCGTTTTAATTCATCATTTCTTTATCTTTTTTTTGGAACTAGGCAGTTTTTCCCTATTCTTTACCACCTTATTAAAGATCGTCTGCTCGTTTTTATTTACAATATTCATGATTATTATTTTTCAGTATTTCAGAAAGAAATAATCAAAAAACTGACTATTTGTCAGCTTTGTAATCTCAACTTTTCTTTGGCTCAATTATAGTCGGCTTAGATAATACAAATTAATTTAGCATAGTTTTGGGAAATTCAATCCAAAACTGGTAGTTTTATTATAGGTATTTTGATTAATATACAATAAAGTGATTCAAAGGTGATAGAAAATGACTGAAGAAACAGAAGAAATAATAGTAAAATACACAGAGGAAGAAAAGTATATAGTATTCGATAAGGAATTTATGCCACATATTGATGCTATGTACAATTTTGCTTTCAGACTTACCAATGATGAGGACGACGCCAACGACCTTCTTCAGGATACTTATCTCAAGGCATTTCGTTTTATTTCTTCCTTCGAAAAAGGAACTAATGCAAAAGCTTGGTTGTTCCGTATTCTGAAGAATAGTTTCATAAATGATTATCGCAAGAAATCAAAAGAGCCTTCAAAAGTTGATTATCAAGAAGTAGAAACTACCTATAACTCTGATGAAGATGCGGAGGTTTCTAACACAACTGATTTAAGAGTAGAGGCAATTCAAGACATGATTGGCGATGAAATAGCCAATGCATTGAACTCTATTCCCGTTGATTTTAGAACGGTAATTATACTCTGTGATGTAGAAGGCTTTACCTATGAAGAAATGGCCAAAATTTTGGATATTCCAATTGGTACGGTAAGGTCTAGATTGCACCGAGCAAGATCGCTAATGAAAGACAAACTAAAAACCTATGCCAAATCAATGGGTTATGGTAAGTCGGCTTAATTTAAGACAAATAAAGTCTCATAAATAATTTTAGAAATTTCAATAACTAAAAATAAAGTAAATATCATTTTATACCTTTTTTGAAAAATATTATGGTTGATTCTGTGAAGGAAATAGTTCAAAAAAAAGAAAGCTGTGAGCATCAGGAAGAATGCATGAAAATGGTTCAGAAAGTAGTGGATGGTCAAGCTACACCAGAAGAAATTGAAAGCTTTAAAGAGAACATGAAATCATGCCTGCCATGCGAGAATGGCTTTGCTTTGGAAACTTGTCTAAAAGAAACCATACAACTACGCTTAGATAAAAAATGTGTACCAATGAGCTTAATTGAATGCATTAAAAAAAGCATCGGTCATTAAAAACCAGTGATTTTACCACTTCTGAATATTATTAAGCCAATTTTAAATACCTTTGCCTTTATTTTCGTAAAATATATCCCACTGTTTTATAAAGTTAGGCATGCCTGGTAAACTAATCATTTTTTCTGCTCCTTCTGGTTCTGGCAAAACTACCATTGTAAAACATCTGGTTAAAGTTAGAAATGATCTCGGCTTTTCGATTTCGGCCTGTACTCGTGATAAGCGAGGTCGATCTGAAGAAAATGGCAAAGATTATTATTTTCTAAGTCCCGATGAATTTATACAAAAAATTGATAATCATGAGTTTGTGGAATGGGAAGAAGTATATCCTGGGAATTATTATGGCACCTTAAAATCAGAAATTGATAGGATATGGGCGAGTGGAAAGCACGTAATTTTTGATGTGGACGTAAAGGGTGCTTTGCATTTGAAAGAATATTTTGGAGAAAAGGCTTTGGCTATTTATGTAAAAGTGCCTAGTCTCGAGGAACTCAAAAAACGCCTTATAACCCGTGGTAGCGAAACGGAAGATAGCCTTAGCCGACGAATGTTCAAAGTAAAATTTGAAATGACCTTTCAAGATAAATTTGACGTCATATTGTTCAACGATAATTTGGATGAATCATTTAAAAAAGCCGAGGCTTTGGTGGAGGAGTTCATAAATCCTTGAATCGGTTTTAATCTATTAACCAAATGAATATCGGCCTATTTTTTGGATCATTCAACCCTATTCATATCGGTCATTTGATTGTGGCTAATATTATGGCTAATGCTGACGGAATAGACCAAGTTTGGTTTGTGGTTTCTCCTCAAAATCCCTTTAAAAAGTCAGCCAATCTATTGCATGAGTTTGATAGATATGATATGGTGGAGAAAGCAATTGCCGACAATCCAAAATTAAAGGTTTCTGATATTGAATTTTCAATGCCAAAACCTTCTTACACAATTGATACTCTAGCTCGGCTTACCGAAAAATATCCCAATCATACTTTCAAATTGATCATTGGGGAAGACAATTTGTCTCAATTTAGTAAATGGAAAAATGCAGATAAAATATTGGAATATTATGGGCTTTTGGTTTATCCTAGACCTAAAGCAGAGCCACATAATTATGGGAATCATCACAACGTGCAATTTATTGAAGCACCTCTTTTAGATATTTCGGCCACTTTTATTCGGAATCAATTGCTAGGGGGTAAATCTATTAAATACATGGTACCGGAAGTAGTGGAGGGGTATATCCAATTGAAGAAATTATACCAATAGATACTTTTGTGGTAGCTTTAATGAGTGGTATGACAGCGACATCTTTCTTTATGCTTCCAATTGAGCCAATAAGCAAATAAGATGGCTAAGGCAATTGAAATCGACACATAAATTTCAAAACTCTTATTCAAAAAAAGTAAATCTAATAGCTTGATAATGGCTGCCAATACAATTAATTGCATGGGCATAATATTCTTATGACTCCGATAATCTCGCCCTAAAAGATAAATAGCCAAAAGAAAGCTTAAAGTAAGGAAAACATTTTCATAGCGATGCAACATCTCGAATTTTGAACCAAAATAGGGTAAAAAAGTAATTAAGATAGGCGTAGCCATGCAATGAACGGCACAAACTAAAGTCAACCAAAATCCAATTCTCTCAATATTTGTTTTTTTGCTATCAGCCATTCACAAATGATGTATTTGAAACATTGTTGCAAAATTAATCTATTTGCAACAATATTGCAACAAAATGGGTATAATATTTTGCTTTTGCCAAAGCTGCTTTTTGCCGAATGTAATTTATGTTCTATTCGTATTCCCAAAATTATATTTTACAAAATACTGAAATAGCAAATATTATTTATTTTACTTCGAAACTCAACATTAAAATTCGACAGTCAATAGCATTTTTCTAAGAATTTATAATTAACTTTGCAACTTAAAATATCTGATAATGAGCCTATTCGGTCATTTTTAGTATTTTTTCAATAAAATATTTCCTTATTTGGATATATTATTTTTCTAATTTTTTTACATTATGCAAAGCATCAGAAACATTGCCATTATTGCCCACGTTGACCACGGTAAAACTACTCTGGTTGATAAAATAATTCACGCCTCAAAGATATTCCGAGAGAATCAAGAGTTTGGAGATTTGATATTGGACAATAACGATTTGGAGCGTGAAAGAGGTATTACTATTACTTCCAAAAATGTATCTGTACGTTACAATGGTGTGAAAATCAACATCATAGATACCCCAGGTCACAGTGACTTTGGCGGTGAAGTGGAACGTGTTTTGAAATTAGCAGATGGTGTTTGCCTTTTGGTGGATGCTTTTGAGGGACCTATGCCACAAACTCGTTTTGTATTGGGTAAAGCAATTGATTTGGGTTTGAAGCCAATCGTTATTATCAATAAAGTTGACAAAGAAAACTGTCGCCCTGACGAAGTACATGAGGCAGTTTTTGACTTAATGTTCAACCTTGGAGCTACAGAAGACCAGTTGGATTTCCCCACTCTTTATGGATCAAGCAAGCAAGGTTGGATGAGCACTGATTGGAAAAAACCTACTACAGACATCATTCCATTACTCGATACCATCATTGCTACGATACCCCCTTCACCAGTGAATGAGGGTGCTTCACAAATGCAGATTACCTCATTGGATTATTCTTCTTTTGTGGGCCGTATTGCAATTGGTCGTGTACATAGAGGAGTTTTGAAAGAAGGCCAGCAAATAGTGTTGATTAAATCTGATGGTTCAATCAAGAAAAATAAAATTAAAGAATTACAAGTATTTGAAGGTTTAGGTCGTGTCAAAGTGGCCGAGGTAAGTTCGGGTGAGATTTGTGCGATTACTGGTATAGAGGATTTTGAAATCGGTGATACTATCGCTGATATTGATGCACCGGAGGCATTGCCAAGGATTTCAATTGACGAGCCTACCATGAATATGCTCTTCACTATTAACAATTCACCTTTTTATGGCAAAGAAGGCAAATTTGTAACTTCTCGCCATTTGCGTGATCGTTTGTTCAAAGAAACTGAAAAAAATCTAGCGCTGAGAGTTGAAACAACAGAATCAGAAGATAAATTTTTGGTATATGGTCGTGGAATTCTTCATTTGTCGGTATTGATTGAAACCATGCGTCGTGAAGGATATGAATTACAGGTTGGTCAGCCGCAAGTATTGTATAAAGAAGGGCCAAATGGTGAAAAATTAGAACCAATTGAAACTTTGGTTGTAGATGTACCAGATGCAGTTGCAGGGAAAGTAATAGAATTAGCTACTGCTGGCAAAGGCGAATTGTTGATTATGGAACCAAAAGGAGACTTGCAACATCTAGAGTTCAATATTCCTTCTCGTGGCTTGATTGGAATGCGTTCCAAAGTGCTTACTGCTACTTTTGGAGAAGCCATTATGGCTCACCGTTTTAAGGCATATGAGCCGTATAAAGGGGTTATTCAAGGCCGTATTAATGGTTCTCTGATTTCAATGACTTCGGGTTCAGCAACGGCTTATTCGATTGACAAATTACAGGATAGAGGTCAGTTTTTTATTGATCCATCTGAAGAAATTTATACAGGTATGGTAATTGGGGAGCATAATCGCCAGAACGATATCGAGGTAAACGTAATCACTGCCAAGCAGCTTACCAACATGCGTGCCTCTGGAACGGATAGTAATGTGAGAATAGCACCTAAATTGAATTTTTCTTTAGAAGAATCAATGGAATATATTCAAAAAGATGAATATTTAGAAGTAACGCCAAAAAGCCTACGCATGCGCAAAATCTACCTTGAGGCCAATGAGCGCAAGCGTATGAGCAATAAATTAGTGATGGAAATGGCTTAATATTTATCGCAGATTCTGTGATATTACACCGTTTATTTTTTATAATAAGAACTCGTTTCAGAATGGAACGAGTTTTTTATTTGCTAATTCAACAATATTTTATGAGTAATAAAAATTTAGGTGAAAAGGATTAGTAATTTTATCTTTGTAAAATTTCTTATGAGAATTTCATTTTAAGGAATTTCTATAAACACGAATTCCAATAATCTCTCAAGGTCTGTGACATTTCTCCACTTGGAGAAACAGGAACGGGGATTTAAAAAATTATGAGGTTTTATAAATGTTCCCTTAACTAAAAAATAGTTTTTAAGCCACTCAATGCTCTTTAATTCAGCACATTTTATTGTTTTTTTTATAATAGTTACTACTGCCTACTTTTCATTAGGCCTCAAAGGTAGGCTCTATCTTTTGCTTTTTGCCAGCTGTTATTTTTATATGGTATTTAGGCCCATATATATATTAATTCTATTTTTCACGATTGTAATCGATTATTATGCAGGTATTTGGATTGAGCAATCAACAGGTTCAAAAAGAAAATTATTGCTGATTATAAGCCTGATTTCAAATATTGGAATATTGGCCTATTTTAAGTATTTCAATTTTTTAAATCAAAATCTAACCCATCTTTTAGGGTATTTTAAAGTTGAAAATAATATCCCATTTCTCGAGATTTTACTACCCATTGGCCTTTCGTTTCATACTTTTCAGGCCATGAGTTATACGATTGAGGTGTATAGAGGTAAGCAGCCGGCTGAGCAGCATTTTGGAGTCTATGCTTTGTATGTGATGTTTTACCCACAATTGGTGGCTGGCCCCATTGAGCGGCCTCAAAATATTTTGCCACAGTTGAAAACTTTTCAAAAGTATGATTTGGAAAATGTAAAAAGTGGATTATTATTGATGGCTTGGGGGCTTTTCAAAAAGGTAGTTATTGCCGACAGATTAGCACTTTTTGTAGATTATGCTTATAATCAACCTTCAGAAAAAAATGGACTCACTCTTTTGATGGCCACTTTTTTCTATACATTTCAAATCTACTGTGACTTTTCTGGGTATTCTGATATTGCCATTGGTTCAGCAAGAGTAATGGGTTATAACCTGATGGAAAATTTCAAAAGTCCCTATTTCTCCGGCTCCATTTCAGAATTTTGGAGGCGTTGGCATATTTCGCTTTCTAGTTGGTTTCGTGATTATTTGTACATTCCACTTGGAGGCAATCGCAAAGGAATAACCAGAAAATATTTGGGGCTTTTTTTGGTATTTATGGTATCTGGCCTTTGGCACGGTGCTAAATGGACTTTTGTAGTTTGGGGTTCGCTACACGGTATTTATCTCATTCTGGCTGCTCTAAGGCAATCTCTGTTACCAGATTTTGCAATTTCAAAATCCAGACTTTTCAGTTTTTTGAATGTGCTTGCCACTTTTATTATAGTGATGTTCAGCTGGGTATTTTTCAGGGCTTCGGGTATTTTTGACGCCACTCAAATCTTCAAAAAAATAGCACAATTAAATTTTGCAGATGAGCTACCTAATATAATGAATACCAATGAACTAATATTTTCATTTATATTGATTTTTGCCCTTTTGTTGAAAGAGAAATTCTATTTTTCATTCAGGCCATTAGGCTCAATACAGTTTGGAATTTTATTCGTTTTTCTTTTATTTTTGACTTATTTTTTAGGAGTATTTTCCAATCAACAGTTTATATATTTTCAATTTTAGAAACAATATGACAAGATTTGCAAAATATTTAATTCTGATTATTGCACTATTTTATTGGTCAATTTCTCATTTTGAAACTTTGTATTCATGGGCGGGTAAAAATAGAATATATCCTGACGACTACCGGTATGGTGATCTTTATCGCCTTTCTTTTTTACCAGAATTTAAAGAAAAAAAGGAGGTTTGCGAAGATAAAATTGACCAATCAACCATAAAAAACAAGGTGCATTTATACCTTTTGGGGGATAGCTTTACGGATGAATCCAACCTGAATGTAAATAATTTTGAAGTGGAGCAATACAATTATATTCACTGGGATAGACCCCAAACAGTTGAGTTGGATAATCACGCTAAAAATATTCTAATTCTCCAATCGGTGGAAAGATCGCTAAAATTGCACTTTGTGAAACAATCAGACGAATTAGAAATTAAATCCAAGGCCAATTCAATTAAGCAAAATACTCATAAGTCAATCTTAGAGTATGCCGAAAATTGGGTGAATACATTCTCGAAAAATACCAAAAATACGGAAGAGCGAATTTGGCATACCCTTCTTAATTATGATTTTGTACTTTTTTTTAAAGAATTGAAGGCAAGTTTTGACCTGAAATTATTTGATAGAAAGTCGACCAACTATAACCTTTCAGCAGATAAGAAGCAAATATTTTATTTTGAAGAGGCAGACATTAACTGCCCTAATTCAGCTTTTTATAAAGTGTCTGACACTGAAATTAAAGCCTTTGTAGATATTATCAACAACGATTTGGAACATTATAAAAACATGGGATTTGAGGAGGTATATTTAGCCCTAATTCCGAACAAGGTTTCTATTTTGGATCCAACGCTTGGTAAATACAATCATGTGCTTGAGCGTGTACAAACACATCCAGATTTGAAAATAAAGGTTATTGATATCTATACTCAATTTAAAAAGGAGACTAGACCGCTCTTTTCAAAATCTGATACTCATTGGAACTGTTATGGGTCGAGTATTTGGCAAGCTGAAGTAAATGCAGAAATTCAAAGGTATAAGTAGTGTAGTTTTCTTTTTTGAAACAAGTGATTTTGCAATGAAAAAAGCCAAGAATTAGAAAAATCCTTGGCTTTTCGACTCTAACCCCTAACACTATTTAATTTTTCCAAATTAGCTTTTCTGCTTTTTTATTTATGTCAAATTCCTGACATTTCAAATCACCTTTTCCAGAAATGCCGCCATACGGAAAGCAAAGGCTTGTTCCATTTTCATCAAAAAGCTGAGCAGTAAACATATCGCAGCATTTAGTTTCATAATTAATCAATACTACTCGTTTATCTAAATACAAATAGCTGTAAATAGACTCAAATTTGCCATGAGTGTCTTCACTGCCATTTTTGATTTCAGTATCTAACCAAGCATATCCTGTTGGAGTCACATCCTCCTTTTTACAGCCCAAAACGAGCAATATAGAAAATAACAATACTAATCTTTTCATTTCTTCTAATTCTTAATTGTCTTAAAACCCAAAACCTAACCTGATGGATAATCTATTAAATGAACGCTTTTCGGTCAAATAAAATTTTTCATCTGGTCTGTTATTTTCAAATCCCGATTGTTGTAATTTATAGCCCACATTTATATTTAAATTACTGCCATCATTGCCTACTTTTATCCTGAAACCCGCTGAAGGATTGATCATTAGGCCACCATATTTATCAATATTGTTGACTTTATCAGCCTCACTTTTCCAAATAAATCCATAGCCAACATCTAGACTACCAATCGGACTAATTCTTTTGCTGGGTACCAAAGTGCTTTTCACACTCACACTTACCGGGGTAATAATATTGGATCGATAATAGTCAAAACCAGCAGTAAGCCCCATATTAATTGCTTTGTGAACTGGATAGCCAGTAAAATGTTGAAAAGTGAAATTGCTGTAACGATCGTCGCCATAATAATAAGGGTATGGATAGATACTTGAGGCCATTTTAGACATATCATAACTATAAATAGGATTATAATTATTATTAATTGCCGCCTGTTCGCCCAATAAAAATCCCATTTCAGTATTATGTACAAGCTTTGACCAAAATTCGGGCTTGCTTTTAGTAGCTTGACTCTGATTTTGAGCAAAACTTTTTTCAGTCAATAATAAAACTGCTAAGAGAATTGCAGGAAATATTTTTAAGTTTTTCATATTCGTAACTTTTTTTAACTGGAAAAACTATTTAACAACCGATTTGATACTACTTAAGAGCTTCATATTCTTAGGATCAGAATAGTCATATTGATATAAACCATCCTTTCCAATTACCATCAGTTTTTTATTCAATGGAATCACATCATATGCCTCGAAGTTTTTAAATTCTGCCAATTTGTTTTTATCAATTTCCAAAGGATTGGCCATCGAAAATACTTTCATGCCTTTATCACCTTCGCAAATAAATAGGTTGGGGTAATCAATTCCTAAGCCTGCTGGGCCCTCCATATCAAACGATTTCACCAATGTTGGATATTCAGGGTCTTCAATATCAATTAAATCTAGCTGATTGCTATTCACCACTCCGCAGCGGCCAAAACCATTATTGGAGCGTAAGGTTACATAGGCATATTTGTCATAAACCACCACAGGGTCACAAGCCTTGAAATGATTATAAGTGCTCAACCATTTCGGTTTAGCGGGATCTTTATTGTCATAAATATGCATGCCTGTGGTTGAGCCAATAAAAAGTTTATCTTTGTAAGGAAAAATTGTTTCAATTCCCCAATTCAAATTTACCTTAGGCAGTATTTGTGGTTTTGCTAAATTGCTAATATTGAAAGGGATAAGCTCAGAATTGCTCACTGCATATAAATAATCATTTACTATTCCAAACCGAGCCATCGAGCCTCCTTTACCTGAAGCACCGGGTGCGGATGTGCCGCTCTGAGAACCAGAAGAGGAGCTTAATGCAGATTTATCGGCGAAGGCCGACTCATAAAAAATCCCACCTCCTCGATAATATATTTGTGGATAAACACCTCCTTCGCAGATTACCTCAATGGTGTCAGTGCGAGTAACCCATTCATAGTCAACTATTTGCTTATTTTGTTCGTCTAAATACCAGGTTACTCCATCAGCCGTACCGTTTAAAAACACTTTTTCAACTCTATTTAACTCCCCTATTTTAGCTGGGTTTGTGATATCAATTACCACTATATCAGTGTAGCTGTCGGCATACATGATATTGTCGACTACAGCCATATCAATATTGCCTGGTATATTGATAAATGAGATAAATTTTGGAGAAGATGGGTTGGAATTGTCAATCACATGGATTCCCTTTTTTATTTCATTGATAAACAGGTAGTTATCTTTAATATAAATCTTTCCAGGTTTTTCCAGAGAAACACTGCTTCCATTGGAAATACCTCCTCTCAATTCCTTCAATGAAATTTGCTTTGGCTTAGTAGTACGGTAAGTTTGAATCTGGGTACACTTATCTTTGCACGACCATATAAATGATACAAAGAATAGCAATAAAAATGACCTTGAAATTTTCATTTGAGATATCCCTTTTAAGTTTTTCATTTTATTTCCCTTTTTCTCTATTGACGTAATATCTAATCAATTGGTTGGAAACTTGATCAAATACTTAATTGCTTACTCGTATTCCGCCTCTTACTTTAATGTTTTCCCAAAACCTTCTTTTATTATTTTGTGGAATAGGAATGCCATTCGGGTCATAATAGGGGACAATTTTTTGACTATCAGTGTTAGTGACTAGGTCTGGTGTGTCCATGATGATTTGGGGCATTTTCAAGCCCTTGGGTGACATTTCAAATACTCTATCCTCGATTTTTGAACTTGAAATAGTCGCTATTTCAGTAGGCTGTATTTCTGGTTGGTCAACCATTGGCTCGTCCTCTAAAGTCACTTTAATTGGCAATTTTACCAATTTTTTGGCAATGAAAGCAGGGCTAGGAGCCAAGTTTTCGATTTCAGGTTTTGAGTCCATAATTGTTGGCTCAAGAGATTTTGTAATACTTTTCTCATTTCTTGTTGGTTTTAATTTTGTGTTATAACTGTTTGTAGATGAAGGGTTTAAATAAAAATAAGCAATGGCACTCACTACTATTATTCCGGTGCCAATCATGAGCTTTGTAGAGGAAGCCAGATTTTGAACGTCAGGTTTTGAACCAAAAGCAGTAGGCTGAGGCAACGATTTTTCAATATTGTTCCAAATGATATCTGGCGGGGCCAAGCTCGCCTTATCAAATGCCTCCTTAAAGGCACTTTCAAAATTATCTTCGTTTGGTAGCTGCATGATTGAATGATAAATTTTCTAATTTTTTTTGTAAAAGGCCTTTAGCTCTTGCATATTGCGACTTAGAGGTCCCAACTGAAATCCCTAATTTTTCGCCGATTTCCTTATGATCAAAACCATCGATCGCATATAAGTTGAATACTGTTTGGCAGCCCAAAGGCAAGCTTCTTACCAAACTTAGCAATTCATTGAAACTAAGTTCAGAAATGGCTGAGGCCATATTATTTTCTACCCCAAAAGCCTGATCTAAGTCTACTGAAAACTGTAGGTCTTTCTCTTTCCTAATGTGATTGATAGCTGTATTAACCACAATTGTTCGAATCCAAGCGGATAAGGGGCATTCAAATCGAAAAGTATTTATTTTTGAAAAAATTTTAATAAAAGCCTCCTGCAAAATGTCCTCCGCTTCGGCTGAGGTACGGCAATATCGGTTGCACAATACCAGCATTTTACTTGCATAGGCATTGTACAGTTTTTGCTGTATCCGACGGTCGCCCACAATACAGCCTTCTACCAATTCTTGCTCTAAGTTTTGCATTAAAGGGGCTTTAGTGTAATGACAACCTTTTATCAAAAAAAGTTGTATTGAGAATAGTATTTTTTAATAGTCAAATAATATGCCAAATTAGAAAATGGAATTTCTTCAAAAATAGGAATGGTTAAGCAATCGACTATTTTAACGTTAATTAGTTGTATGTTAATCTATTTGGATTAACTATTCAGGATTTTTAGAACAAAACTTCCAAATTAGATAAGTGACAGGAAAGGCCGCAAGCACATCGGCTGTGTAATGGATATGTTGGAATAACAAGGCAATGGCTATGAATAGTACAACTAAAAGAGCAAAAAATTTCTCTCGTTTATTTTCTGTTAATAAATAAATCAAAAACATCGTAGAGGTATGGCCTGAAAAAAATAAATCCCGGGTAATTTCTTTGCCTCCATAAAATATTTTGGTAATGGGATCAACCAAACTAACCATGGCTAATGGCGGGTCTAACGGAATAAAATAAATCAATATAAACCGTAAAATAGTGATGAGTATATAGGATTTAATGAATCGAAATACCAAATCAGGGTTTTGAACTGCTCTAAAAATAAAGACCAAAGCCAGACAGTACATGGAGATAAAAATCGGCCAAGAAAGGTCTAAACTGGGCAGAATATTTAAGATTGGATCGTTCCATTGAATGCCGCCACGGTTTTGAATAAAATCAAAACCATATGGCATGGCGATTAACAGCAAGATAGCTAAAAGTATTAAAATAATGAATTTCAGTCGGTAATCAGACTTTCCCCAGCGGCTTTTCCAAGTAATTTTGGACATATCAATCGTAATATTTTGATTTTCTGTTTCAAAATGCAAACTTACATCAAAAAAATATGTTAATAAAGTATGAGAAAAATATTCATGCAATTTGTGACGGGCATTTTTACGATTATTAATTTTTCAGCATGTTCGAAAAATAGTAATAGTTCAATTTCAGAATCATTGAATGAGCAAAAATTTGACAGTATAATTCAAGCAAATAAAAATATGGAAATTCAGTTAGAAAATAATGAAGGTTTAGAAATGATTACCTTTGGCTCAGGCTGCTTTTGGTGTGTTGAGGCAGTATTTCAAGATTTGAAAGGAGTTGTAAAAGTGGAGTCGGGTTATTCAAATGGTAAAACTTTAAACCCCACTTATAAAGAGGTATGTTCTGGACTCACCGGCCATGCCGAAGTTTGTCAAATAAACTATGATCCCAAAATAATCAGTTTTGAAGAGTTGCTAGAAGTGTTTTGGAAAACGCACGACCCTACCACTTTGAATCGGCAGGGGGCTGATACGGGCACTCAATATCGCTCGGGAGTGTTTTATCACAATGAAAATCAAGCTAAATTGGCACAAGAGTGGAAAAACAAATTAAATGCTGAAAAGGTATTTCCCAATCCTATTGTAACAGAAATCACAGCTGTGGGTACTTTTTATAAAGCGGAAGATTATCACCAAAATTACTATAAACAAAATGGCTATGAACCTTATTGTCAAATAGTTATCAAGCCTAAATTAGAGAAATTTGAAAAAGCTTTTAAAGACAAAATCAATAAATAATGTGACAGCATAACATTAGAAGACCGAAGCAATTCGGTCTTTTTTTTTGCCTAAATTCAATCAAAATTATTACTCTCAAAAATATTTTTCAATTAAGCTGTAATATTCTCGACTAAATTGCGACTAATGGTGAAAATATAAAAATGGAAACAGAATTTAAACTATTGGTAAACAAACATAAAGGACTCCTTTTTAAAGTTTGTAACCTATATGTGCATGATCCCGAAGATCGCAAAGACCTGTTTCAGGAAATTCTAATTCAGCTTTGGAAATCGTTTCACAATTTTCAAAACAAGTCTACCCTTACCACTTGGATTTATAAAGTAGCTTTAAATACCGCTATTAGCCATTTTCGTAAAGAGTCTAGACGGCCAGTCTCACAATCCTTGTCCGAAATGAGTATTGATATCCCTGATTTTCAAGACGATACAACTGAACAGCTAGGCAAAATGCACGAAGCTATTTTACAGTTGACTGAAATCGAAAGAGCCATTATTTTTCTGTATTTCGAAGAAAAAACGTATGAAGAAATGGCCGAATTACTGGGGATTAGAACCAGCCATTTAGGGGTAAAACTCAATAGAATTAAACAAAAAATTAGCAAAATTGTAAAAGAAAATACATAAAATGGAACTAGAAGAATTGAAAAAAGAATGGAAAGTTTTTGAAGATAAGATCTCCAAAACCAAGGCCATAAACGATTTATTAATTGAAACTATAATTAAGGAAAGATCGATCAGTCGAGTGGCAAGAATGAAACAGCAATACAAAGGCTTTTTTATAATATTAGGTATTGAAGCTTGTGCTTTGGTGGCTGTTTTGGTGGGTAATCCATTCGATTTTAATCAAAAATGGCAGTACTTACCCTATTTAGGCCTGCTTGCTGGAATAGTTTTGGCAATTGTAAGTATGCTAAGATTCTATAAAAAATTGGATTTCGATTTTGCTCAAAAGAGTATCGCTGAATTCCTTAGAAGTATGATTGATTATTATGAAAAAAACAAAGTTTATGAAAGATGGTTTGGCATTATTTTTCTTTCAATAGGATTTTTATTACCCCTTTCGTTTTTGCCACATAAATTGGAAAAATATGGGCTTTGGAAGGGAATTGGAGATATTGCTATTATGATGGCTGTTACTTTGGTTATTTATTTGATAGCATTTAAAATGGGAGCCTTTCGTAACCGACACGAAATAAAAATAAAGTCTGATTTACAAGAATACGAATCTTTGAAAAATATTTCTGATGAATTAGCCTTCTAAACTTCAAAACAGCATTTAACGCCATTTTTCCTCCTTTCAAAGGGAAAATAATACCTTTCAGCGATTTTATTGTAAAACTGAGGAAAGCCAAAGTTATTTTTGCTTAACAAATAAATAATTTTGAAAAATGATGACTTTTATATTTTCCAAAAACCCAAAATTTGAAATGGTGGATAAAGTTCAAAAAAAGGGAATTGAGAAAAAAACGAAGAAATCAAAAATTAAGGTCGATTTTTAGCCCAATGGTATACCTGAATGGTTTGTGTATCCTCATCCACACCCTCTCCAATGCGTTTAAAACCATTTTTGATTAGTACCTTTTGAGAGGGATAATTGTCAATAGGAGTATCAGCGAGTACTATTTTTAATGTTGGATCCATAAAAGCCCAATCGAGTAAGCAGTTGAGCGCTTCGGTAGCAAAACCACGGTTATGAAATTTTTTATCAATCGTATATCCGATAACTGTGCTTCCTTTTTCTGGAAAACCAGCAAAACCAATTCCACCAATTGAGCTGTTTGTTTCAATCAAAACAATTTCCCAATTGCTATACCAGTAAAAATTATCAGGGTTCAGGTGGGTTTGAGGAATCCAAAAGTTTTGAAGGGCATTTTTGGTTTCTGTTTCGTGCAAAAAATCGACTTCCCAATCGGATGGATTTAGACCTAAAATAATCTCCATTTGATGACGACCCTCGGTATTCCAGATAGTCAAAAGCCTGTTATCCAATGGTATGAGTCTTAAAAAGTTTGATTCGATTTCTATCAAAGCAGTATTTTTTTGCCGTTCTACCATTTATAATGATAGAGTGGCGTTTATCAGAAATATTATTAGAATAATAATCAAAAAACTTAATTTAGAATCAAATTTAAGGATGATTTAATTGAATAGTACAATTTTTAGAAAAAATAAGGGATAATTTATAAAAACAATTTTAAACTAAATATGATGAAAAAGCTACTTTTTTTATTGGGTGTTTTAACAAGTGTTATGTCTGCTCAAGCTCAATTTCCAATGGGTGGATTGGGGGGAGCCAAAGCTGCACCTAAAGCGGCCATTCCTGGAGTGCAAAATGAAAATCAAATTAAGGGTACGGGCAAAATCACCGGTTATGTAATTGATTCAGCAGCAACTAAAGCAGTAGAGTTTGCTAATATAGGTTTGATTAATAAAGCAAATAATAAGCCTGTTGATGGGACAACTGCAGATGAAAAAGGGAAATTTAGCATTAACAAAATCCCAAAAGGGGAATATAAATTGCTGATTACATTTATTGGTTTCAAGACCCAAACGGTTGACAATCTGATAATTGAAGAAAAAGGAACTAATCTTGATTTAGGAGTAATTAGACTATCACAAAATGTACAAACTTTAGAGGAGGTAACGGTGGCTGGCCAAAAAGCCATTATTGAAGACAAAGTGGATAGGCTCGTTTATAATGCTGAAAAAGATGCCACAAGCAAAGGGGGCGACGCCACTGATGTACTTAAAAAAGTACCTATGCTTTCGGTGGATATGGATGGTAATGTATCACTTCGAGGCAATAGCAATGTGAAAGTGCTGATTAATAATAAGCCATCTTCAATCATGGCTTCTTCTGTGGCTGATGCAATGAAACAAATTCCAGCTGATATGATTAAATCTGTGGAGGTAATTACCTCACCATCAGCAAAATACGATGCTGAAGGTAGCTCGGGGATTATTAATATCATTACCAAAAAGAATACTTTGCAAGGTCTTACGATGAATATCGATATGTCGGCAGGTATTCGTGGCTCCAATTTGGGCTTGAATGGCAACTATCGAAAAGGCAAAATGGGCTTTAGTTTGGGTGGCTTTGGCCGTGCCAATTATAATGTAAATGGGGCTTTTGAAAATTCACAAATTACCACATCCCCTAATGGGGATAAATTTTTGAATACCCAAACTTCGGATACTAAAAATAATGAAGCCTTTGGTCAATATCGTATGGGTTGGGATTACGATATCAATAAAAAAAATAGCATTACTGCTAGCTTCAGATATGGCCTCAGAAACCAGGAAAGTATTCAAGATTTATTAAGGAACGATCAGTATTTGAACAATACTTTATTAGGTACCAATACTCGAAATGTGGTGACTACCAATAATTCAGGCTCTTATGATCTTAATTTAGATTATACCCACACTTATGATAAGCCTCAAAGAGAATTTAGCATTCTTACCCAAGTAAGTCGTAATAATAGAGTGAATGACTTTATTAATAATATTTTAGGCTCAGATGAGGCTTCAGTAACCAGCCGAATCAAAAACGACAATGATAGCTATAATCAAGAAATCACCATTCAGGCCGATTATCAAACACCAATTTCCAAAAACCATATTTTTGAAATGGGCGGGAAAGGAATCATAAGACAAGTCTCGAGTGATTATAAATATTTTTATGCATCAGGTAGTGATGGTCTGTTCAATGAGGTCAAAAATCCATTGTTGGGTAATGTGTTTGATTACGACCAAAATGTATTAGGAGCCTACACCTCCCTGACCTCTAAATTGGGTAAAAAATTCAATTCGAAAATTGGCGCCAGGTATGAATATACCCAAATAGATGCCCAGTTAAAAGATGGCCAATTTGTGGATATTGAGCCCTATGGCATATTAGTTCCAAGTTTTACAATATCTCGTAACCTCAAAGGTGGGAGCACTTTGAAGGCTTCTTACAATCGCAGAATTCAGCGCCCTTCTATTCAGTTTTTGAATCCAAATATCAATGGCTCTAATCCATTGAATATTTCTTATGGCAATCCAAATCTTGACCCTGAGTTTACTAATAATTATGAATTGACTGTAAATACATTCTTTAAAAATACTTTTTTGACGGCTTCAGCTTTTGTTAGAAATACCAATAATGCAATTGAAAGCCTTCGTGATGTTTTTGGGAAAGATACCATCCGTACTACCTATGGCAATATAGGGCAGCAGGATGCCTACGGATTTAACTTATTTGGAAATTATAATTATAAAAATAAATTTCAAATAGGTGGAGGAGGGGATATATTTTATGCTGATTTGAACAATAATGTGGCCAATCCAATCTATAGAGCCTCTAATAGTGGTTGGGTAGCAAGTTTCAGAGCATTTGGGGCTTACAATTTTTCAAAAGGATGGGGAGTTCAGCTTTTTAGTTTTTATAGGGGTCGTCAAGTGCAATTACAAGGTTCACAAGGAGGCTTCGGCATTTATAGTTTGAGTTTGAAAAAGGACTTTAATGAGAAAAAGGGAAGTATCGGATTTGGTGCTGAGAACTTTTTCTCCCCTACTTTCAAAATCCGCAATGAAATACAATCAAGTATAATTGCTCAAAAAAGTGTAACGACTGTCCAATACATCAACTTTAAGATTAATTTCAGTTATCGTATTGGGAAAATGTCATTGACTGCTCCAGCAAAGCGAAAAAAATCCATCAGCAACGACGACCTCAAAGATGGTGGAGAGAGTGGAGGAGGGCAAGCTGCCCCTGCTCAAGCAGCTCCAGCTACCAGTGGACGACCGAGATAAACAAGAAGGGGTATAAAATGCTTAAAAAAATAGAAAAGTTAAAGTCAATCAGTCAGT
>JAZKGO010000126.1:69055-74987 GCA_040385875.1 Bacteroidota bacterium
AAGAAGGGGTATAAAATGCTTAAAAAAATAGAAAAGTTAAAGTCAATCAGTCAGTTTAGTTAATTGATAGACAGAGTTTTACAAAATAGTAAATAAAATATTTCATTTTTTTGAAAGCTTTTATTTGCAAAGAATAGAAATAAATTGCAACTTTGCAGTCCCAAATCACGAAACTGATGAGGGCAGCAAAATGGTTTCATAGCTCAGCTGGTTCAGAGCACCTGCCTTACAAGCAGGGGGTCCTAGGTTCGAATCCTAGTGGGACCACACTCTTAAAAGCCTCATAATCAATAGATTGTGAGGCTTTTTTATTGGGTTTTATTTTGGCTTAAAATTCATTTGCAAACAAATTGCAAACATTTTGAGGGTTTCTGTGGAATTGGAGGGGGTTGGATTTGGTGGGCAGTGGTTGGAGTTATGAAAATCGTTTGCCTTCAAAATTTTTAATTCTGTATTTTCAAAAAAACTTGGATAGGTTTATAAAGGTCAGTTTTTCTTTTGTGCTAGCTCAATTGAACAAGCATTTTTGGTTTTTTTGAAATACTTCATATGACTTTACCGATTTTATTAATAAGTAAAAAATTTAGACTCCTTGAAATTTTAGTAAATTACTATCCCAATCCTGCAAACCACCATCCAATCAAGTCAACTACTCAGTAAAGCTTTTTTGCCCTAATTTCTGATTATAGTTTTGAAAAGTTTTTCACTCAATTAACAAAAAACTTTTCAAACATGAAAAAAATTATAATTATGGCTTTCGCCACTTTATTGCTGACGGCTTGTCAGAAAGAAATGAATTCTGATGTACAACCACAAACCATCAAGGGTTCAAAAATTAAAACTTTAAAAGTAGGCGTAACAAGGCCCATATCTGATTACTTGCAAAGTGATCCAGATCCGAACCCAACTTCGCCATACGGAGGTGCACTATTTTATGGTAATATGACACATCTCGGTAAGGTCCATGGCAAAGTTGTGAACACCAGTTTTACACCTCTTTCTGCTACTGTATTTTCCATCACTTCTGAGGATATAGTTTACGCTGCCAATGGCGATGAACTTTGGACTAATGGAAACATAGTAATAACTTACCCTACTGATGGCTCCACTACTGCTACTATCACAGGCGGCGCTACAATTGTAGGCGGTACAGGTAGGTTTGTAGCTGCCACTGGATATTTTATCTATGAAAATATGGTTTATGATATAGTAACAGGGCATGAATCACATATCGCTAAGGGTGAAATCACCTATTGATGCACTCTAATAAGAATTTATTTTATTGAATTTGGACCTAAACTACCTGATGAGTATCATACGTCAGGTAGTTTATTGATTTTTACTCAGACGGATCAATTCTGTATACCATTGAATGGTGTCGATTGAATATCTAACTAATTAATTTATTTTTACTTACAATAAAAAGCAATTACCCTTTAGAGCTGATTTATTTAACGTATTTTTTGTTCAATTTTTTAAAACAATAAAACTGAAATGGCCAATTGAAAGTACTAAAAACCTTCATTCAATTTATTTTACTCTTGGCTCCAATAATTTCCAAAAGCCAGCAGGTTTCTTTTTCTCCAGTGCCAATAACTGTCGACAGAGCTTTTACAAATATTGTAGGCATGTGCCAAGATAAAAATGGTTTTATATGGCTTGCCGATAATTATAATGGCCTTTTAAAATATGATGGTAGCCGTTTGGTATCTTACAAATCAAATCCACGAAACAGTAATTCACTTATTTCGGACAACTTAGAATGCCTTTTTGCGGGATCAAATGGTAATATTTGGATTGGTAGCAAACAAAATGGATTGGATAGCTTTGAACCTGAAGCCGAAACCTTTACACATTTTCAACATAATGAAGCCGACCCAACCAGTTTGAGTAGCAATGCAATTAATGCTATTTTGGAAGACCGGAGTGGCACGTTATGGGTAGGTACAAATAATGGACTTGATACGCTTAACCGCAAAACGGGAAAGTTCACACACATTACAAACAATTCGGAAGCGGGGCTTGCATTAAATCATGAAGATATCAAAGTTATTTATGAAGACAAAGAAGGAACAATTTGGATTGGATCAGGCAATACTTTTGGAATACAAAATTCTCAATTGCATGGTTTATATAAATTCGAAAAAAAATCAAGCAAAATTGCTCGTTTTCAACACAATGAGAAAGTTGAAAATTCTTTAATCGACAACAAGGTTAGGGCAATTTTTGAAGATAGCCGTGGTGTTTTTTGGATTGGCACTGCCGGTGATGGGTTGCACATCATGGATAGAAAAAATGGCACTTTTCAGCGTTGCCTTTTTGACCCCCAAAAACCTGAAAAATTAAGCCGCCCGCTTGTAAATATTCATGCTCTATATGCAGTTGACCATATTGCTTTTATAAACGAAGATATGCAAGGTTGCATTTGGATTGGCACTTATGCCGCTGGTATCAATCGGTATAATCCAAAAACTAAAAAAATAGAGCACTTTGGAACAAAAGAAAAGGACTCTTACAAATTGGATAAAGACGACTTTTGGGGAATGCTCAAAACAAAAGACAATTTAATGTGGGTATCAGGTTGGGAACCTGTAAATGAAAATCAAGTTTTGTATAAAATATCAACCTTACTCAAGCAAATTAATTATACACATCTTGGAAAAGAAGTAACGACTTTCTCCCAGGATGCAGAAGGAAATATGTGGCTTGGAACAAAACAAGGAATACTTAAAAAGAGCAATAGAGATAGTATTTTTAGAAATGTTAATAATGTTATTACCAAAAATTATTTGGGCTACCTGAAACATGATTCCCTTAATAATTTATGGATTTCTACAGATAATGGCCTTTATTATGAAAATAATTTTACCAAAAACATAATCAATTACAGGCACGACGAAAAAAATACAAATAGTTTAGCTTCTAATACTGTGTTTTTGACAGAACAAATTGGAAATGGACACTTACTGGTTGGAACAAATCAGGGGCTGGATTTATTGAATACCCATACAGGAATTTTTAAACATTTCACACACAATCCCAACGATTCTAGTAGCATCAGCGGCAATAGAATCACAAGTATAAAAAAGGACAAATCAGGTAATATTTGGGTAGGAACGACAAAAGGATTGAACCTTTTTGACCCGAAAACAGAGAAATTCAGCAGTAGCTTAGATATAAATGGGTCAACTATCTATTTCATTTTTGTGGACAGTCGAAACAAGGTATGGGTAAGCGGATACAGATCAGGCCTGTATGTTTATGACCAACAATCACCCAATTTCCTGCCTTTCAGTGATTCTACAGGCTTAATAAGTAATAATTTACTTATTCGGGGAATAACGGAAGACAACGAACATTCCTTATGGATGAATACAGATATCGGCATTATTAAATTAAACCCTGAAACAAAAAGTGCTGTGCTGTTTGGAAAAAGCCATGGAATTGATCCAAAAATTATAAAAGGCACTGGATTTACCGCATCAAATGGCGAAATATTTTATGGGGCCAGTGCTGGCTATTATCAATTCAAGCCTCAAAATTTTGTAAAGAAAATGGAAATTAGCCCACCACTTTTTAGTAAATTTTTTGTTAACAACACCGAATTAATTTCTGGTAATAACAAAATCCTGCAAAAACCCCTTTCACAAACTAAAAAAATTACACTAAATTATAATCAGAATAATTTCGCAATTGAATTTAATAATATTGATTTTATAACACTTGAAGATGAGAAAAATCTTTTATATAAACTTGAAAATTTTGACGAAGCTTGGAGGAAAAGTAGTAGTGAAAAAAAGGCTTATTATTACAGCGTTTCTCCTGGAAAATATGTATTTAGGGTTAAAGCATTGAATGGTAACGGCATTTGGGCAGAAAAAAGTATAACTATTAATATTTCGCCACCATTTTGGAATACTTGGTGGTTTATTTTAATAGCCATTATTTTAGCAATATCAACTTTGTATATTTTAATACGCTGGCGAATCTATGATAAATTCAACAAGCAACTGGTTTTTTCGGAAAAAGAAAAAAAATTGGCCGAATTACAGCAGGAAAAAGTCGAACTCGAAATGCAAGTGCTTCGTGCACAGATGAATCCGCATTTTATTTTTAATTCACTTAATTCTATCAATCGTTTTATTTTACAGAACAATAGTACTCTTGCATCAGAATATCTAACCAAATTTTCAAGATTGGTTCGTATGATATTACAAAATTCACAAGCCAATTTAATTAGCCTGGAAAGTGAGTTGGATTCATTGAAACTATATTTAGAGCTGGAAGCATTGCGTTTTAATTATCATTTTACTTACAAAATTACTATTCCAAAAGAATTGGATATTGAAATATTAAAAATACCTCCATTGATCATTCAACCATTTGCAGAAAATGCGATTTGGCATGGATTAATGCATAAAGAGGAAAAAGGACTGCTTGATATTGAAATAAGCCAAGAAAATGAGCATCTGTTTTTTAAAATAACAGATGATGGTATTGGGAGAAAGGCATCGGCTTCAAGTTCAAGTAAAACGGCAAGTATGCATAAATCCATGGGCATGGCAATTACAGCTAATAGAATTTCAATGATGCAAAATTTGAATGGAATGGCATCATCAGTTACAATTATTGACATGATGGATAATGAGGGAAAAGGTGCAGGCACTGAAGTAATTATTAAAATACCGGTTATTTATGATTAAAGCCATTTTAGTTGACGATGAGGTTCATTGCCTCGATACGTTGAGCATATTGCTTAATGACTATTGTCCAGATGTGCAGGTAATGGAATGTTGCATGTCAGCAAAACAAGGATTGATTTCCATTGAAAAAAATAAACCAGCACTTGTTTTCTTAGATATTGAAATGCCTATCATGAATGGCTTTGAGCTTTTGGAACAATTTATTGAAATCCCCTTTGCAATCATTTTTACAACCAGCTATGACCAATATGCAATAAAAGCTATCCGATTTAGTGCATTGGATTATTTATTAAAACCTATTGATCCAAAAGAGCTTATTTCAGCAATCAGTAAAGTGAAATTGCAAAAAAATCTGCCTATACCAGAGCAATTTCATATGTTGATGGCTCATTTATTAAATAAAGAAGGCGGCTTCAGCAAAATTGCCATCCCTACATTGGAAGGTTTTGAGTTAATTGCTTTAGAAGAGGTGGTACGCTGTGAAGCTGATGATAATTATGTACATATTTTTCTAAAAAATAAAACTAAAATTACCGCCTGTCGTACATTAAAAGAAATCGAAGAACAATTACAGAATTTTTCTTCCTTTATCCGAGTGCATCATTCTTATATCGTCAATTTAAATGAGGTAAATAAATATGTACGTGGCGAAGGAGGCTATCTTATAATGAGTGACGGTACTACTGTAAATGTTTCCCGCAGCCGTAAGGAGGCATTGATGAGGTGTTTTTGATAATTATTGAGGAGTAATAATTTTTTCAAAATTATGTATATTTAATAAAATATATTACCTGCTAAGGGAAATTATGGATAAAATTTAACGACAAATATTTCGCATAATTCAACCTAATATTGATCAAAATTGATTTAAAAACCTTTTCTTTATCTCTTCATCTTCTTATAAACCAACAGATCTAGAGCCTTAACAGCATTATTGTCCAGTAGTTTTGAATACCTTTAAAAACTAGCATGTATAACCCCCAATTATTCATAAATGGCTTTTGGCTGTAATGTAATATCCTTATATAAGCTTGTCATTACTTTTGTTTTTGCTCATAAAATTTATAAAACAAAGTAAATTTTCTAAATTCTTACATTTTCTAAATGTTGTTCCAAATTGACATAACTAACTGATTATCAATGCTATAATTTACCCTAGTGGGACCACACTCTTAAAAGCCTCATAATTAGCAGATTGTGAGGCTTTTTTGTTTCTCAAAACTTCCCAT
>JAZKGO010000127.1:0-13799 GCA_040385875.1 Bacteroidota bacterium
GGTAACACACTTATTTTGATTGATGGGGTTCCGGTTTACGATCCTTCCTATATCAATTCAGGTTTTGATTTGAACATGCTCAATGTTTGCGAGTGTGACCGAATTGAGATTTTGAAAGGCTCTCAATCAAGTCTTTATGGCTCTGATGCAGTGGCTGGTGTGATCAATATTTTTACAAAAAAAGGTAAAGGCTTAAAGCCAATTGAAGGTTCAATTTCAACGAATATTGGTTCTTTTGCTACAGCCCGTAATACCTTGAATCTGAATGGATTGACAGGTAAAATTAACTATAATTTACAATATTCGAATTTGCAATCAAAAGGATTTTCAGCCGCTTTTGACAAAGAGAAAAAAGCTTTTGATAAAGATGGATTTGTTCAGAATAGTTTTTTAGGAAATGTCGGAATCCAGGTTTCTGACCAATTAAGTATAAGATTTAAAGGCTTGGTAAATGGTTATAAAAGTGATTTAGATGCGGGGCCATTTTCAGATGAAAAAGATTATACCTCTACCCAAAAACTTTGGCTTATAGGTACTGGTTTTGATTTGAAAACTTCCAAAGGAAAGTTAATATTTAATTATAGCATTGGAGAAAATAATCGAATTTTTGTAGATGATAGCAGTTTTATCGCTCCTACGGCTTTTGATAAATATTCCAAATCGACCTTTGGTGGTATCACTCAATTTGCTGATTTATATTGGTCTCACTCTATTTCGAAATTGTTTGATTTAGTGGTGGGTACCGACTTAAGGAAAGCGAATTTAGAGCAAACTTATGTTTCATACAGTCAGTTTGGAAAGTATGAAGCCGATCCAATTAGTAAAGATTCAGCTCAGGCAAATATTTACAGTCTTTATGCAACTGGTTTATTTAAAACTGGTTCGTTTTATTTCGAATTGGGTGGTCGATTTAACTCGCACTCTATCTATGGTTCTAATTTTACCTATTCATTCAATCCGAGTTATGTGGTATCAAAAGGTTTGAAACTTTTCGCCAATCTTTCCTCGGGTTTCAAAGCGCCATCACTTTATCAATTGTATTCGCCTTACGGCAATAAAGCTTTGAATCCTGAGCTGACAGAATCTTCAGAATTAGGTTTTCAAGTCTTTTCAAAGAATCAAAAATCAAATCTCAGAATGGCTTATTTTGCCCGCAATCAAAAGGATGTCATTTTCTTTCAGGCGCTGAATAGTTTTCCATATGGGAAATACATCAATTTTGATAAACAAAATGATAAAGGCATCGAATTGGAAGCAAATGCAAGTTTTGGAAAGCTAAGCCTTTGGGGTAATTATACTTATCTGACTGGTAAAATTACCACAGAAATGATGGGAAAGGACACCACCTTTAACAACCTTTTTCGCCGACCTAAAAACCAATTTAATATTGGCTTAGGGTATCAAATTAATGCAAAGTTTTTTATATCGACTTCTTTGAAATCAGTGGGTGATCGTACCGATAGATTTTACAATTCAGAGACCTTTTCGACAGATAATGTGACACTTGCAGGCTATTCATTGATTGATATTTATGCCGATTATAAATTCACAAAGAAATTGAAAGCTTATCTGGATTTAAAAAATGTGGCTAATAAAACCTATTCCGATAGTTATGGATATGGAACTAAGCCCTTTAATTTTATGATTGGGTTAAGTTTGGGATTCTAAAAAGCAAAAAGAGAGGTTGTCTAAAAAGGCAACCTCTCTTTTTGTTAATTCAAAATTAATTATACACTCATTATATCTTTTTCTTTCTCTTCAAATACCTTATCAATCCGAGCAATGAAACTGTTAGTCAATATTTGATTTCGTTCTTCGCCTTCTTTGATAAAATCTTCAGAAACGCCGTCGGCTTTTAGTTTTTTAATGGCGTTGTTGGCATCCTGACGAATATTTCTCACATTCACTTTGGCCACTTCAATTTCTGACTTTACCCTTTTGACAAGCTCCTTACGACGTTCCTCGGTAAGCATTGGGATATTGAGTCGGATGTACTCCCCGTCATTATTGGGCGAAAGGCCAATATTTGAATTTCTGATGGCCTTTTCAATTTCACCAATCATTTTTTTATCGAAAGGCTTCAAAGCAATGGTTCTCGAATCAGGAGCGGTAATACTTGCAGTTCCTGTAATAGGAGTAGGCATTCCGTAATAATCTACCATAATGCCCTCAACCATTGCTGGAGAGGCTTTCCCAGCTCTAATTTTTGATAGTTCAATAGCTAAATGTTTCAAGGCACCTTCCATGGTTTCTTTTGCATCCTCTAAAAAAAATTCGATATCTTCCATTTTATTTAGTTATGAGATATGAGTGATAAGATATGAGTTTTTGCTCGGCTCAATTTACTCATCTTATAATTATTGTTGTTTTAATCTAAAGGTATTTATTGAAAATCTAAAACCTATAATGAAGTTTGTTTCGATATGAAAAAGTTTAGATTTGCAAAAATTCATAACTCATAATTCATCACTTAATCAGCGTTCCGATTTCTTCACCCATCACCAATTTTACCAAATTGCCAGGCTTATTCATATCAAAAACGATAATAGGTAGCTTGTTTTCTTTGCAAAGTGTGAAAGCCGTCATGTCCATTATTTTTAGATTTTTGGCAATCGCTTCGTCAAAAGTTAATTCTGTATATTTGGTGGCGGTAGGGTCTTTTTCAGGATCGGCAGTATACACTCCATCCACTCTGGTACCCTTTAGCACTACGTCGGCCGAAATTTCGATTGCCCTCAAAGCTCCCGCTGAATCGGTTGTAAAATAGGGGTTACCAGTACCTGCTCCAAATATTACGATTCGCCCCTTTTCGAGATGTCTGATTGCCCTTCTTCTGATAAAAGGCTCCGCAATTGCATTCATTGCCACTGCTGAAACTAAGCGAGTATACATTCCGAATTTCTCCAATATACCCTGTATGGCTATACCATTGATTACCGTGGCAAGCATGCCCATATAATCACCTTGGCTACGTTCAATCCCAATATTTTCGCCAATTGCTCCTCTAAAAATATTGCCTCCACCAATCACAATGGCAATTTCTACCCCTTGTTCTTTAGCGGCTTTTATATCAATTGCATATTTTTCAAGAATTTCGGGGTCGAGGGGGTCTCCATTTTTGCCACTAAGTGATTCTCCAGAGAGTTTAAGTAATATTCGTTTGTATTTGCGGCTTTCCATATAAGATTTTAGTTCAGCAAAAATAAGCAATAATTTATTTAAAATTATTCTTGGTTTTTGATAAAATTATTAAATCAGCTTAAAATGGCTGTTTTTGGTCTGATTGGATATTATTTGAAAATAATTGAGAGCTTATGTATTATTTTTTATTTACTAAAAATACTCCCACTAATATGATAGCCATACCCAAAAAATGTTGGATTAATAATGTTTCGCTGTCTAAAATTCCCCACATAAAAGCAAAAATGGGAATCAAATAAGTAACAGAACTAGCTAAAACTGGACTTGAAATTTGTAAAATATGGTTGAATAAAACTGTCGCTAGCCCCGTGCTAATCACACCCAAACAAACTGCATAAAATAGCGGCCAAAACGATTCTGATTGGCTACTGATTTGCCAGAAATCAGTGGAAAATAAAAGAATAGCGGCCAATGGACCGATTACTGTTAAGAGGCCAGTGGTTACAATAAGGGCAGGCACTTCATTGAGATTTTTTTTAACAATATTCAAATTGAAACCGTACATTACCGTTGCCACAAGTATCAAAAGACCAAAAGCATTGAAAGTAAGCGGTTGGCTAATATTTGAAAATATCAGGAGAGAAGAGCCGATTAACCCTATCAAAATACCCCAAATTTGTAAGGCTTTAATTTTTTGGGTAAAAAAGAGGGCTCCCACAATTAATGTACATAAAGGAGTAAGAGAGTTTAAGGCACCAGATAGAGCGGAGGGTAAATGCTTGCCTGCTATTGTAAAAATGAAAGCTGGGAAAAATACCCCTAAAAGGCCTGTAAGGCCAAAATAGAGCCATTTATCATTTGGAATTTGTTTTCTTTTAGCGATTAAAATAGGTATGAAAAACAAAAAAGCTGAAAGTATCCGGATTGAGCCCACTTGAAGACTTGAATAGACCACCAGACTTTTTTTCATCAAAATGAATGAAGTACCCCAAATGGCTGCCAATAAAATCAATAAAAGCCAAACAGTAAGAGCGGAGGTTTTGGGAGAGTTGTTAATCGGAACTGATTCGACTAAGGTGGTTTGATTTTTCAATATTCTAAATTTCAATTTTTGTTGATTAGCTTATAATTTCTGAATGGCTCATTTTATCTAATTCATATTTGTAAAAATAATCTACTTCTCCCAATATTTCAATGATTTCATCATAGCTAGGTACAGTTACCAGCCTCATTCTGAAAGGCTTGAAATGATCCATTCCTTTGAAATAATTAGCATAATGTCTCCTCATTTCTACAATACCTGCATGGTCGCCTTTCCACTTAATGCTGAAATCAAGGTGTTTTTTACAAACCTCAATTCTGTCATTTAATGTAGGCGGGGCCAATTTCAATCCAGTTTTTAAAAAATATTTAATCTCATTGAAAATCCAAGGATACCCAATGGCGGCACGGCCAATCATGATGCCGTCTACTCCATAAGTATTTTTATATTCCAATGCTTTTTCGGGTGAATCAATATCACCATTACCGAAAATTGGAATTTTTATTCTTTGATTTTCTTTTATTTTTGACATCAATCGCCAGTCAGCCTCTCCTTTATACATTTGTACACGAGTACGACCATGTATTGTAAGTGCCTGAATACCAATATCTTGTAACCTTTCAGCGACTTCTTCTATGTTTTTTGTGGAATCGTCCCAACCCAGTCTTGTTTTTACAGTAACGGGAAGGTGAGTGCCTTCGATTACCGCTTTTGTCATGGCTACCATTTTTGGGATATCTTGCAAAAGTGCCGCTCCCGCTCCACGGCAGGCCACTTGTTTTACTGGGCATCCATAATTAATGTCAATTAAATCTGGATTTGCTCTGGTTGAGATTTCACTACAAACCCGCATTGTTTCTACATCCGATCCAAAAAGCTGAATACCAACAGGCCTTTCGTATTCGAAAATATCAAGTTTTTGAACAGATTTGGCTGCATCCCGAATCAGCCCTTCACTCGAAATAAATTCTGTATAGAGCAAATCCGCACCATTTGATTTGCAAACCGCACGAAAGGGGGGGTCGGAAACATCCTCCATTGGTGCTAATAGCAACGGGAAATCTGGAAGAGTAATATTTGTGCCAATTTGTACCATGTTTTTTCAGAAATGAGAAAAAAGAAATGAGACAAAAGATTGTATCACTTGTCTTATTGAATTTTCTAATTGGAATTAATCTTTTTTCTTTTGTCTTTCTTCTTTTGTCTCCACCTATTTTTCCGTAAATTTACGACCATTATGAATGAAAACGAAGACTTTACCTCATTTGTTCCAAAAAGATCACTCACCTCTAAGCTGCTAATTCTATTCGGTATTTGCATTTTAGGTACATTCACCTTCACTTTTTTTGCCATTATATTGGGCATGATTACCACCAAAATTCCATTGATGGAACTTATGGATGGAATTAAAAACCCACAAGGTTCCAAAATGTGGTATTTTATGATGATTATGACTGGCATTAGTCATTTAGGGGGCTTTTGGTTAGCTGGCTTGGCTTATCTTAAATGGATAGAGAATCGAACTTTTGAAAGTTTGAATCGAGTACAATTAAGGCCTAATTTAATTCCAATCATCATTATTTTGGTGATCGTATTTTTGCCATTCAATGAATTTTTTATGAGAATGAATGAAAATATGGAATTGCCAAAATCTTTGAATGGCCTGCAAACCTGGATGAAAGAAGCGGAAGAAAATGCCGCCAAACTCACCCAGTTTTTGATGGATTTTACCTCCTATACACAACTAATAATCGCTTTTATAGTAATCGCTATTTTTGCTGGAATAGGTGAGGAGTTGATATTTAGGGGTATCTTGCAAAATTTACTTCATTCAAAACTCAATAATCACCACCTAGCTATTTGGCTTTCTGCAATTATTTTCTCTACCATACATTTTCAATTTTTCGGTTTTATTCCACGAATGCTTTTGGGTGCAATGTTTGGTTACTTATATGTTTGGACGGGAAGCCTTTGGGCCCCTATTATTGCCCATACTACTAACAATGGTTTTGTGGTGATTATGATGTATTTAAGCAAAATTGGAGTGATTGATGCCGATATTGAAAAATTTGAAACACCTGGCTATATAACCATTTTATTTACAGCCTTTTGTGCGGGTATTTTGTGGTTGATTCATAAAAATAAATTAGAAAACACTGAAGATGAGCCAAGCCTCTAACTGGGTAAAAGTACACGAGGAATATGATTTTTTTCGTGCCGAATTATTAAAAAATTTCTTGATTCAAGAGCATGAAATTGATGCTGTTGTGATAAATAAACAAATCAGTGCCTATAATATTGGCAAGTGTGAGATTCATGTTATGAAAGAAAACGAAGCTCTCGCAACTGATTTAATTGATTCATTTGGCAAAATGGATGCTGACCAATTATGAAACAAAAATTAAGTACCTATTCCAATCTTACCCAGAGGGTAGTTGCGGCTGTGGTGGCCGTTCCTTTATTGATTTTCTGTATTTATTTTAGTGAATGGTCCTTCTTTGGTTTGTTTTTATTGATTTGTATACTTACTCAGTTGGAGTTTTACAAATTGTTGAAATTGAATGAAAACGCCCCGCTACTAATCTATGGAACCTTTTGTGGGGCGGCTCTTTTTACCTTAAGTTTTTTAATTGAAACGGAGCGGATACCTTATGCCAGTTACTATATTATTTCTCCGTTGCTTACTTTGATTTTCTTTATAAAATTGTATAAGAAAAACGATCGCAAGCCTTTTATGAATATCGCTTATACTTTTTTGGGCATTATTTATGTGGCTCTTCCCTTTGCATTGATTGTGGTTTTGGCTAATTTTTCAGGTAGCTATAGCTGGCAAATCGTATTGGGTTGCTTATTTTTACTTTGGGCATCTGATACTGGGGCCTATTTTGCTGGTACTAATTTTGGGAAAACCAAATTGTTTGAGAGGGTCTCGCCTAAAAAATCTTGGGAGGGAAGCCTTGGTGGTTTCGCTGCTTCTATGTTAGTGGCTTTTTTATTGGCACGGTATTATCATGATATTGAGGCTTGGCAATGGTATGTGATTGGAGCTATTATAGTGATTGCAGGCACCTATGGCGATCTCGTGGAATCACTCTTCAAAAGGAGTATTCAGATCAAAGACTCAGGCAGCATCATACCTGGTCATGGTGGGTTTTTAGATCGTTTTGATGGCCTTTTACTTTCTGTACCATTCATTATTGCTTTTTTGAAATTGTTTTAAAAATCTACCTTTAGAACAAATTCACTAAAAAATAGGTGTTAAATACTGTTAATTATTGTTGAAAAAATTCCAATTGTCGTTAAGTATTTAGAAATTCGTAAAAAAAATAAGATTGAAAAAGGGTCACATTTTATTAGTTATCTTAATGGCGGTTTTGCCATATTCTGAGTTGTTAGCCCAAGGCAACGAAAAGGCCGTTATTTTCACTGGGATAGTGGTTGGGGGCAAAAATTCTGAGCCATTGCCAGGTGCTTTTGTGTTCAATTCAAGTGCTGGGCGTGGAACAATTGCCAATGAATCTGGCTATTTTATTCTTTCTGTTTTTCCAAGCGACAGTATTATTTTTAGCTATGTGGGCTTTAAAAAACAATACCATATTATTCCCAAAAAGATTGAACAGTCCTATTCAGCTATAGTCGATTTGAAAGAGGATGTGAAATTATTGGCTGAAGTAAAAGTGTATCCCTACCCCACGGAGGAGCTTTTTAAAGAAGCTTTCATCAATTATAAGCTACCTGATGCCAAAGAAAGGGAAGCGTTGGCGAGAGCCACAGACAATCGATCTTTAGCCATGTTGGCCAAAACCATGGGCATGGGGGCCTCCGCCAATTATAGAAGTTTTATGAGCCAACAACAAAATGCCATTATCAATAAAGGATTTACCAATAGCATATCCACAGCTTTGATGAATCCAATCGCTTGGCTATCATTTATTCAATCTGTAAAAAAGGGCGACTTGACCAAAAAAGATTGGAAAGGAATCAACGATTTAGCCCCAAGCGAAGCGATTCCAAGAGAAAAGTTTATTAATAAGAATTAGGCCTTAAACTCTCTCAATATCAATTGATTACCGTCAAAATCAGCAAAAGTATTTTTGCCCGAAATGAACCATTCGCCTAGATTAATATATCTGCTTTTTTGATTGATTTCAATGTCTAAAGCCAAATGGCGGTGTCCAAATACATAATAATCATGGTGTTCGGATTGCTCAACTTCTTTACTATATTGATAAAGCCATTCCTGCTCTTTAGTTTTAAAATCAGAGGCAGCTACTAATCTTTGATTTGTTTTACGATCCATGCTCCAAGCATTGCCAAACCACATCCCAATATCAGGATGAAGCCATCGAAATAGAAATTGACAGATTTTACTTGTAAAAATTTTCTTTAAAAATTTGTAACTGTGGTCGCCAGGCCCCAGCCCATCGCCATGTCCAATCAGAAAATCTTTCTGACTGATCTGAAAATGAGTAGCTTCTCGATAAGTTTTTATCCCTAATTCCTTTTCAAAATAATCAAACATCCATAGGTCATGGTTGCCAGTGAAAAAGATAAATTCAACGCCTAGTGTTTGTAATTCCACAATTTTACCCAAAAAGCGTAGAAAACCTTTAGGTACTACATGTTTGTATTCAAACCAAAAGTCAAATAAATCGCCCACTAAAAATATGGTTTGAGCATCGTGTTTGATTGAATCAAGCCATTTTGTAAGGGTAATTTCACGTAATTTGCTGGATTGGCTATCAGGAGCACCCAAATGAAAATCGGAGGCAAAGTATATTTTTTTATGGGGTTGAAGAGTGATTGAATGCATGCTGTAAAATTAGCTGATTTTGTTTAATTTTTTTTTAATAAAAATATTATAACAATTTTCAGTGTGAAATTTTGAACCAAAGACAACAGTGCTCATCATCGGTGCGTACTGTGTAAAAACTAAATAAATTTGGTATGTTAAAAAAACTATTACTCCTAATTGCATTTATAATCTGCACCCAAAGTGCCATTTTTTCCCAAAAAAAACTCAATAGTATTAATGAAAATCTAAAATTTAGAACCTTTAGCGAAACGCTGAATAATTTTACCATAAAGTATGGCTACCATTTCAAATACGATTTTATGGCCTTAGAGGAAATGGTAATTAGTGCAAATTTAAAAAACAAGACCGTTGAGGAAGCCCTTAATTTTATCATAAGCAAGAATAATTTGAATCTGAAATTTTATAAAAATAAGGAGGAAGAATTTGTGATTGTGCCTAAAGATAAGAAAATTTCGAAAGATGATATTTGGGTTGAACAGGTAACGAAATCAGATCCTGTACGATTTAATTTCACTCTTTCTGGCACGGTTAGGGATAAAAATACGGGTGAAAGGCTACCCTATGCCACTATTTCCCTAAAGAACAAAAGTAGCATTCACACTTTAAGCAATGTTGACGGGTATTTTACTTTACCAAATGTGCCATCGGATACTGTTGCCTTGCTAGTAAGTTATGTTGGGTATACAAACACCTCAATTTCATTGAAACCAGATGTTGACATCAAAAGCTTTTTGATTGAACTTGATACTGAAACCCAAAACCTAAACGAAGTACAAGTTACCGCAGATAAAACTGAAGTGGTAAAAGCAAATGAAATAGTAGGGATGATAAAAATGACTCCCAAAAATATTGCAAAATTACCCAACATAGGTGAGAGGGATCCTTTCAGAGCCTTTCAATTGATGCCAGGCGTATCGGCATCCAATGAGTCTTCGTCGGGCTTATTTGTGCGTGGAGGCACGCCAGACCAAACTTTGGTGCTTTATGACGGCTTTACAGTCTATAATGTCGACCATCTTTTTGGCTTTTTTTCAGCCTTCAATTATAATGCGATAAAAGATATTCAGCTTTTCAAAGGCGGTTTCGACGCCCGTTTTGGTGGTAGAATTTCAGCTGTAGCAGAAATAACTGGCAAGCAAGGCGATAGCAAAAAATTTAATGCTGGTGCCGATTTGAGTTTGTTAAGTACCAATGCATTCGTTGAAGCTCCACTTGGTAAAAAAGCATCATTTCTGATAGCTGGAAGGCGCTCGTACAAGGGGCCGCTGTATAATAAAATATTCAATAAATTTACCTCAAATGCTTCAACTACAAATCAACCACAACAAATGGGGCCAGGTGGTGGTCGTGGTGGCTTTGGAGGCGGTGCTAATACTTTACAAGCCACACAAACGGCGGCATCATTTTTTTACGACTTGAATGCAAAACTCACCTATCAGCCAACCAAAAAGGACATTTTGGCAGTATCGATTTTTAATGGAACGGATGATATGGACAATTCCTCAACCACAACCTTTGCAGGATTTGGTGGTCCATTTGGTGGTGGCGGAGGTGGTGGAAACTTAAATATTGACCTAAATAGCTCTACAAATGATGTGGCTGAATGGGGCAATACAGGCGCTAGTCTAAAATGGTCGAGGCATTGGACCGAACGATTTTATTCAAATGCCTTGGTAAGCTATTCAAACTATTACAGCGAAAGAGACAATTCAAGAAATATTTCAATCACAAGAAACGACACTACAATGAATCAACGCCTTGGAAGGCTTGAAAACAACGATTTAAGTGATGTTTCTGCAAAAATAGATTTTGAATATCGTTTACAAAGTAACCAGCAGATTGAATTTGGAGCTCAGGTAACACAAAATACAATTAGTTTTTTATACACTCAAAACGACACGACTAAAATACTTGACAGAAAAAATACTGGCGTAATTGCCAACATTTATTTGCAAAATAGAATGTCGCTGTTAGATGGCAAACTTCAAGTAATACCGGGCATTCGGGCCACAAATTTTGATTTGACTAAGAAAAATTATTTTGAACCAAGGTTGTCGGCTAACTATTCTCTCACACCAAAATTAAAATTAAAAGGAGCTGTCGGAACCTACTATCAGTTTGTTAAGCAGATTAATAGGGAAGATATTTCGCTAGGAAACCGTAATTTTTGGATAATGGCTGATGGCGAAGACTTGCCAGTTACCAAGTCGAATCACATCATAATCGGGGGGAGCTACGAAACGCCGAATTATCTATTTGATGTTGAATTTTACCAAAAAAAGAACTATGGAATTACAGAATACACTTTGCGATTTGTGCCTGATATAAATTTAGGTGGTGGAATGGGTGGACCCGGAGGCCCAGGTGGCCCAAGAGGAGGGGGTGGCCTTGCTGTAAGCGAAACATTTTTTAACGGAAATGAAACCATTCAAGGGGTGGATATTTTGGTACAGCGGAAATTTGGAAATTTCAATGGTTGGCTAGGTTATACTTTTGCGCAAGCCATTCGAAATATCAGTGCATTTTCTGATAAATCGTATTATTCGGATCAAGATGTGAGGCATCAATTCAAAGCGGTTGGTTTGTACAAAGTTAAAAATTGGGATTTAGCAGCCACATTTATTTATTCAACAGGTAGGCCATACACCTCAGTAATAGGGGCTTATCAACTCACTTTGTTGGATGGAACTACCAAAGATTTCACTAATCCATCCGATAAAAACGCCAATAGATTAAGCCCTTACAATCGGTTGGATCTTTCGGCAACTTACAATTTCCCTAAATTGAGCATTGGACTATCCGTGTTTAATGCATACAATCGTACCAATGTATGGTACAAGCGTTTTGAAGTAATTCGTGAGCAAGATGTATCAGCTTTGCAAGTTACTGATGTTACGTATTTGGGTGTAACACCCAATATTACAGTGAGTTATAAATTAAAATAATCTGTTTATTTCAAAAATTTGAAAATAAAATTCTTTAATTATGAAAGTAATAAATATATTCTCAGCATTAATTATATGCCTATTTTTTGGGGCTTGTGAAGAAATGAACAATGTCGTAAATCCTGGTGATAAACCAGTGATTGAAGCCTATTTGGCGCCTGGTCAAATTGTTTCGATGAAAGTTTTTACTGAAATACCCTATTCTGCCACAGACTCGGCCTTTTCAAAACCCATTACTGATTTAGCCATAAAAATTGAATTATCTGATGGAAAAACTTTTAATTTGGCCCATGAAAGTGATGGCATTTATAAATCGACAGAAAAAATAACCGGTGGGGTGGGTACAACAATTAAAATGTCATTTGCCCATAATGGCCGTACTGTGAGTGCCAGCACCATAATTCCGCCAAAGCCTGAAGGGTTATCGATGGATATAAGTGAAATTACAAGAGCTTCAAGGGATTTTTCTACTAGGCCAACTCCTGGTCAGGGTGGTGGTTTTTTGCAAGAAGAACGGACTCCCGTTAATGTTACATGGAATAATCCTGAAAATGTGTACCATTTTTTGGCGGCACAAAGTTTAGAAGAAAACCCAGTTTCGGTAGTTGTATTTCCTACTAATGGCGGGTTTGGACCATTGCCATCTAGGCGTTTTAATAACGAACCCGTGCAAACAACAGGAAGTACATTACAGTCACAGTCGTTTGAGTATTTTGGAAAATATGGAATTATTTTGTACCGTTTGAATCCTGATTATGCGGCATTGTTTGTAAACAATAGCACTACATCTCAAAATATTTCCACACCCATTTCAGAAATTTCAAATGGACTGGGTATTTTCACTGGTATAAATGCAGACACTTTAGTTTTTAATGTGAAAAAAGCAAATTAGATTAAGCTAATTCTCAAATACAATCGCCTCGTAATCAGTTAATTTAGGTAAAATGAAACTCACGTAACCGTCTTTCTGCGTAAAAATAATTGTTTTTTTTGTGTTGAGTAAATAGGCTTTTTTAGGGGCAATTGTATTTTTAATTTTAAACTGGATTTGTTGAATCGGCAATGGTTCAAAATAAGTGTTGCCACTAAAGCCCGTTAGATTGATAAGGTGTAAAATCAATCCATTTGGAGTTTTTCTATCACTGCCATCATTGAATGTAAATTCTTTAAGAATCACCTCTACTCTCGGATGAGCATCTGTTTTTAGATCATTAAGTACCTCTTCTTCAAGATGTTGTATAATGTCCAAGAGGATATTTTTATTTTGCTCATAGCCATGAATATAGTATAATTTACCAATATTTATTGGTAAAAGTACATTTTGACTTCGTCCATAATTTTTTAAACCCATTGCAAAGTAATCTGTTTGGTCATGACCCCCAATTAGCTCTGGAGGGCCAGGTCGGCCTTTCGCTAAAATGGGTAAATTTTGACTATGAACTTCAGTAAATTTATATTGGCCTAAATTAAACTTCCAATGAATCATGGTTTGCCCCTTTAGTCTTTTGAATATTTGTGGGCTATCAATTGCCAAATAATTACCTGTTCCCTCATAGTCTTTTTTTATAATCTCGGCTCCAAAAAGCTCCTTTAAAGCAATAGGATTATCCGAAAAACTCCCATTTGTGGCTATTAGATTTGTGCCGTTTTTGGAAGCAATTTTTAACTGATTAATTGCCTTTTCGCTTAAATAGGTAATATCAGGCAAAATGATAATTTTATAGTTTTTCAAAGCTTCGGCACGAGCCTCAATTTGAGCATCCTCGATGATATCATACTGTAAATGAGCCTCTTTCAGCATTAATTGTATGCCTCTGTATTCCTGCATTGGGTTACCCGATGGCCATGTGCCAGG
>JAZKGO010000127.1:13899-26250 GCA_040385875.1 Bacteroidota bacterium
CTGATAACGTGATTGGGGTAGCTATTGGCGGCATTGCCTACATTGTCAGAGGCCGAATAGGGCCAATAGGGCAGGCTATTTGTTTGAGATTCGTGTCGGATTATGTCCACAAATTTATCGGCATAAGTACAAATGGCAATATTTGGGTTTTTGGATTTCACCTGATTAAACATTTTTTCTTGCCATTTTTCGGTTGAAAACTTTTTAAATTCTTCATATTTTTTGAAAACAGAATCTTGTTTATTTTCAATTGTGGGCAATTTCATTCCTGAATATTCGAAAAATGCTTTTTTATCAAATTCATTTTGGTCGATGCCTTGATAAAGATTTTCGTATGCATTTCGGGTTTGATAGCCCGGCATATTTTGAAAAATTCCATCAATCGGAAAGTTTTCAATCACCTCATTAACTATTTGAAAGGCAACCTCTTGCACATAGGGAGCATTAATCGAAACAACATACTTATCAGTATTTACCATTCGCTCTCCTTTTTCTGATATATAAAACCAGTTGGGATGTTTGTCAAAAATGGATCGATCGGCACGACTAAAATCGAATCTAACGATCACTTTAATCTTATTTTGATGGCATTTTTTAATGATATCAGCCAAAACAGCTGGCCGCATATAAGGGTTGATATAATGTGATTCTAATTTTGAAGGATAGAAAGCCATGATACCTCCTGCATTGATAATGAGCGTATTAGCGGAGTAATTCACCAAGTCTTCCACCACCGAATCAGGATGAATGGTAGCCGCCTCATAGTCCGGAAGGTTGAGTTGAATCACTCTCAAGTTATTTCTCTTCCACCATTCGCCATTGGTTTGGCCAATTAAATGAGTGATTGAAATAAAAAAAAATGCCACCCATTTTACAATGGACAGCGTTGAACTATAGGATGATTTCTTTTTCAATTTTTAATTATTTTTCTTACAAACTTCAACTTATCAGAATAGAAGTAAATATAATACATTCCAGAAGCCAAACCTGACAGGTTAAGTATGGTTTTAGCTGAATTTATGTTTGGTTTTGAAAAAAGAATTTTACCATTGTTTTCCACTAAATCGATTGTTTTGATACTTTTATCGTGAAACACAGTTACTATTTCTTTTGCTGGATTTGGAAAAATTGAGATAGATTTGTCAATTTCACGTTCAGAAGCCAAAGGTATGATAACATAAGGAGCGGTTCCCTCTAAAGGTATGATAACATATGGGGTGATAATTCCTTCTATAAAAAGGTCGATTCTTATAGAACTTATTGTTATTTTTGAGATACCTGCACCCATATCAAAGCTCATGCGGGCAGAAACATCAGTTGGGTCGTTCATTACAAAAGTATAGGTAAATTCTTTTTCAACAGTTTCCAAATTAAAAGTGGAATAACCCGAATAACTATTGTAAGGCTCAGAATTTTTACCAATATAAGTTGTAATTACGGATGGACTTGAAGCCAATGCCTTTACTGTTATTTGATACCTTAATTTGTTGAATATAGGCAATTTCAATTTTGTCAATTGTACATGCCAACTATCTTTCACATTCGTATTTACATCAATAATTAGATTATTTGCAACTGTTAAGTTTGCATTTGAACCTGGCTGTACAGATAAATTCCAACCATCTGTTCCAGCACTAAAATCACTTTTATAGTAAACAACTTTTTCTAGTTTTTTAGCTTCTGGCATGGGATTTTTCAATAAAGCATCCACCAATTTTGTGTTCATTAGTCCTGTAGCAGGATCATAAATGCCAAAGCCAGCACTCCATTCCCAATAGGCCCAGCTCCAATTTTGCTGTTCAAACCATCTTGCCAGAAAGGTAGTCCACTTAACACGGCTTTCAATATCAGCTTTGCTGTATGCACCAAACTCGCCAATGTGTATGGGTATATTTTTTTCTTTTGATAGTTTCACCAAAGGATCAAATTGTATTTTTATTGAATTTCTCTCCACGTCCAAATCTTCCCATTTTGTACCCAACCAATTTGTTGATTCTGCACCAACCCAATCAGCACCTTGATGAGTAAAATTAAATGGATTGTAAAAATGAATGGTAAGAATAAGGTTATTGTCATCTGGTATTTTAAGTTCGGGGATGCCGGATAACCCGCCGTAATTGGCAACTCCCATAACCACGGCTCGGGTTGGATTCGACTTTCGGATTTCTTGCAAAGCATCATTAAAATAGACATTCCAAAGAGCAGGCGTAAGCTTGTCATGTGGTTCATTCATTACCTCAAATAATAATTTTTGATCATATCCTTTAAAATATTCGGCAATTTGTGCCCACTGAGCCAAGAATTTCGCCTTTTCACTCTCTGGATTTACAAAAATTCCCTCATGATGGTGCATATTAATCACCACATAAAGTTTGTTTGCGATGGCATTGTCTACTACAGATTTTATTCTTGCTAAAAAAGTTGGATTGATTGTATAAGGGCTTAATTGTGAGGCTCGTGCAGCTACGTCCCAAAGAATTGGAATTCGTACGTGATTAAAACCAAGCGACGAATTTTTTTGAAAATAATCCTCTTTATAAGGATTGCCCCAATCGCCTTCTGAGGGTGCTTCAAACATATTTCCCATATTGATACCCCTTCCAAGCGCTTTATTTAAATCGAAAATCGAAAGGGTAGATTGAGATAGGCAAATATTGGCGATTAGCAATAGGATTAACATTGTAAATGATTGCTTATTCATTTTTAAGAATTCAGTCTATAAAATTGGATTAAGTCGGTTGAGCCTACTTTGGTGAAGCCAACCTGTCGCAAATAATTTACAATTTGGCCTCTATGATAAGTGGAGTGATTAAACACATGAGCCAATGCTTCGAATTTGAGTGAGTGAAATGGTTCACCTTTTATATTACTATAATTAAATTTTGAGAGTAAGTCCGATTCAGGTAAATTTTCAATATAAATTAATAGGTTTTTAGATGCTTTTTTCCATATATTCACAAGCTCCATTTTATCGCCGTCAAAATGGCTCGAAAGAAATGGACTTGGATTATTCTCAAGTCTTTCGTACCATATCTTCTCGGCTCCTGCAATGTGTATAGCGGTCGCCGCAATGCTTGCCATGCTTCCAATTAACGGTTGATTCCACTGTTCTTCACTTATTTGATTTAACCAATCGGTGCAAATATCGTTGGCCCAAATATTATAATTGGCTAGTTTTAGAAAATATTCCTTATTCATTTTTATGTTAAAATTTAATAGATTTTCTCTTAAAAATATTCCTTATTTGTTTTGCTTTTAAATTTGAGAGAAACCATCTATATTTTTATAAATATTTTTTTTGATTTCCCAAAAATATCATATTTTGCGAAGTTTTCAATTAATTTCGTCTTTAAATAAAATGGCGAGTCCCTAGCTATTTGAATATCAGCTTTATGACAAACTATGAAAAGGATTTAATCGAAAAATTAAATCGCTTGATTCAAGAAAAGTATATTAATACCGAAAGCATTACAGATAACCTATGCGTTGATTTGGGCATCAGTAGGTCTAATCTATATCGGATGCTTAAAGATAACTTTCAATTGTCCCCCTCACTTTATATTCGAAAGCAGAAACTATCAAAAGCCAAGGAACTATTAGCGAGTTCCGAATTGAAAATTGGAGAAGTGGCTTACTACATTGGCTTAGACAGCCCTCAAAATTTTACAAAATATTTTACCCATGAATTTGGAATTAATCCAACGGAATTTCGGCGAAAGAAGTTGGAAGCCAAAGTCAATAAAGCAAAAGAAGAAAGCATAAAAGTAGCTGAATTAAAAGAACCCAAACATTATACCCCTCCCACACGAACTCTTCAAAAACCCAAACTAAAAGAGAATTTGTCGTTTTTTTTACCAGGTTTGATCGTATTTATTTTAACTGCTTTGGGCTTTTTCTATTGGCAAAAAAGCTATTTTAATGACGATAAAACTTCTGAAACCCAGTTAAAACAATCAATTGCAATTATCCCATTTGATTGCTTTGGTTTTGCAACAAAATCGACTATTTGTGAAAATTTGAATACCCAATTTTTCCATTCATTTTCAAAAATTGAAAATGTTGGTTTTATTTCCAAACCAGACTCGTTACGATACATCTCTACAAACGATTTCAAAAAGGAAGTTTATCAAAAATTATCAATCAAGTATATATTGACTGGTAATATTATTAATCTAAACAACTCCACAGTTTTGAAGATTGAAATTATGGATGCCCTTCAAAAAAACTCCATTTGGAACAAAACATATAAGCTTGCTTCACAATCCAATGAGGCGGAGCTTGAGGCAATTATCACTGAACTTTCAGATTTGTTCAAAGATATTCTAAAAGTAAATAAGAACGGAAAGTTCTATCTGATCCCTAATAGAAATATGAATACCTATAAGCAATATTTGCAAAGTAGCCAGCTGGTTTTTGACTGGAATAATTTCAACTATATCCAAAAATAAATTTTCCTGGAAGCTAGCTTTTACCTATTTTATTATTAATTATTATTTGATAATAAAATCATAAATAGCCACTATTGAACCAATAAACTAACTATTTGGTCAAATAAACTAAGTCTGAATTGATAAGCTAAGTTATTGACCATATAGACAAATCCCACCTTCAAGCAATATTTTATCTTTGTACTGTCCTGAATATGTGATTTAATTTCCAATCCTATTTAGGGCCGGGTTGAATTTTACCACCTATTCATAATCTTATTTCTGAACCTTGACTGGAAGCTGTACCAAGGTTTGTGCGGCATATAAAATTCAAATTTATATGCCGCAAACTTAGGTCATATAATGATTTAAACTAACTAGACTTTATCTACTAAAATGAAAACAGAAAATCAAATATTATTAGGAGGATATCGCAAAATATCTCCTTCAAGTATTTTAATGCTAAGGGCCGACACCAATTATACAATTACTTATCTTGTAGACGGCACACATTTTTTATCAGCAACTACTCTGGGTATTCTAGAAGAACGTTTGAAAGAATTCAATTTTTATAGAACACACCGTTCTACTCTAATAAACTTAAAATATATATCTTTTTTTGAATCGATGAGCAATCATTTGAATCTCAATGCGGAAATAAGGATAAATGATAGTGTAAATGTCCCTGTAGCGAGAAGGAAAATTCCAGAATTTATTAAAAGAATGCAATTGATGGCAATCTCTTAAGAGTCAGAAAAAGATCGATTATCGTAATTGTTATTTTTAGTATAAATGTTATAGGTTGGTTACCGAAATATAGGGTAAGATTTACCCTATATTTTTTAAAATTGTAATCATTTTATCTATTCAATTTAACAGTCTAAATCTAGAGCTATGAAGCGCCAAATTCTCACAATTGTCTTCGTGTTTTCTTCTTATTATATATGCTTGAGCCAGATCGAATATATGATTGGGATGAACAAACCTGTGTCTTTTAAAAATAGTTCTTTGCAACAGTTCGTTGGAGGGACTAAGTCGCAAAATCGATTTGTTAAATCCACTTTTTTTGGAAGGGCAACTGAGATTTATCAGACAAAGAAGCAGACTGTTGTTATCAATAATGAGTACGACTGGGGAAGCTTTTTTTCAGCTGGAAATGAATTGCCTAATACTAAAAAAGCGGAAGAATTAGATGAATTTGATTTGCAAATACAAGGTAAAATATCCTACTCTGTTCGAAAAAAGTAATTTGAATTTTTAGGATTGTATTGTGCAAAAATTTATCTCTTCAATTTGAATTATTTTTAGTCAAGACCTTAATATTAATTGTTAGCTATCAATAAAAGCTAAACTTTCATAACTTTCGATTGAATTAGTGTTCATTTCTCATTATATTTTTATACTATGAGAAGATATTATTTGCAATAATTATCTAAAGGTGCTTTTCAATTAGTAAAATCAAGAAAAAAAATCCTATTAACATTTAAAAGAAATATTGAAATGAATAAAATTATACTTTTTTTCCTTTTGACAAGTTTTCAAAAAATTACCGCCCAAATCATCGCTAATAGAGCAAACATTGGGTTGATGGCAAACAAAATAGAACAAAAGGTAATCGATTGGCGTAGAGATTTCCACCAAAACCCTGAACTTGGAAACAGAGAATTTCGAACAGCTGAAATTGTAGCTAAACACCTTAGGTCATTGGGAATGGAGGTGAAAACTAATGTAGCAGTTACGGGAGTTATCGGTATTTTGAAAGGTGATAAACCAGGACCTGTTGTGGCACTAAGGGCTGATATGGATGGCTTACCCGTTGAAGAGCGTTCTCAAATTCCATTTGCCTCAAAAGCTAAAGCTATACATAATGGCGTAGAAACACCCATTATGCATGCCTGTGGCCACGATACGCATGTAGCAATTTTGATGGGGGTTGCAGAAGTACTTTCAGGAATGAAAAAAGATCTAAAAGGAACCGTTAAATTTATATTTCAACCAGCCGAGGAAGGTGCTCCAAAAGGAGAAGAAGGAGGTGCAGAATTGATGGTAAAACAGGGAGCTTTGGAAAACCCTAAAGTGGACGTAATTTTCGGCTTGCATATTGATGCAAAGTTAGAAGTCAATAAAATATCTTACAGGCCAGGCGGAGTGTACGCTGGGGTTTCAGATATGAAAATCACAGTAAAAGGCAAAGCCTCACACGGCGCAGAGCCATGGGCATCAATAGATCCGATAGTGGTGAGTGCTCAGATAATCAATAGTTTACAAACTATTGTAAGTAGAAATGTGAATGTGACTGAAAATCCTGCAGTGGTTACAATTGGAGCTATACATGGAGGGAATCGGTCAAATATTATATCTGAATCAGTAGAAATGTTGGGTACAGTGCGGACTCTCAGCGATTCTGACGAAAAAATGGTAAACCAGCGCATCAGACAAATTGTAGAAAAGACAGCCGAGGCTGCGGGAGCAAATGTTAATTTAGAGTTGCCTTATTCCATTCATTACCCTGTAACATTTAATGATCCAAGTCTCACTGCTGCTATGTTGCCCTCTTTACAAATGACAGCCGGCACTCAAAATGTAAAACTTATTCCAGCTGATACTGGGTCAGAAGATTTTTCCTTTTTTCATCAAAATATACCTGGTTTGTATTTTCAATTAGGCGGATTACCAAAAGGTAAGGATCCAAAAACGGCTGCTTCACATCATACACCAGATTTTTTTATTGACGATAGCGGCCTAAAAACTGGAGTAAATGCCTTTTGTAATTTGGTGGTGGATTATATGGAAATGAATAAAAAATAAAACATAGGTCCTGTTTCGCTTATTTAATAAACAATTGATTATTAATAGATTGTGACTCTTCATTTTTTTACCCACTATTTTTATTTGTTTTTTATCCATTTTCTTACCGATAAATAAAATTTATTGATTTTTGAGGATTATCTGTTTAGATTTGTTTATAATTAAAATTTTAAAACTTAATATCAAGTATTATGAAAAAAATGAAATTTGGAATACTCTTAATCGGCGTGCTAGCTACCATTATAATTGGTTGTAAGGAGGAATCAGCACTTTCTCCCTCTTCAAAAAGTAATAAGAACGCTAGAATTGGTGCGGGTAATATTGGCATAAATGTTCTTATAAAAGGAGCAATTAATCAGACAATTCTTAAAGAATTGAATGTAATTGGCAAAGTTCAAAAAGTTTTCTATGAGATAAATGCCCTTACAATGCTGGTCAGAAGTGAAGATTTGTCAAAAATTCAGAGCTTGTCTTATGTAAATATTGCAAATCCTGATACCGAAGTGAAAGGTGCCCCTGTTGATGCGGTTCCTATTGCTGATTTTTCTGGTGGCCTCAATACTTGGGATTTGGATGCCGTTAACGTAACCGACTTAGGTGTAGGGCGAACCGAAGCCATGAATGGCTCAGGTGTGTATGTAGCGGTTTTAGACACTGGTTTGCCAGATTCATGGAGACAATATTTTCCACAGGAAAGAATCGCCACAGAATATGCTAAATCTTTTGGCGGCGGTGGAGGAGAGAATGAGAATGTTTCAGAGCAACCAAACAAATGGGAGCATGATCAAAACTCACATGGAGGCCATGTTACCAGTACTATTATTGGTTATAAAATTGGCAATAGTTATATCAATGGAGTGGCACCAATGGCCAAAATTATCCCTGTAAAGGTATTGAATCAAAACGGTAGTGGTTGGGGCTCGGTAGTGGCCAATGGCATTATTTATGTGGCGAATTTGAAAGCTGGACCACTAGCAAATTCACCTGTGGTGATTAATATGAGTTTAGGTGGTTCAGTGTTGGATGCCATCGAAAGTGCTGCAATTGATTATGCAATTAGTAAAGGAGTGATTATTGTGGCTTCAGCAGGTAATTCAGGTACTGCAGGAATGGGTTATCCTGGTGGCTATGCCCCCGTTATTTCTGTGGCAGCAACTGGTTGGATAGATCAATTTTCCACCCCTGATGCATGGATAACTGGCAATGTGCCTGACCCATCCAATGCTGACGATGTTTGGATTGCACCATTTTCAAGTAGAGAACTCCCTGGCCAAGACCTTGATGTTGCGGCTCCTGGGGTTTATACAGTTGGGCCTTATCAAATAAATAGCGGGCAACTATCTTACTATTATCTTTCAGGAACATCAATGGCTAGCCCGCATGTAGCAGGTATAGTTGCATTAATGGCCCAGAAAAAGCCAAACTTGACTGCAGCTGAAGCTGAAACAATTTTAGAAACAGCAGCAATTCCATTGGGAGCAGGTGCCAGAAATGTAACAAACTTTGGATCTTTTTCATGGGGGGTAGATGCCTCTGGTCATGGATTTATTACAGCTGATGCTGCATTAGCTGGTACGCCATAAGTATAAATCAAAATATTTAGTTTGAAAAGGGTGGTCAGAAGACTGCCCTTTTTTTGTGATCGACAATTGAATGAAAAATTTAATAAACCTCTTTTTAGTTTCAATTACTTAACTGTCAGTATTTTAATTGATAAAAATTTGGGAATATTTTATTATTATTCATTACATTTGATGGTAAAAAAATCTCTAACCTTTATTCAAAATACTTATGAATTTAAACAAATTTTTAATTGGTAGCCTCATTGGAGGTGTTGTTGCTTTTATGTTAGGCGGCTTATTGTATGCTGTAGTGTTCGCAGATATGTTGGCAGATTTATGCCCTGGTATGGCTGCTATTCAAAGCGAAGGAAATTATGTCGCCTTAGTTATTGGCAATTTGGCCACTGGCACACTATTAGCTTATATTTTTGAGAAGTGGGCAAGCATTAGCACTTGGATGACAGGTGCCAAAGCTGGGGCATTAATTGGAGCTTTAATGGCTTTAAGTTTTGACTCCATGATGCACGGAACTACCAATTTGATGACTTGGGGTGCTGTGGCACTTGACACTGTCATTTCAGCAATTCTTTGGGGAGGTACAGGTGCTGTCGTAGGCTGGTGGTTAGGCTTTAAAAGAGCCTAAGCTTACAAAATACCATTTAATAAAAAAGGGCGATTCAAAACCGGAATCGCCCTTTTTTAGATTTAAAGTTAACTCAAGTTTATCAACTTATTCAATCTCACAACAGACTGAATTATCGATCTTACATCGTGGTAATTGATTTTCCACGAATGGCTCATGTGACGCCAAATCGGCTCCCCTTGTCGGGTCATCAACGGCCACCACTCACCGAGTGGATGGTTAATCATTTTGTCAAAAACAAAGCGGTGCACATTTTCATAGGCTTTTATATATTTTTCATCACCCAAATATCGATAGGCATCAAGCATTCCAATTAGCATTTCAGCTTGTTGCCAAAACTCTTTTTCACGATCATAAACTTCTCCTGAGTGGGAACCTTCCACGAAAACACCCCCAAATTCCCAGTCAATTCCGTTGTCCACCGAATGGCTAAAAGACTTTTTAATTTGCTCATAATGAGTGTCATAGGGCATTTTCAAAATGTCCAAAGCATGCATGAGTAGCCAGGCAAATTCTGTATTATGGCCATAAGAGGTATTGTCTTCCGCAGCTGCTTTTAATCCATCCTCAGAGAAGCGATCCCAACCCCAAACAATGTCAAATTTGATTTGGGGTGCCACTGACCAGTCGGCCCAAAATTGTGGAATACCGGTCCCATAAATTGGGTGCATAATTTTTTTGCAAAGGAGGTCAATTACTTCCAATAGCTTACGCCTATGTACTTGTTTACCAGAGCATTCGTATAGTGTGGTAAAAGCTTCCATAAGGTGCATATGTGCATCCAATGTTTTACGGTCGCCTCCAGCTGATCCTGAGCCTTTTAAATCCCAATTTCGGTGAAACATTTCCCAATAACCACCCAAATTTGTGTCCACCGCATAGGTTTGCAAAAGCTCAAAAACTTTTTCGGCATATTCAATACCTCGCTGGTCGCCTGTGGCTAAAGTATACTCAGAAAGGCTATATATGGCAAAACTATGACCATAAACTATTTTTTCATCGATTTTTATATTGCCTTTGCGATCCATCATCCAGTAAAATCCGCCGTATTCGGTATCCCACATTTTATCAATTAGAAAATCAACACCATGCCTAGCCATTTCTGCAAATTCACCTTTGCCATAACCCGCCCGATGGGCAGATGAATAGGTAAAAATGGATCTTGATTGAGCAATTAGCGATTTTTCATCTTCACCTGAATCTTCACCAAATTCGTTGAAATGAGTTAAATACCCACCATTTTCTTTATCAATTGTTCGCTGAACCCAAAACGGCAATAGGCTGGTTTTGAGGTAATTATCAATCTCATCACGAAGTTTTTGTAATTTTTGTTTTTCCATCATTTTGTTTAATTCGACTTTAATGTGTGTGGGTTTTTATTTCTTTAGGAAACTAATTCTATTATTTCTTTTTCTGAGGCCGTTCCAGTTTGCTTCAGCTTTTGGATGGATACTGCGGCTGCCAAATTAGCAAATTCCAATGACTCATCAATGCTGGCTCCAGTTTTATAAGCAGTTGCAAAGGCGGCTACCACTGTATCACCAGCCCCAACTGTATCAATTTCCGAATCAATTTTCAAAGCAGTTTTTTGATAACTATTTTGCAAATCATAAAATAAAATACCCTGTTTCCCTCGGGTTAATAATAAGGGGCATTGAATTTTTTCGGCTAAAAGTCTACTGTATTTTTCGCAATCATCAGTGTTTTCTTCATTTAAATATCTGATATTCAGTAATTTGGCTAACTCATCCACATTCACTTTCAAGATTGAATTTCTTACTGAAAGTCCATTATTTCTCAAATCTGCCAAACAAAGACAATGAGAGTAATGTGAAATAATTGCATTCAATTTTTCAATCCTATTTTCTGTTAAAAGTGGTTTGGGAAATTGCTGATTGATGATTAAAATATCGAGCGATTCCAAATTGTTTTTGAGTGAAGCTAATAACAGATCAAAAATTTCTTCCTCTAGATGATTATGAGTGCCGAAATCAATTCGATTCTGCTCAATACCCATTTCTATAGGCTTGATATAAGTACAAGTATTCCAGAGATTTACAGCAATAATATTTTCTCTCGCTGCTCCAATTCTTTCCAATAAACTTAACATCTCACGGCCATATATATCGTTACCAATTACTCCAAATGGAGTTAATTGTTTCACTCCCAAAGCGGCTAAATTGGCACATACATTGCCAGCACCCCCCAAAGAGGTTTTTGGATTGGAGCCCCAAAAGACCTCTTTTTTGGTTTCTAATGAAAACTCCAATGAATTTTGATTCAATGAATAGTAAAAATCGACAGCAAAATCACCAATAACAGCAACTTTTAGCGCCCTAATTTTTGTGGAGATATCACTTATTCTTGATTTGTCTAATGGCATTTTATTGATAAATATATTTTATGAAGGCCACTAAATCAGCAGCTGGTTAGACTTTTAGGGGTTTTGTAAACCATTTTCATTAATTTTTTAATTCAGTTTGTAACCTATCCAAAATTATTTAAAAGTAGAATGCCTCCAAAGCCTTTATGTGTTTGGTTTTTAAGTGGTTATAAGATGGTAAGCAGCTAGAGTGTTGCCAGCCGATAAAAACTTCTTCAATAGCTAATTGTTTAGTGGGGCAAGATATCAATTTCTTAGCATATTTTGAAATGTCTTTATCCTGTTTTTGACTCTAAAAATTAGTGAAAATTTTATTTCTTCAAAATTTTATTCACTGCTTAATTTTTTTCGCAAATATTATATTTTTATTAAAAAATTGTAATATATTTAGGATAATATCTTGTTAGCTTTTCTTATGAAAGAACTACCTAAACTACTTTTAATCCTATTTATTACTGTCGACGCTGCGTTCGCCCAGCGGCCAGGATTTTTACAAAAGGATAGTATTCGTTCTAAACTGGACGATAG
>JAZKGO010000127.1:26350-45932 GCA_040385875.1 Bacteroidota bacterium
ATGTACATGAAAAGTAGACATAATATCAATACTTTTTCGGCTTGGTCCTCCATTTCAGATTTGGCCAAATGGTACCAAGAATCAGTAGATCGGAAAAATAGATATGGGCCCGAAATACTACTGTGCACTGGCTCAGGTAAGGTTTTGAACGAGCAAAAAGCTTGGGATCGTTCCCCAATATTTTGGGATACTCCTATCAAAAAACGTAAAAATAGTTCAATTCAAATTTATGCAGGCATCCACGATGGTTATACAGGATCTGTTCCAATATCGCATTCTATTGATTTTTATAACAAGTTATTATTTGATTACAAAGTGAATGATCAGGAAAGTTTTGTGTCAGAAACGGATTCTAAAATAATGATAAGCACCCAGAATTTTATTAGATCTGGAGTGGCCAAAAAAATGGATAACCGATTAATTCATTATCAAAAAACTGCTAAAAACATCAGCATAACTATTTTTGAAGGTGGGCACGAAATACTCAGAAATGTTGCCTTGGATCTATTGTAGCCCTATTTAGGGTTTTTTCAAACCTATTGCGGCTAGCATTCGGCCTGTTATTCCTTTTTCTTTTCGGTGGGAGAAAAATAGTTCGTTGTTGGCCACGGTACAATATTCGGCAACTTCAATTTGACTTTGAGGAATACCAAATTCTACTAATTGCGCCTTATTGGCGGCTTTCAGATCTACAAAAAATTTGTTTTTCGATGGGTCAAAAATTTTGAATTGCGAGTTGAAATTCTCCGCCACTTCATTTCCCACTTCGAAATTTGTTTTTGAAATACAGGCACCAATATAGGCATAGCAATTTTCTCCCTTGGTACCATATTCAGTAGCCATAGCATCCATCGTTTTCAATAGAATATTAGCTACAGTCCCTCGCCAACCCGCATGAACTGCACCTATAGCTTTATTTTGGGAATCATATATTAAAATAGGTGTACAATCAGCAATGGAAACTGCCAAGCAAATAGCTGGAATATTTGTTATTTGAGCATCAAATCCAGAATAGTCGCCCGATTTTTCCACTTTTAAAATCTCTGAACCATGCACTTGATGCGAAAAAACAACCTGATTTAATTCAAAATCCAATTCTCCGAAAAAGGTTTTACGGTTTTCCAAAACAGTTTCAATGTTATCGCCTACTGATTTGCCCAAATTCAGTGAATAATAGGGTGCCTCACTTTTGCCACCCAGCCGAGTACTTTGGCCAGCTGCCATTTCTGGAAATCCGTTAAATATTTGAGGAATAATTATCATTTATTGAATTGAAAGAAGGCTATTTAATTTGTTTCCGAGAAGAGTTTTTAGGGATCGGATTGTGGTTCTGTGAAATTCCATTAATCTGTAAATCAATTAGTTATGATTCTAACGGAAATTCAAGGATCAGCGTGGTGCCTTCATTAGTCTTGGAGAAAAAGGTGAGCTTGCCTGATAAATCCTGACTTCTTCTTTCCATATTTTTAAGGCCATTGCCTTTGTCTTTGATTTTGTTATAAGCAAAACCTACCCCATCATCTTTTATAATTAATTGCAACCAATTTTTTACCATACTAATCCCCACTGTTACATTTTTTGCCTTGGCATATTTGGCTATATTGTTGATGGCTTCTTTTACAATCAAATAGAAATTATAAACTTGGTTGGCAGGGAGCTTGTACTCAAGCAGGCTCTCGTCGATGTCAATTGTATAATTAATGTCTTTAGCATCGAACATTTCAGCCGCAAATTCTCTAATTTTTATTGAAATACTGTCCAATGTATCGTTCACAGGTTGTGTAGTCCAAACAATGTCATTCATTGTATCCAGCATTCTTTGCGAATTTCTATTGATTTTATTGAGCAAGTTTTTTGCCTGTAAATCTTTCGTATTCATCTCTTTTTCAGCTACTTGACTTAAAATAGAGATGCTACTCAGTGTCGAGCCCATGTCGTCATGCAAATCACGGGCGAGTTGTTTTCTTATTTGCTCCGACATTTTCATCTGTCGGATGGTTTCAGCCTGAGCAATTTGAATTTTATTTAAGTTTTGAATTCGGCTTTGGTAAAACCAATAGACCGATCCAAAAATGCCTAATACCAAAGCGGCCACTAGAAGTCCAATCCAACTTGCTTTGCTTTGAATTTCCGATTCTTGATCTTCTTTTATCTGTTTGAGTTTTATATTTTCTTTTTCTTTAAAATAAGACTCTAACCGTAGCCTAATTACTTCATTTCGAGTGGCAATCTTTTTCTTGGCAATTTGATCATCAATTGCTTTATGAATATGAAAATCTTCCAATGCCATTTCCAAGTCCCCAAGCATGTGATTCGTGGTGGATAATTCTCGATACAATTCACTTCTCAATTTGCTGTAATTCAGTTCATTGGCTGGTATCAATCCTTTTTTGAATAATTCAACGGCTTTAACGAGTTCCCCTTGACTTCTGTAAGACTTACCGTGCTCGATAAATGTGGTGATCAACTGAAGCTTTTCTTTGTTTTTGAGGTTTAATTTGGCGGCCTCTTCAAAATATTTATTGGATAAATGGTAGCTTTTTAAAGCGGAATATACTTTGCCAATATCCGTTAATAACCGCCCCGTTATTTGATAGTTGTCATCAGCAAATTTGGCCAATTCAAATCCTTTTTTAAAATAGTCAAGCGCTAAGCCATGCTTTCCAGATAGATAGTAGGCATCGCCGATTACTTCAAAATTATTGGCGATTCCTCTTTTTTGGTCTAATGATTCATTTAATTCTACCGCTTTATTGGTGTACTCAATGCATTTATCAAATTGGGCCAGCTCTTTATATCCCTCTCCAATATTATTTAAACAAATAGCAACCCCTCTAGTCCAGCCTACTTTTTCCGCAATTTGCATCGCTGAAAGATAATATTCCTGACTTTTTTCGTAGTTCCCATCCATTTTTTCCAAAATAGCAAAATTTATTTTGCTCATTGAATGGCCTACTTTCACCTTTGCCTTTAAAGCCAATTTATCCACTTCATAGGCATATTTCCAGGCTTCAACTGGTTCAATCTCTGCTAACCGATAGGAAAGCCGGTGGTAATTTACAATTTTGAGGCTGTCAAATTGACTTTGTGGATGAGTTTTGATCCAATTCTTTAAGCTATCGATATAGTTGTTTTGAGCTGATGCCAGCAGACAATTTGCCAATAAAAGAAATGCGATGTAAAGTTTTCTCAAAACTAATTTCAGTTGATTTCAATCTCTAATTTAACTATTTTCTTCAATATTTTAACTGTTCCGTTTTATTATTCTTTTATTCTATTATCAACAAAAAGTGGCAATAATTCTTAATTACTGCCACTTTTTCTATTCTTGAAATTGAAACTTACTTAGGAAACAAAGACTTATCTATCCCTGGAACAATTTTCAATGCGTTTTTATAATATACTTTTTTCAACACTTCATCGGGTAAGTCAAGGCCATAAATCCGCCAAAAAGCGTGGCGCTTACGGTAGTAGGGGAAATATTCATCGGCAGTTTCCAACAATCGGAAATAGGTATGGTATTCCACTGGGTTGTAGATGTCTTTTCCAAACAGAATTCTATCCTGATATTTGATAAAAAAGGCTCTGGCGGCTCTTGGTTGGCGACCCAACTCATGAATGATTGCCCCAATTTCAGTATACATATTGGGTATTTCGTCCATTAATTTGCCAAAACCTGCTAAATCGTTGGCCATCCAACCCATATGAGCGTTGATAAATTTAGTTTTTGGATGCTTTTTAAACATATCATGTTGCTCGCCCATTACCACCTGGAAGCTTGGGTAGCGGTCGGCGGGGCGGGCACGGCCTGGGAACTGCGAAAGCTCCAAAAGTCGCTCATTGTTTTTATCTTGTGGGTCAAAAAAAGCAACAGGCTCACCAGTATGAATGAGCACAGGAATGCCCAATTCCCCACATTTAGCCCAAATGGGGTCTAATCTTGTGTCATTGGTTTTTACACGATTACCCAATTCGTCTTTCAAATCCATACCCAAATTTTTGAAAAGCTTTAGGCCAACTGCCCCAATTTTCACATCTTTTTCAAGCTGTGCAACTGCATTTTTTGTCCAATTTGGGCTATCAATTTCGGAGAAATCTAGATTTGTGAAAATCACCAAACGGTTTTTCGCTTTTTGATTAATGGCATCGAAAGATTTTACTAAAAAATCGTCGCCATTTACACCAAAAAAAGTTTTACCGTCTTTGTTAACCAATCGCCTGAACCCCTTACCACTCAAATTTACCATTACGGCCATATTTAGGCTATCCATTTCATCGGTAAGTTTTTTTAGGTTCTGCTCAGGAATATTATTTTGGTGATTATGCACATCAATAAAAGGGAATTTTGCCCTTGTTTTTATGTGCTCAGGCACTACCAAAGTGCTTTTAGGGTCGTATTCATCAAAATCTAGTTTTTCAGGCTTAACCTCCCTTTCTTGTCCATAAAGTGCTGTAAATGAAAGTGTTGTTATTATTAAAAGTAGTTTTTTCATGTTTAAAATAATTTACAATAGTCAATTTTAAATTTACAATGTTCAATTTTTAGAAGCTCATCCAAAATCTGACTTTATCGAAAACATTCAAAAGCCAACCAAAAACTCCCCTAATGGGGTCATGGAGGCGTTTAAAGATTCCACCAATAGGTCATTTTGAGTACTATTGCCCGGTTTTTTACTCTCGGATCAATAGTGGCATAATTATCAGTATAGACCAAAAATATATCAGAAACTGGTTTATAGCGCCATTGAATTCTGGCATTTATATTTGTATTTTTTATTTGTTCATTGTATTGAAGAAAAGTTGTAAAATAAAAATTGTCAGTCAATGTGATATCTACCCTCGGACTTATAAGCCAAAAATGAGCATCTTTAAGGCCAACATTTTCCGGTAAATCAATGTCATTTAGTTCTGCGGCCAAAGCTAATTGCACATAAGGCTGGAAGCGATAACCAATATTGGCTGCCAATCTGAGACGTGTACCATCTGCAAAATAGCCTCCATATCTACTTTCGAACCCATAAGTGAATAAACTTTGAGGCTTTGAAATTAAATTGATACCAGTCGAATACCATTCATGTTTACTACCTTTCAGTAATTTGATGCCAGTGAGATTAGTCGGGTCAAAGTCAGTCAATAATTTTATAAAATCATTTGCAAAAAATGCCGAAATCACTGCTTTTGTTCTCATTTCCACATTGTAAGTCAACCCTGTTGTATTTTCTACATTGTATTTGCCTTGATCAAAGAAAGTCAAATTAAATAAACCTGGGCCATGGGACAGCACATTTCCTGCTTTTGGGAAAAACAAATAATTGATTTTTGGGTTGATTCTTGCATAGTTTTTTCTTTGAAAAAAGCCTACTTCAGCTTCATAATTGGCGCCGACAGATTCATATTGACTGCTGATTAACCAAGCTCTATTGGTATAAGTTAAAAGGCCTGCTATTGTTTGATTTTCAGTGTTTTTATTGGGGCTGAATGATTTATAATACATGAACTTGCCCCGCCATAGATTATTTTGCGAGGCCAAATTGTATTCTAAACCAACATTTCTATTGTATTTTTTGAAAGCATTTGTTGCATCGATACCAAACTGGCCAAAGTTTATGGCATCTTTATTAATCAAAAATGCAGTGATATTCGACCTTGCAAAAAGCTTTTGTTGAAAAGTGATTACAGCATAGTTTTGGGCATCGATTTTGCTTTCTGAGATTCCCTCCGTTTTGATATCCATTACCCCAACCCTTAAATTATTATTGAGTTTGCCGCTCAATCTGGCGCCATAGTTAATTGGTACACCAAGCCCAATTCTTCTAGAGAAAAAGGGTCTTATTCTTTCCAAGCCGATATTATTAAAAAGGTCGTCGTTTTCAAGAAAAAATTGACGCCTTTCTGGGAAAAAGAGTTCAAATCGGTCTAAATTGGTTTGTTGCCTATCCACCTCAACTTGCGAAAAATCTGGGTTCACTGTCAAATCTAAATTCAGAGAAGAGCCTAGCGCAATTTTCGCATCAAAGCCGATATCTTTTCGGTAGGTTTGAGGCTTTTTATTTTCAAAATCTTTGGTGGTACCGCCTAAAAAATAGGGGATTATCGAAATATTTGAACCTGCTGCGGGCGGGAGCTTATCCCAAACCAACACTCCAGTAAAAGCGGAGGCTATCGAGGCAAATTGCCTGGGTACTGGTGCCCATGAAGACTTTTCGGTTGACTGTAAGTCCATTCTTCCAAAATTCACTCCCCAAGTTTTCAAATCTTTATTAAATCGGATCGATTTAAATGGGATGGCAGCCTCAAACGACCAATGGTCTTCGTATTGTTTCACGGCGGTATACCATTTATTGTCCCAGCTAATGTTTACCGGGCTGCCCTCAAATTGCTGGCCATCCCATTGAGCTCCAGCGGCATTGATGCCAAAAGCAAAACCATTGGTGAGGTCGTTAAAGGTATCTAGGATCAATAGAAAATTATCGTTTTTGCCAAAATTCCAATCTCGCCGCAGCGATTCCACCATATAGGTTTTATGAGGAATAAAATTGTCGCCAGAGATATAAATAAATTTATCGTCATAAGCCATTTTTACATCAGTCCTAATTTTAGCTTTTGAGGTATCCATGGGTAATATCATGTAAAAGTCTGAAGCTAATTGAGCTTTTTGCCAAACTTCTTCGTCAATTACTCCATCAATTTTTATTGGCTTATTGATTTTTGAGATATGATATTGGAAGTTTTCATTCTTCTTTTGAGAAAAAGAAATTAGGCTCAAGAAAGTCAAAGAAATTGATAGTAGAAATTTGTTCACTTGGTAAAATTGATTTTTTACAAAAGTACAAAAAATAGAAAGCCGACAAGGCGGAGCTATCTGCAAAAAGAAAAAGCCAGATTTTAGATATCCGGCTTTAATAATATTTGTTTTGTAAACAAGTAATTTTAATGAATATGGCCTTTTCTATGATTATAATCAACAGCAAAAACGGCAATCATCAACAAGGTGCCAACAATTGAAGTGAATAGATCTGTGAATTTCCAAATGATAGTTAGAAATACAATAAACATAAAAATTAGCAAGCCCTTACTAATTCCTCCGCTTTCTGTTTTGTGATTTGACATATGAGTATTGATTTGTTTTTGCAAAGATAGTGTAAAATTGTAAAATCCTAAACTGATTAATCCAAAAAATAGAAAGGCTTTCAATAGATTTTGTAAATTTGCATTTTGGAAATTATAAAAAACGAATAACAGATTCATATTATGGGAAGAGCGTTTGAATACCGCAAAGCCACAAAATTTAAGAGATGGGGTCAAATGTCTAAAACATTTGCCCGAATAGGCAAAGAAATTGCTATAGCAGTTAAAGCAGCAGGGCCTGACCCTGATTCCAACAGTCGGTTAAGAGGGATTATCCAGAATGCAAAGGCAGCCAATATGCCAAAAGATACGGTGGATAGGGCAATCAAAAAAGCCTCTGGAAAAGATCAGGAAGACTATACCGAAGTAGTTTTTGAGGGCTATGGACAACACGGAATTGCCGTTTTAGCTGAATGTGCCACTAATAATAATAATCGTACTGTTGCCAATGTGCGAAGTTATTTCAACAAAACGGGCGGCACATTGGGTACTTCTGGCATGTTGGATTTTATTTTTGAGCGTAAATCGATTTTTAAAATTGCCAATGCCCCCAATATTGATTTAGAAGAACTTGAGTTTGAGCTGATTGATATAGGTTGTGATGAGGTGTTTTTGGATGAAGAAACCAATTTAATTAATATTTATGGTGAATTTACCGCATTCGGTGCCATTCAGAAATTTATTGAAGACAATGGCTATGAACTGAAAGGTGCTGATTTTGAGCGTATTCCGAATGACACCAAAGAACTAACAGAAGAGCAAGCCGCCGACGTAGAAAAACTTATTGAAAAATTAGAGGAAGATGACGACGTGCAAATGGTCTATCATAATATGAGATATTAGTAGTGATAAGTTATGAGTTTTTGTAAAAAGACTAAATAAAAAAGATAAGAGTTTTTTGTAGAGACGTAATATTGTTGTAAACCAATTTGATTAAGTTCTATATTGTAGCATAGTATCCCATAAGATAACTTGGGATACTCAATTTAAAAAAAAATTAATATTTTAGCCGAAAACATTTTCGGCTTTTTTATTGTATTTTAGTTTTGAATAACAAATCAAGGAAATTAACGATATTAGTATGAATGGAAGCGTGAAATAGAATCCACAATCCTAACCTTTAGTTTGTAGCTTAAAAATCTGTTGTTTTAAAGTCGAATGATTTTGAATAAATACCTCAAATACTGTTTGATACTACTTGCAATTTCTGAATTGCAAGCTCAAAAATTTTCGAGTAAATATTTTTATTTAGGTGAGGTTTTTGATCAAAGATTGTCTGACAAAAGGAATATTGGAAGTGTTTTTGAATTCGGCAAATCCTATCCAGTACCACTTAATCTTCTCGGAGGAGAAATCCAGTATTTGAAGAATAAGTTTGACACCAAACTGGTTTCCAAAGTAGATCCTTATAAAGTTAATCTGGGGCTTTCCCATCTATTATTTACCGAGAAACCTAAATCTGACGGTTTAGTCAGCGGGAATTTACGATTTGAGGGCCATTTTTTTACCCAAAGTAGCGAAGATTCCACCGCTTTATTTCCTTTCAAATATACAGTGAGTTATATCAGAAAAATTGGGGAGCTACAACCTATCCATGATTTGCTGGATGAAAAAATTGAAGATTTAATGAAGCAATTAGAAGTATGGTTTTCAAAAAATTATGCCAAAAATTATAATCTCGCTCGGCATGTAATAGTAAAAACTAGCAATTTTATCCCCAAAGTATTAGAAGAGGATACTTTGTATTTTTTTCAACGCCGCATCAATTTCAGCGATTTTAGCCCCAAAGCAAGTAGTTCTGGCCGATTTGCAGCCTCAATTTTTACCAATTTGGCCTATGAGGCGAATACAAAAATGAGCAATGATACCGTAATAATAGATTTGGCCACCAAAGTATATCAAGTGAAAGGGATGAGTTGGGCAATCCCACAGGCCAATAACAGCTATGCGCTCAATCATGAGCAAACACATTTTAATATTACTCAATTGATTGCTGAAAAATTTAAAGAAAGGCTCAGGGAGGAGGCACTTCCACCTCTCGATTTCGATAGCCGCATTCAATATTTGTATATCGAGTATTATAGAAAAATTAATCAAATGCAAGACCGCTATGATAATGAAACCAGGCATGGATTGGATAAAGAAAAACAGGTTTGGTGGGAAGCTTATGTGGTAGAAGAGTTAAAAAAGTACAATATAAATCTATAGAAAATGCATAAAAGATACGATGCGGTTTTGATTGGGGCGGGAATTATGTCAGCTACTTTGGCGATTTTGCTTAAGGAGCTTTTTCCCAAAATGAGCATCGGTATTTTTGAAAGACTCGATAAGGTGGCGCCCGAAAGTTCAGATGCATGGAACAATGCCGGCACGGGACATTCGGCCTTTTGTGAGCTCAATTATACCCCATTGAAAGAAAGTGGAAAGATTGATATCAAAAAAGCAATCAAAATTGCGGACCAATTTGAAACTTCTAAACAGTTTTGGAGCTATTTGGTGGAGAAAGAGATCATTACGGATCCTTCGGCATTTATACATCAAGTGCCTCATATTTCATTTGTATGGGGTAGTGGAAATGTAGATTTTCTAAGAAAAAGGCATACGACCTTATGCAAAAATGCGCTTTTTAAGGGAATGAAATTTTCAGAGAATCCTAAAACCTTGAAAAGCTGGATGCCTTTGGTAATGGAGGGCAGAAATAAAAAGGAGCCATTGGCGGCCACTTTTATGCAAAATGGAACGGATGTTAATTTCGGTGAATTGACCTCTCAATTGATTGATTATCTGGATCATAGTATTGAAGAGGTGGATGTATTTTTGAATCATGAAGTGCAAGATTTGAAAAGAAATGAGACTGAAAAGTGGGAATTGGAAATTGAGGATTTGATGGGGAATCATACCCATCACATTTTCACCAAATTTGTATTTATTGGGGCGGGTGGGGCAGCTTTGCCTTTGTTGGAAAAATCTGATATTGAGGAAGCGGAAGGGTATGGCGGCTTTCCAATCAGTGGGCAATGGCTTCGTTGTAAAAATGAAGACATTATTCAACAACATGCCACCAAAGTATATGGCAAAGCAGCAGTTGGCTCACCACCGATGTCGGTGCCACATTTGGATACCCGTATCATTAATGGTAAAAAGGAATTGTTATTTGGCCCTTTTGCAGGTTTTTCAACAAAATTCTTAAAAAAAGGTTCCTATTTAGACCTGCCGAAATCAATTGAATTGAGTAATATTATTCCCATGATTTCGGCAGGGATCCACAATATTGGTTTGACAAAATACCTTATTGAACAAGTATTACAGTCTCCAGAAGATAGATTGACTGCATTGAAAGAATATTATCCATTGGCAAAAATGGAAGACTGGGAATTAATTATAGCTGGTCAAAGGGTCCAAGTAATCAAAAAAGATGAAGAGGAGGGAGGGGTATTAGAGTTCGGTACCGAACTGGTTACTTCCGCCGATGGTAGTTTGGCAGGTTTATTGGGAGCCTCACCAGGTGCCTCGACTGCTGTTTCTATTCTGTTAAATCTATTAAAAATAAGTTTCAAAAAGGAATTTAAATCGAAGGCATTTCAAGAAAAATTGACACTCATGATACCGAGTTATGGTAAGCATGTGCTTGATAATGAGCTGTATGTCAAAAAAATGAGAAAACGAACAGAATCAATTTTGGGATTGAGAGAATAACTAGTTTCAATTAAAAAGAGAAATGTTTTACACCCTTTTCGCCAGTTTTTGAGCTTTCAAAGCCAATTCCATGGCCAAAAAACAATGATCTTGGCTCATAGCAGTCTCGGTGCGGTTGAGTACGTCATCAACAAAAAGGTTACCATATGGTAGCGGCTCATTGTTGCAATCAAAATAAACAGTTTCTTTATGATTGGACATAAATAGATGGTTGCCACGATCATCTTTTGTAATGTCAATGTATTTTCTGATTTCAATAAAACCATCGGTGCCCAAAATAGTGAGGCGACCATCGCCCCAAGTTTTTAAGGAGTCAGGTGTGAACCAGTCAATTCGAAGATAGCCCATTCCTCCATTTCCTTTTAACATAGCATCTCCAAAATCTTGAAAATGTGGGTATTGAGGATGATTCAAATTGCCCACTTGTGAGGCAACAATTTCTGCTTTGGTGGAGCCAGTAAAATGTAAAAACTGATCAAATTGGTGCGAGCCAATATCGGTAATGATCCCGCCAAATTTTTTATCATCAAAAAACCAGTCAGCCCTCGTTTTAAAGTTGGCTCTATGAGGCCCCAAACCAATGGTTTGTATCACTTTACCAATGGCCCCAGATTTTACTAATTCGGTTGCTTTGGTGGTAGCCCTATTTTCAAATCGCTCACTGTATAAAATTGAATAAATTCTGCCGGTCTGTTTTTGTACTTTCTTCACCTCTTCCAATTGCTCTAAAGTAGTGGCTCCCGGCTTATCCGACATAAAATCTTTGCCATGTAACATGGCTTTTATGCCGATAGAAGCACGCTCATTCAAGATGGCGGCACATAATATAAGTTGAATGGAGTTGTTTTCATAAATCTCCTCAGGAGAAGAAACCCTTTTGGTATTCGGAAATTTCACTAAAAAATCCTTTGCGAGTGAGTCTTCAAGCGAATAGAACGAAACCATTTCACCACCAGCAGCAATGGTAGTTGTTACCATCGAATTGATATGCCCGTGATTGAGACCAATTACACTAAATTTGATTCTGGGAACGGTATAAATTGTTGGTTTTGGCTTTTCAAAATATGATTTAGTGATTTTCATCTCCTTTTCAAAAATTGGTAATAAGCCAACACTGGACGCTTTTATGGCTGAGTCTTTCAAAAACTTTCTTCTATCAAAAGTATCGGACATTTTAATTGATTTTAGAGTAACGGGTAAAATAATATTTTGACATTGAATTTTAACAAATATATGATTTTAACGTCTAAACAGTATCTTTGTTTGTACTAAAAAAACTGAAAAATTATTTATGAAATACCCACGACCAAGTCTTTGAACACAAACCATTGAATAGTATTTGGGCTTTGGCTTCGTCGAATCCGACAGTCGTCAGGATTTCCATTTAACCTTAAAAAAAACAATTATATACTTATGAAAATACAAGTTGGAATTATTTTGATTGCCGCTACTCTATTGGCCTGTTCAGAAAAAACTGAAAATAATGAAGAAAAAAAACTGCCAATTGTAGGCACCTGGCAGCTTATTTCGGGTACTCTCATTGAAAAAGGGGACACCACAGTGACCGATTACACCCAAAAAATTTCATTTATTAAAATTATCAATGATACTCATTTTGCTTTTTTGCAGCATGATTTAAATAAAGGGAAAGATTCAACAGCCGCTTTCTCAGCAGGAGGAGGCAGCTATTCATTAAAAGACAGTACTTATTTAGAGCATTTGGAATATTGCAACGCCCGTGATTGGGAAGGCAATGATTTCACCTTTACCATTACCATCAAAAATGATACGCTAGTGCAAAGCGGTATTGAAAAAGTGGAAGCTTCCGGTGTGAACAGATTAAATATTGAAAAATATGTAAGGGTAAAATAGAAGCCTTTATAAATAACTGACGGAATGAAAATCTTTTTGGTCACTTTCCTTTTATTGATTGAAGTGATTACCTCTTTTGCTCAAGTAAAAGTGACTGTACGTGGTTTGTTGCAAGATTCCCTAACCTCCGAACCTTTAAGTTTTGCAACTGTCAAAGTAGATGCTAAGGGTGCTAGTTCTCAAACAAAAGGTACCATTGCTGATGAAAAAGGAGTTTTTCAGTTTGTAGGCTTCAAAAAAGACAAGTATCTCATTAAGGTGGAATACATTGGTTACCAATCCAAAATTATTGAAATAGGATTTGAAAAAAATGAACCAATTCTTGACTTGGGAGCGATAAACTTGGCCCCATTAAGTCAATTATTAGAGTCAGTAACAGTACTAGGTCTGAAACCTAATGTAGTGACTACCCTTGAAAAGCAAGTATTTAAATCAGAGCAATTTGAAGTGGCAAAAGGAGGGACAGCTACCGATGTTTTGAAAAATATTCCTTCTGTAATTGTAAATGCCGAAGGAGAAATATCAGTAAGAGGCTCCAAAGGGTTTTTGATTTTGGTAAACGGCAAACCCACTCAATTGGATGCGGCGACTATTTTGGCACAAATACCAGCGAATAGTATCGACAAAATTGAAATGATTACGGCACCCTCAGCCAAATATGATGCTGATGGAAAGGCAGGTATCATCAACATTGTTACCAAATCTGGTGCAACGGATGGTATTTCTATTACAGCCAATGCACAATTTGGCCTCCCAAGAATCAAAGAATATTTTAATGACAATGAACCAAAACGTCATGGAATTGATGCCATTCTAAATTATCGAAAAGGTAAATGGGATGCTTCGTTTTCAGCTAACTATCTTAAAAATGATATTGCAGGTAGGAGAGTGGGGAACGTAAATACCACAATTGGCTCAATATTTACGAGCTTTCCAAGTGAAGGAGAAAGAAGTTTTAAGAGAGATAATTATGGTTTTAGGGTCATTGTTTCCAATAAAATTAATCGATCAAATGAGATCTCTGCTGGATGGTATAGCGGGAGCCGAACCCAGTATCGTACTGCAGACATTTATTATTTCAATAATACCAAAACGGATTTATTAACTAAGAAACAGATTGGTCAAAGCCAGTACTATAACCCCAATTTGGTGCTGAAGGAGGGCAATTTTAACGTATACAATCTAGATTATTCTCATACATTCAATAATAAGTCAAATTTGTCATTGTCAGGCCTCTATGAGAAAGCTGTTTTGTCTGGCTATACAAAAAACCGTAATCTCAATTTTAATAATTTTAAAGATACCCTTCAGTACACTTATAATACTGGGAATAATCCTTTGGATGCACTTCGCTTAAAAGCTGATTATGAAAAAACTATTGGCATCGGTAAGTTTTCCATGGGATATCAATTCAGAAATCAGACACAAAATGGAAGTTTTGTTTATTTTGAAAAAGCTGGCAACAATGAGCCTTTTACAATCAATGAAAGTTTTACGGCTGATATTGCTGTACTTAATCGAATTCATGCCTTCTATTCGCAATATGCAGGTGTTTACAAAAAACTAGAATTTGCCACTGGCTTGCGTTACGAAAATGCTTTTCGGGAATTTACCGACAACAAAGACTCAAAACCCAATATATTAAAACTTTCTAATCTATTTCCTTCGGCTAATTTATTATTGGATATAGGAAGCAATTATAAATTGAAAGCAGCTTATAGCCGCAGAGTGCAGCGATCGACTAACAATGAACTGAATCCCTATCCTGAAAGAGAACATAGTGAAACTCTTGAGCAGGGCGACCCATCGATCAGACCAGAATTTGTGGGCATTTATGAATTGGGTATTACCAAAGAGAGCAAAAAATCATCTATTTATCTCAATTTTTATTCACAGCAGATTCGAGATATTATCAATCGAGTGAACAGTGTTTATAACGATACCATCTTGAATCGCATATTTACCAATGCAGGCAAAGCTCAATTAATAGGTTCCGAAATCGGGATTACATATTCGCCTTTCAAAAAGCTAAAAATATTTATGGGAGGTAATATTTATAATTTGTCGATCAATGGGGCATTATTTGATAAAACAGTGAGTGTAAATACCAAAGGATGGGTGTATTCTGTTAATTCAAATATTAATTATCAGTTCACTAACAGTTTTAGTTCACAGTTCAATTTGACCTATCTATCCGCACGAAAGACAGCACAGGGTGATGATTCTAGGTTTTATCAACCAAACTTATCAATTAAAAAATCTTTTCTAAACAACAAATTTACGACCACCGTACAATGGCAAAATATAGCTTTTGGTCAGATGGCTGTGAACCAACAGCGAATTACCACCTTCGGTAAAGATTTTTATACCACCACAAATTATATTCAAGAAAGCAATATTTTCTTAATTAATTTAAGCTATAGTTTTAACCAAACAAATAAAAAAACAAAGTTGCCATCAAGTGAATTTGGTGAGAGGGAATTTTGAAATTAATCTATTTTAATAGACTAATTGTTTGCATTTCAATCAATTGATAATTTGTAGCTTTTCTTTTTGAATACCTCTTTGAGCAACCTTACAACCGAATAGTTGGGCTTTGAAATTGGATTATTAACTACTTTTTTGTGTTTGCTATTTTCTAAAACGGTCAGAATATTTTCTAAAAACAAGTTTTCAGCATTTCTTTCCCATTCCACAAATTGCTCTGTTTTATCGATATGGCTAGGTAAATATTTAATTAATCTATTGATTTTAAATGATTTACAATAAATTCCAGCTCCAGCCTTTTCTCCGTCATGGGCATTGATTCGCTGTTCAATATGATTTTTTACGGGCACCATCATCACGGGCTTGCCCATGTACATCGCCTCACAAACCGACTCAAAGCCCGCCGTACATACTAAAGCCTCACATTGAGCCATTTTGTCTAAAAAATGGTCGGAATCAATCTGATGAATAAAAAAATTATCATTGAATTGAAGACTGCTTTTCAAACTTTTTTTATCAATGAAACAGTGAATAGTTTGATGATTGTTTTTTGAATGCCAGTCAATTAGATCTTCCACAATTTTGTGATGTGTTACATAGGCCAATATAAATTTTTCGTTTTCAATAAATTTTTCTTTGACCTGTTTTCTCAAAAGCGGAGGAACTACATTGATGTTTTCTTTATCGTCATTTGGCAAAGGGTAGAAAGAGAGCGCAAGCTTTTTCGCTGCACCAATGGCGGTCATTCTAGTATTCAGCTGAAGTAAATATCTGTCAAATTTTTTATTTTTGATATTGATAAAATGGTTGTGCAAAAGCAAGTATTGGTGACCAACACAAATAATGGGAATAGTGGGCCGGTAAAAGAAATTATAAAAACCAGCGGCCATTTCATAGAAATTAATAATGATATCAGGCTCATATTGGCTTACCACTTGATGCACTTTATCCGCATTTTTGAAAAACTGCTTAGCTTTTATAGTTTGCGAAAGTATTGTTCTGAGCATATTAGGTGCCTTTCCTTTGCCATAAAATAAGGAAGGGCTTTCAAAAGTAATTATTGGCGCATCAATGGCTTGGGTGTAAAAATTAGGAATTTTTCGACCGTTTGCCACCCCAACCATAGTGGCCACTACTTCATGCCCGTTTTCAATAAGCATTTCATATAAAGCAATGGCTTGTGTCATATGCCCTTTGCCTTCCCCTTGAACGATAAATAAAAAATTGGCCATAAGTATCTAATTGTCAATAGGTTGATTCAAAATATTTTCAATTTTATTTAGAAAAGGAATCGGATTATGATACTTAATTTCCCATTCGCCAGCATGATTTTCAACCAATGCACTCAGGGTTTCTACCCAATCACCAGAGTTCATATAAGTAATTCCGTTTATTAGTTTGATGGCAGGTTGATGAATATGCCCACAGATAATGCCATCACAATTTTTGGCGATGGCCAATTCACTTAATTTTACCTCAAAATCAGAGACATAAGAAACGGCCATTTTTACTTTTTGCTTAATTAATTGAGAAAGTGAGAAATAGGGCAGCCCTCTTCTAATTCTATTTTGGTTGTAAAGTTTATTGATAGATAGTAGGATAGTATAACCAAAATCGCCTAAATAGGCCAACCATTTCATGTTTGAGGTGATACTATCGAAAATATCACCATGGGTAACAAAGTATTTTTTTTTGTTCGACTCTAATATAAAGTCCCTTTGAATTCTAAAGCCATGCCCGATATTTATCGGAATTACTTGGTCTAAAAAATCGTCATGATTGCCTCTTAAGTAGATAACTTTTGTTTTGTTTTTACCAATAATTTTTAAAATTTTTCTAAAAAAATTGGTGTGTTTTTTATGCCAAATGCCTTTCTTTCTCAACTGCCAACCATCGATGATGTCGCCATTGAGAATTAATAATTCACAACTAAATTGGGTTAAAAATTCAACCACTTCTTCGGCTTTTGAACCAGAAGTTCCCAGATGGAGATCTGAAATAATGATTGTTTTATAGGAATATCTATTCAAAAACGCTAAATTTTTAAACAAAATAAAGCATTGAATATTACCCTATTATGAAGGGAACATTATTAAATGAATAACTTAATGGTTTTTGAAATAGAATTAAAGGCTATGTTAAGGTTCGATTAATTGGGGTATAGTTTTTTAATATTCTTATTTTTTGATTTCAAAATTTTTAAATCCCTTTATTTCTTTTATGTTTCCGCTTATCGGGATAATTGTTACATCTGTTTGATTTTCAGCTACATAGAAAATATAACTACTATTTTGACCGATAATCTTTACATGCTTTTCGGTATTATCATTAGAGACAATTATATGGCTTAATTTTATTTCTCCTGTTTCAATTTTACTTTTAAGACTCATTCCTGATCCAATTTTAATTCCTAAAAACATCAATGTAAAAAAAGTAAAAACCAATGTAAATAAGCTCTTCCCTTCTTTTAAAGAAGCATACCCTTTGTCTGCTTTTTCAATGTCTATGATGGTTTTTCGATACCAAGATTTGTCTCTGTTTTTTTGATGGAAGCTGGGTAAAAACTTGGCATAAAAGAAATAGATGGCTATAATCATCACAATTACCGCAATTAACAATCTGATATCATTTGTTAAAGTATTGATCGGTGCCATTATAATGTCTGATAAAGAGGAGTATGGCAAGATGTTGATATTGAAGAACCTATAATAAATCACATCGCTCAATATGCCTAAAATAATCAAATAGATATAACCAATAGATAGGTACTCCTGCAGTCCGTATGGGTTCTTTTCTAAGAAACTTTGTGAATCCTTTTGCATTGTTTAAAGATTTGTTTTTCAAATAATAGAAATCAAATGGCTAATATAAATTTAAACTTTCAAAACTTTTTGAGCCATTACAATTTCGGCTTTCAAAAGTTTAGTAGGTATACCAAAAGCCTCAACAAATAAGTTGGCTTTCGGCCTGATTTGTTTGTATAAATTACTCAAAATTTTTCGAATAGCTTTTGATTTATCATTTGAGATAAAATCATTTTCCAAATACCAACCTCGATCCTCATAAATGGCATTCAAAGAATAGGTCTGGAGCATGAGTTGCAGGGCTTCTTTTTCCAATTCATGACTGGTGATATCTATCACATTTTTAAATTCTAAATAGATAAAGTGCTCAATATGAGCATGTGCCAACGAAACCATATGAGTTTGTACCCTCAAAAATATATCATTTGGGTTCAGTTTTTTCTTCATAAACTGTCGCATTCTGTCAGATAAACTAAAAAGTAGTTTCTCCTCCCTAAATTCAAAAGCCGATTGCATGAAATCATCTGACAAAATATGATCCGCATTAGTGTTTCGGGTGGTAATTGGATTGAGATCCACCAAACTATTTTCGACTCTTTTCAATACATGACGAGCGATGGCCATATAGCCCCCTTCATTAAAATCTTGTTTAAAATCTGTTAGTAGAGACTTAGCCACTAATTGCATCAATACGGTATTGTCGCCCTCAAAAGTGGTAAATATTTCAGTGTCAGCCTTGAGGTCACCGAGCTCATTTTCTGATAGATAGCCTTTGCCACCGCAGGCTTCACGGCAGGTTTGAATGGTGCTGGTGGCATGCCAAGAAGCATAACTTTTAAGGCCAGCCGCCAAAGTTTCTACTTCACGTTGGTCTGGTTTTCCATAATTTTCTCCAAACTTTTCACGTAATTTTTCCAGCGCAAAAGTAAGGGCATAGCTCTTTGCTAATAAGGGAAATAGACGCTCTTGATGGGTAGGATAATCCAATATTAAGGTTTCAATAGTTGAATCGGTTGAGCTAAATTGTCGCCTTTTTAAAGCGTAGTTAATGGCAATGGTTAATGCTTTTTTAGCTCCTGTATTGGATGCTAAGGCTACCGAAACTCTGCCGCCCACTAATGCACCCAGCATGGTAAAAAACCGTTTGGATGGTTTATCAATCGGGCTATAATAGTTGCCCTTTTCATCAATACCACCATGTTTATTCAAAAGATTTTTAACAGGAACATTCACTTGATTAAACCAAATCCGGCCATTGTCCACTCCATTGAGTCCGATTTTATAGCCACAATCTTCTATGGTAATGCCTGGTAAAGTGTGATGGTTTTCATCTCTCAAGGGCACCATCACTGCATGGATTCCATGATTTTCACCTTTTACAATTAATTGTACAAACACAGCAGCCATTTTGGAGTGAAGTGCATTTCCAATGTATTCTTTTCCTGAACTATAAGTAGGGGAATGAACCGTAACGGTATGATTGTCAGCATTATATGTGGCGGTAGTTTCCAAGTCTTTTACATTGGAGCCATGCCCAGTTTCTGTCATGGCAAAACAACCTGCTAATTCGAGTGATCCAGTTTCTTTCAAATAAG
>JAZKGO010000127.1:46032-54696 GCA_040385875.1 Bacteroidota bacterium
ACTGCTTTCCAGTTCGACTTCATCATTACGATGCTTTGGGCTTATTTTATGGTAAAAGGTTAATTCTGAAAGCTGGGTATCCACACGTAAAGCTCGCTCTAAATTTTGTATGGAAGTTTTTATTTCTTCTGAATCCCAGTCCGTATCTATTTGATTGCCAGATGCTTGCTTTGCGATATTAATGCCTAAGTTTACCAAGCCATTTCTTGAGTCATCGTCAAGTTCACTGGCATACGTTGTTAATTGACTGATCCAATTTCGAAAAGTTTCTTCAGAGGGTGGGTTTTTAGGATTGGTCCATTCAATTAATTGACCTTTGTCTTCATCGGTCAAAAAATCCATTGCTTGAATTTGATTTCTGATTATAGCTAGTTCTGACGGGCTCAAAACCGAGTCGGACCAGCCAATATAAAAAAGGGGCAATACACTTAAAATCCCTGGAGAATAATTCATATTAATCGAATTTATTTAGGGCAAATTAAGTAAAAAAATTGATTTGTTTCTTATATCAGATTTCTATTTGGAATGGACTGCCAATAAAAAAAGGCAGAAGTTATAATCGTTTTAAGATTAAACTTTTGCCTTTCTAATGTTTGCTTAAGCTATATTTGGGCTTCAAAAGCCGAAACTATATTTATTTTCCTCCGAATAATCTTGCAAAAAAACCTTTAGCTTTTTGAGTGGTTTCTTCCACAATTTGCTCAGCTGCTTCGGCAGCCTCAGTCAATTTTTCTGTTGCGGCCTCCCGTAATTCTTCTGCTTTTTCACCTAAATCACCACCAACAATGCTTTCTAATTTAGCTGTTGCTTGTGCCTTTAATTCTTCTGCTTTCGCTCCCAAGTCTGCAGTTAAGGTTTCTAATTTAGCAGTAGCCTGATCTTTCAAAGCTTCAGCTTTGTCCGATAATTCTTCAAATTTTTCGGTAGCTTGTTCTTTCAAATCTTCAAATTTGGCAGTAGCCTGATCTTTTAAAACCTCAGCCTGATCACTTAAAGCACCTAATTTTTCGGTTGCTTCAGCTTTTAATTCCTCAGCTTTTGCGGTTAAATCACCCACTATGGTACTTTCAGTAGCTGGGGTTGGAGTAGGTTCTAAATTTTCAGCAGCGTCGTTTGTTGTATTATCGATATTTTCCATTTTTTTTCTAATGTTGTGTTGATTTTTGTTTAAAATGATTAAACAAAAATACATTTTTTTAAGCCTTAAACAAAATGAATTTATTGGCTCAAGCTGTTTTTCTCAATTTCAGATTCTAATTTTTCGAAATCAATATTGCCACAAGAGCCACATCCTTTGGCACAACCTGCCTTTGATTTTCCGAAAAAAGTCTTAAACGTATTTCTACCAATGTAAAATACTGCAGCTGAGAAGATTAATAAGATGGCAATGGTCTCAATCATTTGAATACTTTAATCATAAAACTTGAGTATTGTCGCATTAGTTCATTTCTATTGCCTTTAAATTTATTTTCAAAAGTGAAATGCGTACTAGCAAAAGAAGAAGAATTGGAATAATGGCAAATGGGTATATTTCTGATTTGAAAAATCCCCAGCCAATTCCTAAGCCAACGCTAATTAAGATGGATAGCTGATAAACCGTAAGATAGGTTTGGATATTTTTTGATTTTTTTGTCAAAAGAAAAGCGAACAATAAATTAGTTGGCCATGCCCAGAGTATATTCCAATTGTTAGTAGTTACACCATGCTCAGTAAAAAACCATAGGAATAGAATCAAACAACCTAATAAACCAGTTGAGACAAATAGAATTCTATCGAACCAATGAGATTGGCTATTTTTTTTGAATTGGAAATAACTATAAATCAGTCCGAAAACAGCCACTATTGAAAAAGCAATTGAGGGCGTAATGGGGAATGGTTTTTCAGGAATGGGTCGATAAGATTGGAATAATTGAACTTTAGATTGGACGATTGGCTTGCCACCATTGGTAGCATTATCGAAAGCAATACGCAGATTATCAGGGATATAGAAAGTTTCTTCATTGGTATTGGGTTGGTCAGAAAGGTTGCCAATTGCCAAATTCATCCCAAACCTAGCCCATGGCGTATTGGGCAGATTTTTGTTCATCCAAAATCTAAAACTTTGGTTTTGTTCAATGCCTTTTGTACTAAATTGAAGGCTATCACCCATCGCATTTTTAAATACATCACGAATCCGAGTGGAGCAATTATCTTGAAAAAACTTGTATTGATAGGTTTTGTTTTCGGGTAAAAGATTCTCCTCTAAAACATCAAATACTCGTTGTTTTTGTGCCATTGATAGGTTCAAATCTTGCTTGAAAACCGACCTGTTTTCATATTGCTCGCTATACTCCAATAATGTATATTGAAGATTTGAGGCGGCTATTTTATAGGGTAGTTGACCTGTAATAAACTTCCAATAAAAATTTTCAGTGTCAAATTCAAAAGAGCCATAGCTGTATACTTTATCTATTTGATTGACAGGGTCGTAAATGAAAATACAAATATGGCCAAATGCTTGAAAAAGTTGTTCGTCAGCCCTGTCAATTGTGATGATACTTATCTGCGACTGATCAGATAGCTTGATGGGGTTAACATATTTTTGTTGGCTGATTAAACTGAAGTTGATAAACAAAATAAATGTTACAATCAAAAAGGCTGTTCTTTTCAATAGATTATTCATATTAGGTTGGTAAATTAATTTCTCCATTTTTTACTCTTTTTTTCTTTTTCGATTGCAGCCTCGCTATTTGTGTCACTTTCAACTACTTCTTTATTTAATTTTCCACCTACTACAATTACGATTTCCCCTTTTATAGTGTCTTGATTATCAGTATAGTGACTAATTATTTCAGCCAATGTTCCTCTGATGTTTTCTTCATAAATTTTAGAAAGTTCACGACTCACACAAGCTTGTCGTTGTGCACCAAAATGCTCGGCAAATTGCTCCAGAGTTTTCAACAACCGATGGCAACTTTCGTAGAAAATAATGGTTCTTGATTCCAGTGATAATTCGATTAAACGAGTTTGGCGTCCTTTTTTCACAGGTAAAAACCCCTCAAAAACGAATTTGTCAGCTGGTAACCCAGAATTGACCAGAGCAGGTACAAAGGCCGTTGCGCCAGGTAAGCATTCCACTTCAATGCCATTTTTAATGCATTCCCGCACTAATAAAAAACCCGGGTCTGAGATGGCAGGAGTTCCCGCATCTGTAATCAGAGCTAAATTTTTACCTTCTTTCAGCATTTTGATTAATCCTGCTGCCCCCACATGTTCATTATGCGCATGATGGCTAAAAAGGGGTTTATCAATTTCGAAATATTTCAGTAGTTGGCCTGAATTTCGGGTGTCTTCAGCTGCAATCCCATCTACTTCTTTCAATACTTTCAAAGCACGAAGGGTTATATCCTCCAAATTTCCAATGGGTGTTGGTACGACAAAAAGCTTAGCCATTGAGGAGTTTATCTATTTGATTCGCTAGCTTGCTATCCTTTTCAGTCACAATATCTCCAGCGTCATGGGTGTTAAGTTTTATTTCTACTTTATTGTAAACGTTTGACCACCAAGGGTGATGATTCGCTTTTTCTGCCAATAATGCCACTCTAGCCATGAACGCAAAAGCTTCAGAGAAATCTTTGAATTCGAAGGTTTTTTGGAGGCTATTTTCTTTTTCTTCCCACATTTTTATATTAATTTAAACCTTTTAAGGATTTCTTTATCAAACCGATATAAATACTTTTTAGTCAACTTATTAACAAAATTATGATGAAATTATTTGAAGTAAAATTAAGCAAAATACTCATGGGATTGGGTATAATGCTGCTAATTGTGCTAAATTTTGATTTGAATGCTCAGAATAAGGCCAAAATGAAACGTGATAAACGGGAGGATGTACGTGATAGAGCTGAGAATAGGAGGGATAAAAAAGAAGATGTAAAAGATAGAAGGGAGGATAAAAGAGATTTGGTAGAGGATAGACATGATGCTCGGGAGGACATTCGGGATGCTAGGCATGACGGTGGCAAAAGAGATAAATTAGAAGATAAACGTGATGCCCGTGAAGATAAGCGAGATGCTCGTGAAGATGTCAATGATTTAAAAGAAGACAGACGAGATGCTCGAGAAGATGTTCGTGATAAACAGGAGAACAAAAGGGATAAAAAGAATAAGTATAAAAAGAAAGAATAGTTTCTGCCTCAGTATCTTCTTTCTAAAAAGGGCTCAATTTATCAAAATTGAGCCCTTTTTTATTTATTGGTAATCAAATGCAAGTATTGTTTAAAGAAATTTGTATTGGAGATTTTCACAAAAATATAGGTGAAAATAAGCGAAAAAATAACCCTGAATACAAGAATACCCCATACGCTTGCACCAATACCAACGAGTAATAGAGTGTCTTCGATGATGGCATGGCATAAGCCCAAAAGGACCATTGCATACACAAAATCTTTTTTATGAATAGAGGGGTTTTCGTCCTTTTCTTTGATAATCAAAGCTGAGCCAAATACTAAACCAAGTATCATGCCGACCAATGTCATTGGCAAAATTTCTTTACTCATACCCAACATTTTTAATACTGGCATTAAACTGTTTTGAATTGATTCAATCAGTCCAAATTTCTTTAATAGTTTCATTATCAATAAAATAGTGAATATAATAAGAACTATTATCGCATAATTTTGAACTTGTTCAAACACCCATTTATACCAAATGAATTCTGTGGTTTTAATCGGTTTAGGATAAACTGGAATATTTTTTGTTTGCAACCAGTCGCCAGCTTTCAAAATATTATTGAGAATAAATCCTGCTAAAAACAAGGCAAAAATTCTTATGGAAAGCATAAACCAACGCTTTACACCTACTCGATTGGCTACCTCTAATTCCAATGGCAATGAATGTGCAATGAGCATCATTGTACCTAAAACAGTTACTTGAGCTTGTGTAAATACTTGATTATCAGAGTAATTTAAAAATACATAGATCCCACTGTAAATATTAGCCGATGCAGTGGTAGCACAAATAAGCCCAAATGAGGAGGGTAAGCCAATCATTTCCATGGCAGGTGAAAGCCATTTGCCCAATACATCAATAAAACCTAAAAGGTCAAATATTTTTACAATAATAGATACAGGAATAATGATTTTTAAGACTTTCCAAGCGGTTTGCCAAGTGTCTTTTAGGAGATGGAGAAATTCAATTTGGATTGACTTCATTAAAGTGGTGGTGTTTTTTGGCATCAAAAACCAATTGAATTTGGCTGAAAACTTAACTATCTATACATGGAAAATTGTATTCAAAGAGAGAAATCTGTTAGTTCAGGTTTATTATATCAAGTTGAATATTTTCCTTTAAATTTATTTTTAGAGAAGCCAATCTAAATGTCTAAACTCTATTCCGATAAATTGATTATTTAACGACATTAAAAAAAATTAAAAATAAATAAGGGGTCTAAATTCATTTTTAGTCTATCAGACATCTTTCCAATTAAACACCATATTGACATATTGAAAATTAATTGATTTCAGGGCTAGATCCTGAACTATTAAATTACGCTCTTTCAGAGCTATTAAGAAACCCTGAAAGGGTGTGATTCAATAGAAATGGCTAATTAGGCCATTTCTATTCATTACTTTCTATCAAAACTCTTTATTTTCATTATTTAATTCGAAGGATCTTGATTATGTCCTATGGAAACTAAATTTTAAAAACCAATTAAATTCTAACAAAAAAACCCTTCCAAATTGGAAGGGTTTAACTTTTTGTAGAGAGAGAGGGATTCGAACCCCCGGACCTGTAACAGTCAATGGTTTTCAAGACCATCGCAATCGACCACTCTGCCATCTCTCTAAAAAATCGAGATGCAAAATTAAACATTTGGAATTACTTTTGCAAAATATCTGTTGAAATATTATTAAATTTTTATTTTAAATGTGTGCGTTTTAAATAAATAACACAGTAATCGTAAATTAAGATTGAAGTATGGAAGTTGAATTAATTAGAGTTGATGAGGCCTTTCATTTTGAAGCGAAAGGTAACTCAGGGAATATTGTACATATTGATGCTGCTGAAAAAGTCGGCGGTACCAATAGTGGCTCAAGGCCAATGGAATTGTTGTTAATGGGATTGGGTGGCTGCACCGCCATTGATGTATTGATTATTTTAAAAAAGCAAAGGCAACAGATTGATAGTCTGAAGATTAACGTCGCTGGTGAGCGTGTAAAAATTGAAGGGACAGAAATGACTCCTTTTCGAAAAATTAATATTCATTTTGCTTTTACTGGTCAGCTTTCAATTGAAAAGGCGAAGAAAGCGATTATACTTTCAATGGAAAAGTATTGCTCAGCCACAGCCCAATTTTCACCTTCTGCTGAGATTACACATACCTTCACAGTAAACTAGTTCATTTTAAATGGATACGCAAAAGGCTTATGATCATTGGGCTGAAACCTATGATGTCGTTATTAATAAAACTAGAGATTTAGAGGGTATAGCCTTGAGAGAAATGCTTTCGAAAATTGAATTTGAATCAGTTTTAGAAATTGGCTGTGGTACGGGTAAAAATACTGAATGGCTTGTAAATCAGGCTTCTAACATTCTTTCAATTGATCTTTCTGAAGAAATGTTGGCGAAGGCAAAAAAGAAAATTACTTCGGAGAATGTTGCTTTTGGTCAAGCCAATATTACAGAGAATTGGTCTTTTACCGAAAATAGACAATTTGACTTGATTTGTTTTAGCTTAGTATTAGAACACATTGAAAATTTGGTTCCAATTTTTGAAAAGGCAGAAAAATTTCTAAAAACTGGAGGCCATTTATATATCGGTGAATTACATCCTTTTAAGCAATATAATGGTACAAAAGCAAGGTTTGAGACAGAATCAGGCACTCAAATTGTTGATTGTTATAACCACCATATTTCCGATTTCGTGCAACCAGCATTGAAATACGGATTGACTTTAGTTGAACTTTCTGAACAGTTTGACCAAAATGACAAGACTGAATTCCCCAGAATTTTGACTTTGCTTTTTAAAAAGTGAAAATTAAGTGGCAAAATTGTTCTATCAAGAGCTATGCCTTTGGTCAATAATGTCGCCATTTATTTTTAAAAAGTATTTTCTGATTTTCAAATAATATACCCACAACTGTTTTGTATTTTTACAAAATATTTAAATGTTTATGCAACAATATCACGATTTAATGCGCCATATATTGGCTAATGGAACTGAAAAAACCGATCGAACAGGTACTGGAACAATTTCTGTTTTTGGCTATCAAATGCGATTTGATCTTTCAAAAGGTTTTCCATTATTGACTACCAAAAAGGTGCACATGAAGTCGATTGTTCATGAATTGCTTTGGTTTATTCAAGGGGATACAAATATTAAATACCTGACTGACAATGGAGTAAGTATATGGAATGAGTGGGCTGATGAAAATGGTAACCTTGGGCCAGTTTACGGAAAGCAGTGGAGAAGCTGGGCTGCTCCTAATGGCAAGTCCATCGACCAATTGATGGATGTGATCAATATGATTAAGAATAATCCTGATTCTCGAAGGATCATTGTTTCAGCTTGGAACCCAGCTGATGTGCCCCATATGGCTTTACCACCTTGCCATGCTTTTTTTCAATTTTATGTGGCCGATGGAAAGCTTTCTTGCCAGCTTTACCAGCGTAGTGCGGATGTATTTTTAGGAGTACCGTTTAATATTGCCTCTTATGCTTTATTAACAATGATGGTAGCTCAAGTTTGTAATCTGGAATATGGCGATTTTATCTGGACTGGAGGCGATACACATTTGTATAGCAATCATTTGGAGCAAGTGAATACTCAATTAGAGAGAGAATTTAGAGAATTGCCTACCATGAAAATCAATCCTGATGTGAAAGATCTATTTTCTTTTACTTATGCCGACTTCGAGCTGTTAAATTATAATCCTCATCCTGGAATTAAAGCGCCTGTAGCAGTTTGATTTTTTCAAAAATGATACATTGAAACGATTCAGCCAGTAGCTTTTAGGCTCTTGGCTGAATCGTAACTTAATAATTAAATTGTTGATTAAATCTCCTCTATCTTTACTTTTACAACCCCTTTTGAAATCATATTGATTTGCGTTGCGGCGACTCTAGAAAGGTCGATGATGCGGCCATATCGGGCACATGCACAGCGGTCGTTTATTTTTACTATTGCCGATTGGTTGTTGATCAAGTTGGTCACTTTTACTAGCTTACCAAGTGGTAAGGTTTCATGTGCGGCAGTAAGTAAATTTGGATTATACTTCTCGGCATTTGCAGTTCGTTTGCCGGAGTATTTGTCACTGTAAAAGCTTGCCTTACCTTTTTGGGGTAATTTCGGCTTACCTGTTGGTACTGGTTTTGTATAACTTATTATGCTTATCAGCAAAACAGGTATAATTACTATTCGTTTCATATCCTTGTTCTGTTTGGTTTGATACAAAGGTAACAAAATTTTCCAATTGTACAAAACTAAGATTGATTTATTTTGATCGAATCAAAATTTCAGTTAATTATTATATTTTTCGGTCAGCGAGATTTGCAACTTCATTGATTTTCTTAAATTGATTAATTCTAATATTAATTTATTCTTTAGTTTTTAGCATAATTTTTTTAGTATTTTTGAATTTTTAAATAAATAAAATTGGCTTTTAATTCATTATTTGCCCTATT
>JAZKGO010000128.1:0-4193 GCA_040385875.1 Bacteroidota bacterium
GCCTTCAGATTATTGGAAGCTACCGTGGCATTGTAAGGCGTATTATTGGCGTTAAACAAATAACCAGCCGTTGGATTTAAATAAGTGGGCAAATCCTTAATTGGATGAAAATCAGTCCATAAAGTTTGAGAGGTATTGCCCGGAAGCGTTCCCTGCCAATTGTAAGCTGGATTTCTAAAAGGAATTTTGCCATTGCTCACATAAAAAATAGTGTCTTTATTATCTACATAAAAAGTATTGAAACCCGGAATGGCGGTCATTTCCATGGCTTTGTAAAACTCTGAAAAATTGCGGGCTTTGTTCATATTGTACCACTGCTCCACGCCACGAATATCCATATTTGCCCCCAATCGAACTGAAAAATAACCCTTCTCATTTTTTAAAGTGGCTCCATATTTACTCCAATAGGCAGCTTTGGAAACAGGTATTTTAACGATACCCATTTTCACTTTCAATTTCACTTTCTTCTTTTCAAGCTCCACCCATTGCCCATCAAATTCATATTGATTGGCATTTTTAGGGTTCATTTTCAATTGAAAAACATCAATTTTATCCTGATTGTTGACGGTATGGCCCCAGCCCAAGTTTTCATTCACTCCCACAAAAATAACAGGACCAGCAGGGAAAAGCCCTCCCAGCACATTGAGACCCTGCTCACTACAAATATGTGCTTCATACCAAGCCACAGGACCTTCCAAAGGTTGGTGCGAGTTGATAGCTAAATAAGCCTCTCCCTCCACCGACTTGCTGGGGTGTATGGCAATAGCGTTGGAGCCCCCGATTTTCATCTCTTCTAATACCTCCACCTTGCCCGCCAAAATGGCATTCAAAGTACGATCCAAACCCGAAATCACACATAGAGAGAGTACCGTACCTGCCAAATAGCGCTTCACAGTGATTGGAAAGGCTTTTTTCACAAAAACCTCCTCTTGATTGTGAGCGGCGTAGGCATTGAGGCCTGCGCAATAGCCTTCAATTAATTGAATATATTGAGAGGAAAGCGTATTGTATTTTTCTTCCACCAATTCGTTGGCTCTGATCAGGCCTAATACATAATCAGCGGCGGCCCCTTTTTTACCCAAATGCTGTCCCAGCATCCCAGAACCCGCCAAAAGAGTGAGTTGGATGGTTTTAAAATCATCCTCGGCATGAGCATAGGCCAAGCCATAAGCTACTTCTGCATCCGTTTTAGCAAAAATATGGGGCACTCCCCAACGGTCACGGGCAATCTGGATTTTGGTAGGGTCTATTTGTGAAAAGGCATGAGAACTGAATAGAATAAACAGCAGTAGAATACAATTTTTCATGAAGAAGGGTGAAATATTTGAGCGGTGAAGATACGAAAAAAATTGCTTTGGGAAAGAAGGAGACTTATGGTGTTCATTTAAATTATGTTTTCATAACTATTTTAATATCAACACATTAATCCTATTTTATTACTACTTGTGTACTTAACATTTAATACCTATTTTTGAAAAATATATTCGCAGTTGTGTATATCCACCAGTTAGCGGTCATCGTAAAAAACGATCCGGAGAACTTAAAAAAAAATTATGGACACTTTAACACCAAACATTTTTGTAAAAGACATCAACAAGACAATTGACTTTTACCAACAATTAGGATTTGAATTAATAGAGACCGTTCCCGACAAAGGCGACTATGTTTGGGCTATGATGACTTGTGGCAAGGTTACTTTTATGTTTCAAATTTTTGGCAATTTATCTGGCCCAGTGCCTCCAAATAGTCCAATGAAATTTCGATTCAGTGGCCACGAAGGTGATTCACTTTTGTTTTACATTGGACTAAAAAACATCAGAACATTTTTTGACAGCATAAAAGATAAAGTGACAGTTGTTAAAGGACTTGAAAAAGCATTTTATGGTGCAACTGAATTTTCAATTAAGGACAACAACGGATATGTATTAACATTTGCAGAAAATGAATAAAACGATCATTGACAAAGCCAAAGTTTTAAGAAAGTCTTCCAAAGCAGTGTCTCTCGTAGAGGACTCTGCGGAATTCGAAGCATAAAACTATAATATAGGAGCAGTCGTTTGCAGAGTCCCTGAAGAAGGAGACTCTGCTTTGGATTACGACATGAACTTTTAGGTTGGAATAATTTAATTTTTTTATTATAAAGTACCAAACAATACAAAAAGTACGACAAAACTTTCGTATATTATATAGATAGCGTTCATTGGACACAAAGTTTTCGTAATAAACTAATATTTTTTGATCTATATAAAACTATCAATTATGAAAAAAGTATTAACAATTTTAATTTCTTTATTTTTCATAGTAACGGGCAAGGCACAAAATACAGGCATTATTTTCAGTGCACCTAATGCTAGTTCAATACTTGAAATAAAAGCAAGTAATAAGGGACTGCTAATACCAAGAACTTCAACTGTAAGCCGAACTGCTATTGTAAACCCTGACAAGGGATTATTGCTCTACGACACTACCGCCAGCAGTTTTTGGTTTCATAACGGTGGTAACTGGGTGCAGATAGGCGCCAGTGGAAATGGATGGTCTCTTACTGGCAATACAGGCACCAGTTCTACTAATTTTATAGGCACTACTGACGAGCGCCCTTTGGCATTTAGGGTAAACAATACCGTAGCTGGGTTTATTGACAATAGCACGTATAATTCAGGTACAAGAAATACTGCATTTGGTCTCCGTACACTTACCTCAATTTCTACAGGTATCGAAAACACTGCTCATGGCTATGGAGTGCTCTTTTCCAATACCACAGGCAACGACAATTCAGCATTGGGAAAATATGCCTTGTTTTCTAATACCGAAGGCAATTATAATACTTCCATAGGATATAACACTATGTTTTTTAATAATACCGGTACTAACAATACAGCAATAGGTAGTCAAGCCCTTCAGAATAACACGATTGGGTCCTATCTTACAGCAATTGGTAGTGGAGTAGATGTCGACGGGTTGAATGTATATAATAATTCTACTGCATTGGGATACGGAGCAATTATTAACGGGAGCAATAGGATACAGTTGGGCAATAATGCAGTTACACAGGTGTATGCTGGAACGGGCGGCGCAACGCTAATTACCGGAGGATTAAAAGTGACTGGTGGAACACCGGCTGCCGGCAAAGTGCTAACTTCTGACGCAAGTGGGGTAGCTACTTGGCAATATCCAAGTTGCAACTATACCATTGGGCAATTAGTAGCGCAATTAGGAGGCTATATCTTCTACCTGAATGGATCAGGCTGCCACGGTTTGGTATGCGCTCCGCTTGATCAGACTTCTGCCACTACATGGTTTAATGGTTTTTTTGCACATACCAATTCTTTAGAATCAGGTATTGGATTGGGTAAAGGGAATACACAATCTATAACAAAATTCCTGGGAAATGGTAATTATGCAGCTACAGCATGTACCGATTATAGAGGCACTGGTTTTTCAGATTGGTATTTACCATCAAGGTATGAGTTGAACCTAATGTGGCTAAATGTAGGACAGGGGGGAACCTTTAATGTAGCCGGGCTTGCTTACAACTACTACTGGAGTTCTACCGATGAGGGTACTGGCAACGTGTGGAGCCAGAACTTCACGGATGGCACACAGAACTTGAGCGGCAGTGGCACGAACAACCAAAAATACGTTCGTGCTATACGGGTCTTTTAACTATTTAGCTATTTAAGATTACAGCGGAGCAGTCGATTTTTGCAAAAACAACTGCATGTCACCGTATTATAATTTACCAGTATATAGGGATACATATAAACTGATTTTAAAATATTTGAATGCATCAAAGAATTTTCAAAGAAATATAAATATATATTGAGGAAGGCCATGAATAGGGATGCCTTGCAATTGATTTGGTCCCCCAGAGCAGAGTCTCTCGGAGAGGACTTAGCAGAATTCTGAGCGTAAAATAATAATATGGGAGCAGTTGTTTGTAGAGTCCCTGAAAAAAGGAGACTCTGCTTTGGAGCACTATTTAAGTGAAATGGACTAAAACAATCATGTAATTATGTGGGACACAAATACCTTATGGTTTGAAATCGCAGTAGTGACTATATTTTTTTTGCTCGGTCATATTTTTTTGGGACACTTCGAAGAAAGAAGCCCAAAATGGAGAAAAATATTAAAATACCTGGTGACCGTTGCTATCATGATTTCGATATCAATATTTTTCGGAAGAACAACTGCCT
>JAZKGO010000129.1:0-4073 GCA_040385875.1 Bacteroidota bacterium
CGAGAACTTTGATAAAGATATGGATAACGAGAAATAAATAACAGCATTTTAATCGCTTTCAAAAAACGCCAACCTTTCGATTGATGTTTTTTTTGCGCCAAAATGTGGACAATTGTCAGCCTGTCAATTGTCTACTTCCCCTTACTTTTGCAGGCCATGAATCTTCTGAAAATTAGGCATGTGCCTCATATGCCGTTGTACAAAAAGCAACATGCAGATAGCTTTGTTTAAATTAAATAAATTAAAATGGAAATTGTAAATACACGAGAATTAATTGAGAAACTTATTTTACTTGACCCAAATGGTTTAGAAGTTTCAACCAGAATGGGGTTTTTAACTACGACAAAAGCTGTTTACCATAAAAAAGGCTTATTTTTTATTTTTAACATGGAATTTGACTTTAGTTTTAAACTTGAAAATGGTATTAAAGAAGAAGATTTTACAAAAAAATATGAAAAATGGTTTTGGGAAATTGATCAAATAATAAGTTGAATTGGAATTAAATTCCCAAATAAAAATTTAACTAAAGAATTCTTCTTTCAAGCTCATTTAGTTCATTTGTCAGTAATCGCTTTGCTTCATTGATGCTGTCCTTTTTTAATGGAATACCCATTACTAAAACAGTGTTTGTTACTTCATTAATTCCGTTCTTAAATTTTATTGTTTTTAATTCTAATTGGTCTGATGGATAACAAAGGAATCCATATTTAAAGTCTGTCTTACTAAAAGAAGTATAAGCCATAATTTGGTGTAAATCGTGTCTGTGGTCGTCTTTCAGAGTTTCGCTATTGTCGAACTTGTTATAAAGGTTTGATTTGTATTTAGCGTCTATGAATACTAAGAGGTTTTCCTTTTGATATATAGCGTCTGGTTCAATGTGTTTTAGTTCCCACGAATAATGCTTAGAAGTTCGTGAGTGGAACTTGAAATTTGCAAATAATTTCCCTCCGGTCTCTTTAGCAACTGCTTTGAAAATGTGTTGAACAAATTTTTCAAAAACATCTGAGAAGTCTACTCTCCAAGCTGTGCTGTCAACCAAATTAAAGTTAAGAATTTTATTAGCTTGTTCTTTACACGTTTTTACTGTTGGGCTGTCAGATGATTTGGCAACAATATTATTTGTCGCTTTAGGTTTATGGTGATACAACTTTTCTTCAATGAAACTAAGCTTTACACGGATTGTGTTTTTTATTCTTTGTGGCGTATTGGAAGAAAGTAATTCATTCTTACAAATGTCAAATACATATCGTATTTCGGCATATTCGCTATGAAACTCACTTAAAATATTTTTTCGGGTTGGAAACTTTAAACGATTTTCAATTTTGTATTCGTTGTTGATGAATTTGTTCCAATTGATTTGTCCAGAAGGTTGGCTAGATATTTTTTCGATATTGTCAAACTTACGCCAAGGTCTTGATAGCAATACTTCAAGAGAAGCAATGAATTTCACCGCTTCTAAATATAATGGTGGTCTGAAGTTTTTACCAGAAGCAAGCGGCAAGCTGTCAATAACTTCTGGGCTTATTTCTGTTCCAAGTAAATTCAGAATTTCAATGTAATCTTCAAAACGGTCACGACCAGTAAACCTAGGCATTACCACAAAATCACCTATTTGCTTTCCCGTGTCTGATGCTCTTAGTGGAATTGTACCAATGAAGCTGGAAGATCGAAAAGTCAGTGAAGTGTTTTGGTCAGAACCAAAAATAAAAGGTTGAACGCCTAAAAACTTAAATTGAGAAGAGTTATAGTCTATAAACTTTTGGAGGTACTGGCCAATAATTCTTTTGTCAGCCGATTTAAACCATTTTTTTTGCAAAGCAATTCCACTTAACTGTCTTGATTGTTCTGTTAAGCAAGGCACTTCACAAAAAACATCTAATGGTTTGCTCATTCAAAAAGTGATTTTTTTATTCGTTTATCAAAATAATCATTGAATTCTTCTTTAGCATTTTTAATTAATCCTTCTTGTAAATATTCTTTTATCAATGGGAATATTTCGTATTTGATACGGTTTGTCATTTCCTCTTCGCTGTCTGCAATAAAGTAGCCTTGGCCGGGCTGCAATGACAATTCATTACTTGAGGCATACCAGTCGAATATTTCTTGAATTCTTGCAAAATCATCTTTGAAGAATTGTTTTGAAATAATGGCCTTAGGTTTTAATGTGTACCAAGCAAATCGTCTACGTAACGCAAAGTCAACAACAGCCAAGCTTCTATCAGCAGTGTTCATTGTAGCGATTACAGAAAAATTATTCGGGAGTTTGTTAATCTTGAAACCAGGAGAAATTTCAATTTCAACATTCGATTTGTCCATCTTGTGTTCAAATAAATAGAAAATGGGGCCTAAAACATTCGAAAGATTTGCTCTGTTTATTTCGTCAATTATCAAAAGGACTTTTTCATTTTCGTGTTCTTTCGCATATTTCAAAGCCTCGGTAAAACTTCCCAAATTTTCTTTGTAGCTAAATTCTTTATTGTTTAAGTCTGGGCGAATACCAAAAATAAAATCTGAAAAACTTGTCTCTGCGTGAAATTGAGTAAAAAATGTTTTCGCTTTAATTTTTTCTGCAACTTCTTTAGCTGTTCTTGTTTTCCCCGTTCCAGGAGGACCTTGAAGTACAATATATTTTCTTTCACTTAAAAGACTTTTAATTTCTTCAGCTTCATCAATTGTCTCTGCCTTAAGGAAAGGTTCCAAAGCTTCTGAAATTGCATTGCGATGGTTATTATTTGTTGCCCAGTCTCTAAGTTTTGCATAACCAGCTACAAATGCAGCAATTATCTTCTTTCCCTCTTCGCTTTCTGGGTCATTAACAATTTGGCAAGCTGGTAAAACTTTTGTGTAAGTTTTTATTGTGTTTTTAATGTGTTGTAAATCTAGACTACCTGTTAAGGATTTTGGCAAACTTGTTTCGATATCAGAAAAGTCCGATTTGAAATATCCTTTTTCGTTAATAAGTTTCGAGAACAGTCGTCTTAGTCCGGGATAGGTCGCAAGTTCATAATCATTTTTAAAACCACTAGAACCAATACCCAAACAAATTAGCCAAGGTTGTGCTTGTTCATTTGGAAATATAGTTAATGAAAAATCGTGGAATGGTCCCGAAGCTTCTTCTTCTGGATGAATAAAACCAAAATATGCTCCGTTGTCCTTTAAAGCTTCTTGTCCAGTGTTGTTTCGTTCAACATAAGGCTTATTAAATTCGTTTTCAGTCTTAGCACCGAACTGTTCCGCTTTCTCTTTGATGAATTGTCTAATATTTTCTATGTTCATTTATAATTTGTTTAAAAGTGGTGCATAATAATAGGCTCTATTCATCAAATAAATCTTTTATATTGATTTCAAGGGCTTTTGAGAGTTTTTCTAGAATTTCAATTGATACGTTTCTTTCTCCTTTTTCAACTGTGGGTAGATAGGTTCTGTCTATTTCGGCAAGATTTGCCAACTTTTCTTGAGAAAGGCCTTTGGATTTTCTAATCTCCTTTATTTTGAGACCAACTTTTTGTTTGATATTCATAATGGTAAAAGTTGTAAATTGTGGCCTATATTGCAACGGAGTATTGTCGGGGTATTAACATATTTGTAAAATAGATTTGAAAAAAAATGGATACTGAAAATTTTGAGACATGGGATTTTATTGAAAAATATTACCCTAATTATTATTCATGTGATTATATTTTATTGAATGATATCTTCACGAGGAAATTAAATAATGAATATGTTTGCAAAACCGATAAAATATTCTTAAAAGCAATTGATGTTCGTAAAGAATTAATAATTTTAAACAAAAAAATTTGGGATAAAGCAATTGAAAATTACTATCAACAAATAAATCACAACAGCAAGATTCAAAATTCCTAAAAACCTCCAACCCATGCACCGACGCACCTTTATTCAAAACACCTCCAAAATATCCTTAGCCGCTGGAGCTTGGGCAGTTGCTCCTGAAATTTTTGCAAAACCTACAATTCGGCAATCGGCCAACGAGAAGATTGTGATAGGGGCGATTGGGGTGAATGGGATGGGCAATGCCATTATGAGTTTGGCTTTGAAAGAGCCTAATGTCGAAT
>JAZKGO010000130.1:0-14881 GCA_040385875.1 Bacteroidota bacterium
ACATAGTTCAAATTCATGGCAAATGAATGTTGGCTTTCTGTATTGGTTTTGAGCCCTTTATATTGGCCATTCATTCCCATTGAAAACACTGTATACTTATTTCGGGCAAGTAGGGCAGGGTTAACGTTGTTGATATATAATCCAAGTGAGGAGGCAACGCCTGCTCCGGCCATGGCTTGATTTTCAGCATAGCCCATCTGGAATTTTTCACCTAAACCCAAAGATGAATAAGGGGAGTTGCCAAGACCTTGGCCAAATGATTGTAAATCAGTGAATAAAAGCGCAAGTGAAATAATTACTGAAACTTTAAATGAATTTTTATTTTTCAAAATAACTTTTTTAAATATCAATAGTATTGATTAAGATCCTGTTCAAACCGAGTGTGACCAACTCAGGAACTACAAAGGTCGGCTTTTTTAACCGACTTTCAAAAACTGTTGCATCACCACCACAAAGTATAATCTTAAATTTTGTTAATTCAGCCTCATATTGTTCAATTATCCCATTGATTTCGGCAGCCATTCCATTCAAGACACCGCTTTTCATAGCCTGATTGGTATTTTTACCGATTAATTTAGGCCAAGGTTCAATCTCATTAATGAGTGGTAATTTTTTTGTAAAATGGTGCATCGCTTTAAAGCGCATTTTTAAGCCTGGGGCAATTATTCCCCCTTGAAACACCTTCCCCTTTTCAATAAAATCGTATTTGATGCAAGTGCCGGCATCAATAATCAGGCAGTTGGTATCAGGAAATACAACCGTAGCTCCCACTGCCGCAGCAATTCGATCTGCCCCAAGTGTTTCTGGTGTTTCGTAATTTTTTTGAATGGGCAATTTTGTATCAACAGTAAGGATGGTCACAGGTTTATTTAAAATTCCAAATTCCCGTTTTAAATCTTCTGCTGATTTTGTTACAGAACAAATCATAATTTGCTCAAAATCAAATGATTCACAATAATTAACTACTGTGCTAGAATTGATTTTTGGGAAATATTCTATTAATTTTTCATTTTCGAAATAGCCTATTTTTGAAAAGGTATTGCCGAAATCGATGCATAGGTTTTTCATTCTTTTTGTCATTTCGAGTTGCCCCGGAGGTGGTTATCGAGAAATCTAAGGATTATTTTGTAACTCCTAACATGAATAATGGTACTACTTTTATCTATTAGATTTCTCCTCAGGCTTTCAACAAGTCGGAATGAGAAAGGCGATTCTTAAATTGTGGTACCCCCATCGGCCGAAAATATGCCTCCAGTTGTATAGGAAGAGGCACCAGATGCTAAATATAGCGCTAATCCAGCTATTTCCTCTACTGTACCCATTCTTGCGATGGCGATATGTTTCGTGAATTTCTTCAGAATGTCTTCGTTTTCCCAAAGCGCTTTTGAGAATTTGGTTTTGATTAATCCAGGGCAAATAGAATTGACTCTGATTCCATCATGACCCCATTCTTTGGCAGAGGCCTTAGTGAGCATATTTAAGGCAGCCTTACTAATGGAGTAAAGGCCTAATCCCTGATCTGGAGTAATGCCAGCAATACTACTAATATTGATAATGGAGCCACCTCCACGGCTTTTCATTGAAGCATGCACCAGCTTGCTAAGCTCAAAAGGTGCTTTTACATTTACATTCATTATTTTATCAAATGCCCATTCTTCGGCTTCTAACAGACCTCCAAAAACTGGGTTCGTGGCAGCATTATTTACTAAAATGTCAATGCCACCAAATAGCTCAATTGTCTTATTAACCAGCCTTTTGCAATCCTCAATATCGCCAGCATTGGCGGCTATACCAATGGCTTTTCCGCCGCTATTAATGATTTCTTGAGCAAGCCTGTTGATATCTTCTTGTTTTCGGCTATTGATTACTACCGTGGCACCAGCAGCTGCCAAATATCGGGCGATACCTTCCCCAATACCTTTACTTGCACCTGTAATAAGGGCTACTTTATCCGATAAATTAAAAATTTGATTAGGGGCTGACATTAAAATTTGATTAAAATTGTATAGTAATAGTGATAGTAATTATGAATTTCATGACAAAACTATCAATTTTAGCTAAATATTGTTCGTTATATTTGCAAAACATGGATAAACCTACACAAACCGAAATTTCTGAAAAAGCCCCTTTTTTCCAATCCTGGAATAGTTTATACCTAATTGTAATCGGTTTTTTAGTCTTTTGCATATTGTTTTTTTATTTCCTAACCGATTTTTTTAACAGTTAAGCCCTTATAAATGAGTACTTTAGATTGGATTGTGCTTTTGGTTACCCTTGCCTTTGTGGTGTTTTATGGTATTTGGAAAGGCCGTGGTGATAAAAATATTGAAGGCTATTTATTGGGCGATCACTCCTTAAATTGGTTTAAAGTTTGTCTATCTGTAATGGCCACTCAGGCCAGTGCCATCACTTTTTTATCGGTTCCGGGGCAAGCCTATTCCGATGGAATGCGTTTCGTCCAGTTTTATTTTGGACTTCCCTTAGCTATGATTGTGATTTCCATCACTTTTGTACCAGTGTTTCATAGATTGAAATTATATACCGCTTATGAGTTTTTAGAAGGCCGCTTTGATTTAAAAACCCGAGTGCTCACCTCTCTTTTATTTTTGATTCCACGGGCACTTTCAACTGGTGTGACCATTTCTGCCCCCTCCATTATTTTATCCACTATTTTGGGTTGGGATCTCGGCATCACTACTTTTTTTACAGGTATAATCGTAATTATTTATTGTGTAGTGGGTGGCACAAAGGGGGTGTCCTATACCCAAATGCAGCAAATGTTTGTCATATTGATAGGCATGTTTATGGCTGGTTATTTGATTGTGAAACTTTTACCCAATGAAGTTGGCTTTATCGATAGCTTGAAAATTGCGGGCAAATTTGGTAAAATGAACGTAATTGACTGGAAATTTGACCTCAATAATCGATACAATGTATGGTCGGGTTTGATAGGTGGTTTTTTTCTCCAGCTTTCTTATTTTGGTACTGATCAAAGCCAAGTGGGGCGCTATCTGACGGCTTCGAGCGAAAAAGAAAGTAAGTTGGGCTTGTTAGCCAACGGATTATTGAAAATACCAATGCAGTTTTTTATTCTTTTAGTGGGAGTTTTGGTTTTTGTTTTTTACCAATTCAACCAACCTCCATTGAACTTTAATAGCATTCAGGAGCAAAAAGTGATCAGCAGTGATAAAGGGGTCGAATATCTGACACTTCAAAAACAGCATGCACAATTATTTGAAAAAAAGAAGGCTACTCTTTTGGCCATTGAAAGTAACAAGGAAGTACAAGATTTTTCAAAAGTTAAATTAATTGAAGAGGAAGCTCAAACAGTAAAAAAGAAAGCACAGGATTTAATTTTGATAGCCGACCCAAACGCTGAAAAAAATGATGTGAATTATATTTTTCTGACTTTCGTGAATAAATATTTGCCCAAAGGCTTGGTGGGTTTACTGATAGCTATGATACTTTTGGCATCAATGGGATCAATGGCTTCCGCTTTTAATTCACTTACCTCAACCAGTATTATTGATATTTATAAACGATTGATTAAACCCGAAGCATCAGAAACACATTACCTTAATTCATCAAAATTGGTCACACTTTTTTGGGGAATTTTTTGTGTGGTAGTGGCACTTTTTGCCACTAAAATGGGGAGCTTGATTGAAGTGGTGAATATATTAGGCTCATGGTTTTATGGTACTATCCTAGGGGTGTTTTTAGTTGCGTTTTATATGAAAAACATAAAAGGCGGAGTGGTATTTTATGCAGCTATTTTGGCGGAGGCATTGGTTTTGTATTTTTATTTTATTGATCTAACAGCATTCCTTTGGCTCAATTTAATTGGTTGCGTAATGGTAATGGGCTTTTCGTATTTGTTTAGCTTAGTCACAAGTCTCAAGAAGTCATAGCCATAAGTTAAAAATACGTCAAAAAAAAGTCGTAAGGAAACCAAATATTTTGGCTCGTAACTTACGACTTTTTGACTTATGACTTAAGACTATTTCTTCTTCTTTTTCAAAACTGATGGTGCAACCACTGGTATTTTTGAGGTAATCTCAGTAATGCCTTTTTCAATAGCCTCTTTAAAGAATTGAAAGCTGCCAGAATTGTCGGTGCTTCCCAGCGACAAAGCTTTCTGAGCAAATGGAAGGGCCTCTGTGTACCGACCTAATTTGTTCAAAATCTGGGCTTTAGTCCATACATTTCTAAATGTTTCGTTTGATCCGATAGATAGGTCTACTAGTTTTAGCGCTTGATCAAGATTTTGACCTTTACCCAACAAATAATTAGCTGCATTTGCCATATTATTTGAATTGTCGGCATTCATTTTCTCAATTCCAGCAGAAACTGCTGAATTTACATCCACTCCAATTTTAATTGGAATTAATGTTCTTTCCCAAGCGATATTCAAATTGGCAGTGCTATCTGTAATATCCTCTATGTCAATGCCAAATGTTTGTTTTGTGGGTATGGTAACCGTACTCACATGTACCCTCAATGCATCTTTTTCCTTTGAATAATTGGCCTCAGAGGCTGTGGCATCTTTATTGAATATCACCATAAAATGGCCCATCATTGGTATGCTGAATAGTGAATAGGTGCCAGCTGCTAATTTTTGACCTTCAATCGTTATGTCTGATGAAGAAGTTATTTGAGTTGCCCCATTGGCTCCAGTACGCCACAACTTATCAAATGGCAATAATTTGCCAAATATTTCACGACCTTTCATGCTTGGTCTTGAATATTTAATGGTAATATCTGTGGTGCCAATTGTTTGGGTAAGACTAGCCGAAGGGCTAGCAGGTGGGGTTCGAAGTTGAGCTGTGGCCACAACCGACAATAATGTAAGCGTTGATAGAAGTAATTTTTTCATTGTTGTTTTTTATGTTTTAGTTTTGCAATCTGGTTAAATATCAATATTTGATATTATTTAACTTTGCACACCAAAATTAAATTCAATTATTCGATTTACAACATAAAATTAAAAACAAAGGGTTTCTATCATGCATCGCAGTCCGTTATTAGAGCTTCTCAAATCGTATTCTACCCATTATTTAGAGGAGCAAGAATACAAAAATAGAACAATCGATTTTGTTGTGAGTGAGCCAGATTGTTTTAAAAGGGAACTGATTAAAGGCCATATAACAGGTTCGGCCATGATTGTAAATCAGGCACTTACCAAAACTGTACTCGTACTACATGCAAAAATAAATAAGTGGTTGCAACCTGGTGGCCATGCCGATGGTGAAACAGACATATTAATGGTAGCGATGAAAGAAGCAAAAGAAGAAACTGGCTTGAATAATTTGCAAATAGTCTCTGAGATATTGGATATTGATGTGCATACTATTTCCGCTCGAAAATTAGTGCCAGCTCATTTGCATTATGATATTCGTTTTTTGATTATTGCTGATGAAAATGAGCCTTTTCAAATTTCAGACGAATCGACTGATATTCAGTGGATTAGTTTAGATGAAGTGCCTCAATATAATTCAGAAAATTCATTGTTGAGAATGGTGGAAAAAGTGCAAAATAAAGATTGAGGTTACTTCTATTTTTCTATTATTTCAATGCTAAATCTTGGCATTTCCAACGGCTTATCGGTATCTACCAATTCTAATTGAGATATTTTTTCGGCCACATCAATGCCTTTTAATACTTCACCAAATACCGTATATTCATTGTCAAACACTATTTCTCCTCCAATTTTTAGATAAATGTCTTTCAAGTCTTGAGAGTATTTTGTCAACTCCTCTTCTCCATAATAAACGCCTTTAGTGATAATGAAAAACTCAGTCGCTGAACTCATTTTCTTTTCATTCCCTTCTGAATATCTTGCCATTGCTACCGAACCATATTTGTGAATTCTATTTTTTCTGAATTCTGAAGGGATCAAATATTTTAGTTTGTCCTCATTATTGGCCCCACCTTGGATGCAAAGGCCTTTAACAATTCGATAAATTTTACGGTCGTCATAATATTTGTTTTTGATTAGTCTGATAAAATTAGCCCGATGTAATGGGGTATCATTGTATAGCTCAATCAATATATTTCCAAATTTTGTTTTGATAACTATTTGATTTTCAGTATTTTCCTTTCCATATTCCAGTAATGTGTTAGTTACTTTATCAGAAGGTATTTCTAAATCGGGGCTGCACGAAAGCGCTAAAAAAGATAGAAATAGTAGTAGTTGTTTCATTTTTTTAAAATTCTCCAATGCTCGTAAATTCGAATTTGTCTCCATCAAACAGCCCTTTATCTGATAGTTTTAGGCTTGGAATTACTAAAAGTGCCATAAATGATAAGCTCATAAAAGGTGATTTTAGGGTTGATTTCAATATATTTTTTGAAAATTGATCTATTTCAGTATATTTTTGAGCCACCCAATAACCATCTTTTACACTCATGATTCCAGCCATTGGGAGCTGGAGGCACTTCTTTTCGCCATTTACTTGTATTGCAGAAAGGCCTCCTTTTTCATATATAACCAAATTTACTGCCTCACAAAGTGCTTCATCTGAGCTACCAACCGCAATAATATTATGAGAATCATGTGCAACGGATGAAGCAATTGCTCCGTTTTTAATACCAAAATTCTTTATAAATGCAATTGCAATTGGCTGGTCTGAATAGCGGTTTACTACAACAATTTTTAAAATATCTTCTGATTCATTCGCTACTAAATTGCCATTTTCTATTTTAGGATATTCAATACTTTTTGAAGTAATCAGCTGACTATCAATTACTTCGATTACTTTTATTTTGGAATGGTTTTCATTTTTAAGCTGAAAATCTATAACAGACTTTTGAGTACAATTAAAAAAATTAACGGGCTCAGCTTCAATGCTTTCAATATAGCTTGCCCCTTTTTCTGCTACTTTTTCTCCGCCTAAATACGTCGCTAATATATTAAAATCTTGTAAATTTTCTACCAAAATAAAGTCTGCAGGATCACCAATTTCTAATAATCCGATGGGTAAATTATAATGTTTTACGGGATTTATGCAAGCAACTTGCAAAATATTGAATAGATCAAAACCTTTATTTTGAGCTCTTTTTACCAATAAATTGATATGCCCAATGGCTAATTCATCTGGATGTTTATCGTCAGAACAGAACATTATATTCTCATAATTGTCACCCATTAAAGGGATAAGCTCCTCAAAATTTTTTGCAGCAGAGCCTTCTCGAATGATTATTTTCATTCCTGCCTCCAATTTATCCTGAGCCTCCGCTAATGAATAGCATTCATGGTCGGTTTGTGGGCCTGCTTTAGCATATTTTTTGGCTAATTCACCCCTTAGTCCTGGTGCGTGACCATCGATTGGTTTCTTGAATGATTGAGCAATCGCAATTTTTTCGAGCATATCTGGGTCATTATTTAACACCCCAGGGAAATTCATCACTTCAGCCAAATAGCCAATTTGTGGATAATTCTCAAAAAGAAATTGAATATCAGCAGGACTTATTTTAGCTCCGGCTGTTTCAAAATTTGTGGCTGGCACGCATGGGGAAGCCCCAAAGCAAAAATGAAAAGGTACTTTTGCTGCATTCTCAAGCATAAATACTATGCCTTTGATTCCCAATACATTAGCAATCTCGTGTGGGTCAGATACGGTGCCAACAGTGCCGTGAACCACGGCCATTCTGGCAAATTGAGCTGGGCATAAAAGTGAACTTTCTACATGAACATGAGCATCCACAAAGCCAGGTAGAATATAGAATTCGCCCGACTTCTCTCCAGATTGTAAGGTAACAATTGATTCGATTTTTCCATTCTCAATATTAATCTGCGAAAAATTGATTTCTCGTTCGAGGATATTGATATAATTGGCCTGAATGCGCATAGATTAATAGGTTGGCTTATAAAATTGTGGCACTTTTCTATGTTTAGTCCCATTTTCAAAACCATATGCTATTTCCAATAAAACTGGTTCTGACCAAGCTCGCCCAAAAAATGAGACACCCACTGGCAAGTTTTCCACAAAACCCATTGGTACAGTAATATTCGGATAGCCAGCATGTGCGGCAAATGCGGAGCTACTTGGACCACTTCCACCACCATTAACTAGGTCAATCTTCCAAGATGGCCCTCCTGTATGGGCCATTATTGCATCTAACTGATTGTCATTCATTACTTTATCTATGCCTTCCGCTCTGCTATTTTTGATCATCTGAGTAAGTGCTTCAATATAAGCAGCAGATTTTAAGTCACCTTTTTCTTGCGCCAATTCTAGATACTTTTGGTTATAATGCTCCATTTCAATTGGATCAGATTTGTTAAAAGCGATTAAGTCTCCTAAATTTTTGATTTTAGCATTAGGCCCAAGCGATTTAAAATAATTATTGAGACCTTCCTTGTATTCAAAAAGCATCACTTCGAATGAATTATTGTTTTGACTTTGAGTGGTTATTTTTTCAATCTCAATCACTGTTGCTCCTGCACTTTTAATGAATTCAACCGCTTTATTCATCAATTCATCTACCTTAAAGTTCACCCCAAAAGCCCCTTTGAATAAGCCTATCCTCTTCCCTTTGAGCCCATCCGCTTTTAGAAATAGGGTATAATCTTTGAAAAATTTCCCTTCACTGGTCTTCGTTTTTTCATCATACGGGTCAGTTCCGACCATTGCTCCTAAACCGATAGCCGCATCTCTTATCGTTCGAGCCATAGGTCCTGGTGTATCTTGAGTAGATGAAATAGGTATGACACCAGATCGACTAATCAAGCCAACAGTGGGTTTGATACCCACAATTCCATTTACAGTGGCAGGGCACACAATTGATCCATTTGTTTCAGTACCCACCGCCAAAACTGCCAGATTGGCTGCAATGGCAACTCCAGAACCTGAAGAAGAACCACAGGGCGATCGACTTAAGTCATAAGGATTTTTGGTTTGGCCACCCACACCACTCCATCCACTTGATGATAAATTTCCTCGAAAATTTGCCCACTCACTTAAATTTGTTTTGCCAATAATTATAGCACCAGCTGTTTTTAGCTGCTTTACTAAATAGCTGTCAGTCAATGGATAAGAATTCATTAGCGCTCTCGAACCAGCTGTCGTGGGCATGTCATGGGTATCGATATTATCTTTTAACAAAACTGGAATTCCATGCAGTGGGCCACGATTTTTGCCTTGCCTCATTTCAATATCTAATTCTCGTGCAATTTTTAAGGCATCAGGATTAAGATAGATAATTGAATTGAGTTTGGGTCCATTTTTATCGATTTGAGCAATCCGATTGAGGTAGGCTTGTACCACTATTTGTATGGTGAATTCCCCTTTTTGGTAGCCTTTTTGGATTGATTGTATATCCGCCTCTAAAATCTGAAAATTATTATTTGCTTTTTTTTGACTTTGCGAAATAGACAAAAAAGGCACTATAGAAAGTAAAAATAAGCTCCCCCAATATTTAAAAATACAGATTGTTTTCATATAACATTTTTGAAATTTCTTCGTGGGATTGGTGTGTAATCAATTTTCATTTTCATCTTTTTTGGTGTTTGCAGCAGTCACTTTTGTGGTGTCACTTACCAAGGCTTTTCCTTCCCATCCCATATCAACTTCCATAGTAGGGTGTGCTTTTTTAAAAGCTTCGAGGGCTGGTTTGGTTACTTTTGTTTGCCAAAGATATAATTTCTTCAATGATTTTATTTTACCGATTTTTGCCAACCCTGCATCGGTTATTTTCGTGTCAAATAGATTCAAGTATTCGAGGTTTTTTAGATTGGATAAATTATCTAAACCATTGTCAGTAAGGGAAGTATGGTTTAAAAACAACTTCACAAGGTTGGGTAATTTTCCAATGGTTACCATAGAAGCGTCAGTAATTTTTGTATTGGATAGCTTTAGCCAAACCAGCTGTTCTGAGATATTACTTAATAGCTTGGCATTTTCATCATTAAATTCTTTGGCATTGATACAGCTTACTTCGAGCAAGTTTACATCCTTGGCTAGCGGAAGAACCAATACATTTTTTTCCTTCAATTGGTTGATGCTCTTTTCATTGGCAGGATCCACTTTCAAAGAATAAACTGGCGACTCTGGGGCAGCTTTGCCAACCATACCTGCTAAAGAAGTGCCCGCCATTAAAGTGGCTAATACAGGTTTAACCTTTTCGTCTTGTGGTAAATCGTTTACTTTTTTATCAAAACTGGCACCATTTTGAATCCACCAATGGAGTAGGGCAATCTCCTCTTCAGTCAATTGGGGCTTGCCTTTTGGAGGCATATGATCATCATCGCTTTCTGGCAAAAGGGCCCTTTTAATCATTTCAGAACTGGCCGCATTACCCGCCAAAAAGACAGGCCCATCTTCCCCACCTTTAATTAGAAACTCTTTTGTATCCATTCTTAACCCGCCTTTTTTCTTATCTGCATTATGGCATTGAGTGCATTTGCTTTCTAATAAAGGATTGATGATATCAGCATAGGCCAGCGCTTTGGCGGGATCCGTAATTTTATGCTCTTTAATCGATTTTGATTTCGACTCAATTCCTATCCAGCCTCTGAAAGGCTGTGGTAAACTGGCTTGAATATAGTCAGAGCCATGGGTCATATTGGCTCCCAAATGGCCTGCTAATATTAACACGATTATTAAGAGTACTGAAAATGGCATAATCAGTTTATCTAAAAATCTTAGCCAGCCAAAATAAATAAGTTTTTTGAATACATAAATGGTCAATGAAATAGCGGCCACACCAATACCTAAATTTTGATGCCAGTTCAACGTATCCTCGTCATAGCCACCCGACTGCTTCAAAAAATAACCCGCAATACAGGAGAGTATCGCTGAAAATGCACCCCAAAAAAATACAATGTTTAAAGCAGCGTTAAGACTTTCTGATTGCCTTTTTCTATTAACATATTCGAGAATAATCCCAATCACTAAAATACCGATTGGCAAATGAACCAATAGGGGATGAAAGTGACCAATGAAATTTGCCCATTCGTCAGAGGCACTTTGGAATAGTAGAATTGATGGAAATTTTGAATGCATTATTTATATCAGCCTAGATTAATTATTTTTATCACTATTATTAAGTAAAACTATAAGCCCAAAGGATTAATATAACCTGAAAAGGAAGCCTTATCCAAAGAATCCACTTTGGAATTTTGTTGAATTTTTGGCTCAAAATCATATCTATATTAGCAGGAAAGATGGCAAGTAATAACAAAATGATTCCCCAGGCGGCTATATTTCTTATTGGACTAAATAACAAACCAATACCCAATGCTATTTCGGCAATACCTGTCCAAAACACAATTTGTTTATGCCAAGGAAGATAATCTGGCATCATTTTCAAATAAAATCTCTCCATTCTGAAATGATTGATACCTGCGAAAACATAAAAAATAACCTGTAAATATAGGGACAGTTGACTCATTTATAGATTGTTATATGCGTTCAAGCTTTACAGGATAGGTCTTTTGGGAGGCCCACTGAGGTATATAAATGTTTTCATCAGAGTCGACATATACATCATGTGGATGCATGAATACTTTGTCAGGATCATCTTTGAATTGCCGTTGCAACAGGCCATTTTTATAAATTGGTTCAGAGCCACCAGGGGTAGAAACCACTTTCATATTTTCATCCAAAACTTGTATATAGCCAGAATTAGCCCAGCTTCCATCGGTGCTACGATAGGCCGCACCAAAAATATATTTACCATGTAAAACAGGCCTGCAAATAAAAGTACCCGGTAGATGATAGGTTTGCAAATATTTCCCCTCTAAAGTAAAGCGTTTAAGGCATTGATGCACACGGTCGGTTACCAATAAAGTTGGGTTTTTGGCGTCTCTGGTATCCACCAATACACCATGACAAGTATTGAATGTTTCATCAGTATTGCCTTTCCCTCCAAAGTGCCGAATATATTTCCCCTTTGAATCATACTGCATTACATAATTTGCCCCATACCCATCCGCTACATAAATATCGCCATTGGCAGGATTGATAGCAGTTTCAGTAGGCACAAATTGATTGGGCGATTCATATACCCCCGACTCTTTAGGGTAGTCGATTTTGAAAATCTCTTTGCCTTTTAAGTCTGTCTTAATTACCTGATGGCGAGCAGTATCTGTGATTAAAAGGTATTGCTGCCCGCCTTCATTCATGATGCTCAAACCATGGGCCCCAGGATAGGTTTTGCCCCAAGTTTCCAATAGTTTGCCGGATTTATCATAAATGATGATGTTATTTTTGGTTTCGTTGGTGCACATTATCAATCTTCCTTTGGCATCTTCAACCATTTCGTGGCAATCATTTACTGGATTTTTTTCGGCATCCAACAAGCCCCAACCGGGTATCACTTTGTATTTATGAGAGTTGTGACCAATGATTATTTCTCCAGGTTTTGGCATTTTTATTTTGGCATTAGCCTGACTACCAATGGCTAATGCACCTAAACCAAGAGCAGAATCTTTTATGAAATTGCGACGAGAAGTTGACATGAGATTAAGTTTTTTTTGATTACTATTTTTCAAATTGAAAATAAAAACAATATCGTAATTTTTTTGTGAATTGGTATACTGTATGTTGGGTTTTTAGAGAAATCGGAATTTCTGAATTCTCTCCCTCATTTTCGTTACAAATGAAAATTGGTGAGATTATATTATCGTTTCAGTGTTTTTGGAGGCACAAACATTGACAAACAAGTAAAATTCAACCATTGTTGGCCAGAGGCTTAGACCAAAATCTCCTTAATCACTTTTCCACCCACGTCTGTCAATCTAAATGGGCGACCTTGAAAATCATAAGTTAATTTTTCATGATTGATGCCCAACAAATGTAGAATGGTAGCCTGCAGGTCGTGGACATGGGTGCGGTCTTTCACACCAGCGTAACCCAATTCATCCGTTTCACCATGGGTAAAACCATTTTTGAGGCCACCGCCAGCCATCCAAATAGTACCTGCTTCAGGGTTGTGATCACGCCCCATAAAAGGTGCTGGTTTATTATCACGGTTTTCTTGCATGGGAGTTCGGCCGAATTCACCTCCCCAAATAACCAAAGTTTCTTCTAATAAACCTCTCTGTTTCAGATCAATCAATAAAGCTGTTTTAGCTTGATCCGTTTCACGGCATTTGTTACGAAGGCCAATTTCTAAAGCTTCACTGGCTGATGAACCGTGGGTATCCCAACCCCAATCGAAAAGTTGCACAAACCGAACGCCATTTTCGACTAGTTTTCTGGCAAGCAAACAATTGTTAGCAAAGCTGGCTTTGCCTGGAGTGGTACCGTATAATTTATGAGTATATTCAGTCTCTTTTGAAATATCCATCACCTCAGGTACCGAAACTTGCATATTGAAGGCCATCTCCATTTGAGCGATACGAGTGAGAGTTTCAGAATCGTTAAATTCCTCATATTCAGCCTTATTGATGTCATTGATGGTTTCAATCGCCTGCTTTCTTAAGCCTCTATCGATTCCTTTTGGATTGTTAAGGAACAAAACAGGCTCCCCATCCGAACGACACTGAACGCCTTGATGGACGGAAGGTAGAAAACCTGACCCCCAGATTGATTTACCTCCTTCTGGATATTTGCCACCCGAAACTAGGGCGATAAAACCTGGTAAATTTTCATTTTCAGAACCCAAACCATAAGTTACCCATGAACCCATGCTGGGTCTGCCCAAGCGTGGGCTTCCAGTATGTACAAATAGCTGTGCGGGTGCATGATTAAATTGATCGGTGTACATGGCTTTCAGGAAAGTGACATCATCCACAACTGTCTGAAAATTAGGTAGATAATCCGAAACCCACGCACCTGATTGACCATACTGTTTAAAAATACCTTGTGGGCCAAGCATTTTTGGAACGCCTCTGATAAAAGCAAAAGTTTTACCTTCCAAAAATTCCTGCGGGCAATCTTTACCTGACCATTTTACTAATTCTGGTTTATAGTCAAACAGCTCTAATTGAGAAGGTGAGCCGGCCATGTGCATATAAATCACTGATTTAACCTTCCCTTTAAATTGGCTTAGTTTTGCCAAGTTAGGTTTTCCCACACTATCCATGAGGTCCTTTTCAGCACAGCTCATCAGCCCACCTAATGCTAATGCACCCAATCCCGAACCACATTTCTTCAAAAAATGTCGCCGAGTTTCTAATTGTGATTGACGGAAAAGTACTTCTTGCGGTTGCATTTGGATTTACGATTTTGGATTTTTTCAAAAGCTGTTTATTTTCCAACTCTTTTGTTTTCAGGATTCATTGCCGAATCCCAAATCATAGAAATTAAAATTGTGTTGTGTATTATTTCATAATTAATTTCAAAATCGCCCATTATAAACTTTCTTGTATTATCGGATTTGCTTTTTCTGCCAATTTGTGGGTGCTTTGATATTATTTCAGTTCCAAAATTGATCTTATTATAGATTTTTTCACTAAAAATTTTATTTCCATTTCTTTCAAAATAAAAAATCATTATTTCAAAAAGGTCAATTTCGGCTTCATAAGACCACTCTATTTCGAATTCAACCATTTTTGAGCCTTTTCTTTAACGATATGATTAGGAATTAGTGTCTTTTCCTCAAACTGTTTTCTTGCAGATTCAGCTCTTCTTTTTTCAAAATCAGTCATTATAAAATACTTGTTAGAAATTTTTGAGTTCAAAAGCTCATTAATTACATTCAAGAGATTTTCATCTTCTAAATGAGCTAATTTTTCATTTATTTGTTTTTTAATCTCTATAGTATTCATGTTTATAAATTTGGTTTTATTTAAAATTACAAATCGCAAATCCAAAATCCAAAATCAATTCCTTACCAGCCATTCATCGAGGCTCATCATTGCATTGCAAACTATTGACAAAGATGCCCATTCAATATTGCCTTTGCCTTCCATATACTCGCCCATTTTTTTAGGATT
>JAZKGO010000131.1:0-6396 GCA_040385875.1 Bacteroidota bacterium
CCATAGAAATTGACATCCATTACTTTTCTAATCACCTCAATATCCTCCAGATCCTCAAATAAAGATCGCATGGTAATTCCAGCATTGTTGATTAGGATATCAATTTTACCAAATCGGTTAATTGTGGTTTCAATCAATTTTCTAGTATCTGCTTCAATACTTACGTCGGCCACAACAGTTTCATTTTCAATACCCCTTTGGGATAGTTCCTGACCCACAAGCAGCAAAGGCCCACTATGGCGTGCCGATATCACAACTTTAGCCCCTTCGTTACCAAAAGCAAATGCCATCGCCTTACCAATCCCTGAGGAGCCTCCAGTAATTATTACGACTTTATTTTTCATTTATTAGCCATATTGCCTTTTGATAAAATACAATTAATAATCACTTATATTATTAATTGTAAAAATAATCATTGGTAGAGGGGATGGGATTCGAACCCACGATACCCTTTTGAGGTATACACACTTTCCAGGCGTGCTCCTTCAACCGCTCGGACACCCCTCTCAATCAAGAGGCCAAATATAAGCAAATTTGATTCATTTTTGATTAAAATTATTGGTGTTTGAATAAATTAGCCAATTTTTTATTAAATCAAAAAGTCTTATTTAATTGACCCAATTTCTCCTGCCAAATTCTGGGATAATAGATTTACAGAGGCTTGATAGCTTAAATTTTGACCTAAAACCATCATCAATTTTGTGATAGAAGCCTCAGCAGTAATGTCTTCGCCACTTATCAATCCCATTTCAGCCAATAACCTGCTCGTCTGATAATTTCCTTGGGCCACCTTACCACCAATACATTGAGATACATTAATAATAAGAATTTCTGTGGCAATTGCTTTTCCCAATTCTTCCAAAAACCACTCATCGGTTGGGGCATTTCCTGAACCGTAGGTTTCTAAAACTACACCTTTCAAATTTGAGGTATTCAATATATTGCTCACCAAATTTTTAGAAATTCCTGGAAAAAGCTTTAGAAAAAGTACATTTTCATTCAAATTTTTATGAACCTTCAAATGACTATTGAAAGAAAATTCTCTCAGATAGGGCCAATTATAATCAATTGTAACCCCCACAGTGGCCAATGGAGGATAATTTTCTGAAACAAAAGCATTGAATTGAACACTTTCATGCTTTCTTGATCGATTTCCTCGCAATAAAACAGAATTGAAATAAATGCATACTTCTGAAATAATGGGTCTGCCCTCTTTTTTGGCAATAGAAATTTCAAGAGCCGTAATAAAATTTTCTTTTGCGTCGGTTCGGGCAATACCAATCGGCAATTGAGCACCCGTCAGAATTACTGGTTTGTTCAGGCCTTCAAGTATATAGCTTAATGCCGAAGCTGTATAGGCCATTGTGTCGGTACCATGTAAAATTACAAAAGCATCAAAACTGTCATAATATTTTTCAATAATTTCAGCCAATTCAACCCAATTTTGCGGCTTCATATTTGAGGAGTCAAGCAAATTATCCAGCGTGATGACCGTAATTTCAAAATCCAACCTTGCTATTTCTGGTAAATTATCAGGTATTTGCTCAAAATCAAAAGGCACTAAACTTTGGCTCTTGTTGTCAAAAACCATCCCCAAAGTGCCCCCGGTATAGATGACGAGCACTTTTTCTTCTTCTCGTCCATTTGCTCTGGTTTTAATTTTGGTTATTTTATACATTGGCAAATCATTTATACAAAACCTTGTTTCAGGTTCTGAGCATTATCAGTAGTAATTTTATAAATATCCGCTACTTGAACACCATAAAAATCAGCTAACTTATTGGCGATTAATTCTAAATAGCAAGATTCGTTTCTTTTACCTCTATAGGGAGTTGGGGCCAAATAAGGTGCGTCGGTTTCTAGAACTAAATTTTCCAAGCCAATATTAGGTAAAACTTTGTCCAAGCCGCCGTTTTTAAAGGTACTTACTCCACCAATTCCCAATAAAAAGCCCAATTCTATGGCTTTTTTGGCTTCCTCTTCAGTACCTACAAAGCAGTGAAAAATACCTTTTAATCTAACATCAGCAATTTTTTCAATCAATTCTACCGTTTCCCAAAAGGCATTTCTTGAATGAATATCAATCCATAAGTTATGTTTAATTGCTAAATTAGACTGATAAATGAACGCCTCCTTTTGTTGCTCAAAGAAAGTACTGTCCCAAAACAAATCCAACCCAATCTCCCCAATTGCCAAGGGGCGATATTTAAGTATCTCATTTTCAATTATTTGCAATTCATTTTCAAAGTCTTCTTTTACATAACAGGGATGCAAACCCAACATCGGTAAACAAAAATTAGGATATTCAATGGCCAGATCCATCATCCCTTTGATTGTTTCAGAATTACAATTCGGCATCCAAATTTCAGTTACACCAATATTTTTTGCTCTCAATAGCATTTCATTTCGATCATGAGCAAAAGCTTCGTCGTAAATATGTGCGTGGGTTTCAATGATATTAAACATAATTAAGCTTCGTATTCACGACCTTTCCAATCGATATTAATGGGCAAAAAGTAAAAAACTACCATGGTAAAACCCCAAATCCAAGAATAAAATTCATAAGGGATTAAAAAGGGGATTAGCCTTATTTCTTTAAGAATAATTAAGGTGGGTAAAATTAAAATAAATTGTAATGCTATTTTGAACAAAAATAAATTCATAGCTAGGTTATGAGATACTAAAATACTGATAATCAACAATATAAATGGAAATAATGCCTGAAAATATAAAAATGAAACCACCCACCAAGGGCATTGCAATGCGCCAACCATCCATCGCTTTCTTTGATGTAAAAATTCCTTCACACTATCCATTGCAGTTGTTTTGGCAAATACTTTTGAATTGATTGCATTGTGAAATTGAAAACCTTGACCCATTATTGCATGAAAAAGAGCAAAGTCTTCAGTAATAGAAAAAGGAATGGTGGCATAGCCACCAACCGCTTCATAAGCCTTTCGAGTAATGGCTGAATTATTGCCCAATCCAGTGAGAGGAATTTTGAAAATGGCAGCAAATTTCAATAAAGTAAGCGCCCATAGCCAATCTAAAGCTTGCAAAAAGCCAAAAAAACTATCGGATTTGATAGAAGTTACCCCTACCTGATGGCCTAAAGATGAATTCTGCATGAAATTTTTAATCATCCCTCTAGCCCAATTTTTATTCACCACCACATCGGCATCTGTGATTAAAAAGTAATCTCCTTTGCTATATTCATATAAATTAGCCAAAACATTGGCTTTGCCTCGCTGCCGATTAATTATTTTAGTAATATTGATCAATTCGAAATTAGGATAATTAATGACAAAATCTTCCACTATCGTTTCAGTATTATCTGAGGATTGATCATTACCAATTAATACTTGAATTTTACTTTTAGGGTAATCCAGTTCAGCTAATTTTTCGAGGCAATTTGCGATGACCATTTCTTCATTTCTTGCAGCCACCCAAACTGTAATCTTAGGCAAATTTTCCACTTATGCAGTCTATTATTTTAGTAAATTAATGGATTCGAACACAAATCCTCTTTCTTTGAAATGTTCAATATATCTAGGCAAAATATAACTCATATTCTTAAAAGCTTTAATACTGTCATGAAAAACAATTATAGTACCAGAGCGAGTATGTTTAATACAAAATTTCAAAGCATTTTCAGCATTCAAATCAGAAAGAAAGTCCCCTGAAACTATGTCCCACATGATTATTTGATGGGTTTTAAGCACTATTTCTGACTGTTTTTTCTTTATTTTCCCATATGGCGGTCGAAACAAATTCACTTCAGGAATAATTAATTGACATTCATTAAAATCATTGATATATAGCTGATTATCAGTACTCCATCCATTCAAATGATTCATGGTATGATTACCAACTGAATGACCATTCGCCACTATTTTCTCAAAAACAGCTCGATTTTCTTGTATATTTTCTCCAATGCAGAAAAATGTTGCTTTAGCTTCATTAAATTCAAGTTGTTCCAAAACGAAATCAGTGATCTCAGGAATAGGTCCATCATCAAATGTTAAGTAAATGGTAGGTTTAATTGCAGGTAAATCCCAAATAAATTTGGGATAATAAGTCTTGAATAATATATTGGATTTGTACAAAAACAAAGCTGAGTAATTTAATAAACTCTACCCTTCCAAATATAAGATTTTGAAGTAGAATTTATGGCTGTATAAACAATATAAAATGGGTAAATAATTTGCACTAAAGGTATGAATAAAATCTTATTTGAATAGTCCAAAAACCATAAAATAGCGCCAATAAATATCCACTCAATAAATACTTTCAACAATAGTGCTGTCCCTAAAAAAGCACTAGAATGGCCAAAAAAAGCAAGAATTATCGCTGCAACAAAAAATAGATTTACAAAAAAAATAAATAGCGCTAAAATCGAATTTCTAATATTCAGATATTGATTCCATTTACTGGCCCACCGTTTTCTTTGGTGAATGAAAGCTGTCAAATTAGGCTGAGAATGGGTTTTCACCAGAGCATCTTTCTCTTTCAAAAAACCTATTTGGTTTGGAAATTTTGCAGAAATTTTATGCATTAAAAATTCATCGTCGCCTGAAGGAATATTTTCATATCCTTCAAAACCATTTACAGCCAAATAAGCGTTTTTCTCGTAAGCAATATTGGCACCGTTACACATGTTGGGGCTACCTAATTGTATACTTGATGCCCCTGATCCGACTAAACTTGCAAATTCAACTATTTGCAAACTATCAAAAAATGAGTTGGAGTGAAAGGTCACCGGCCCCGAAATAAATTTGAAATTCGTAGATTCATAATATGATACAATTTTCTCTATCCATTGAGGACCCATCATACAGTCTCCATCTGTAGTTACAATCAACTTTCCCTTCGAAAGGGCTATGCCTTTTGAAATGGCTTGTTTTTTGCCAGATTTCGACGGCTCATCCTCTATTAAATCAATAATTTTCAAATCAATGGTTACAGTTTCTTTCAATTTATTCAGAACAGCTAATGTACCATCATCTGAATGATCATTTACAATAATCAATTCAAATAAATATTTTCTATATGTCTGATTTTCAATACATTGAATCAATTCACCTACATTTTTTTCCTCATTTCTGACTGCCACTATAATTGAAACAAAAGTATTTTTAGGTCCATTTTTAGTTTCAACTATGGGAATTTTAAGCCAACCAATTAACATCAATATTACAAATATTGAGTAAGAGAATAGTAATAAAATGATCACTGAAATTAGGATATCCAAATGGCATCTAATATTAAAGCATGAAACAATTCAACCTAATTTCATTCTCCAACAAAGTTCGGATTTTGGAAATGTATTGTTAAATTGCCTGCAAATATGAACATTTTGGAGGTAAAAGAAAAAATTATTCTTGGAATTGACCCAGGTACCAGATTTATGGGCTATGGGGTAATTATTGTAAAGGCTAATAAAATATCATTGGTGCAATATGGGGTGATTAATTTAAGTAAATATCCCAGTGGAGAAATAAAATTAAAGAAGATATTTGAGCGTATTACTCAGATAATCAATGAGTTTACTCCAGATGAAGTAGCTTTGGAGGCACCTTTTTTTGGTAAAAATGTACAGTCCATGTTGAAGCTAGGACGTGCCCAAGGAGTAGCAATGGCAGCCGCTCTTGCATTGCAAATCCCAATTGTAGAATACTCACCAAAAACTGTAAAACAGTCGGTAACTGGCAATGGAAATGCCTCTAAAGAGCAGGTAGCTAGCATGTTAGAGTCCATTCTGAAAATAAAATTAGATACCACTTTATATGATGCTACCGATGCGATTGGCATTGCCGTTTGCCATCACTTTCATGATAATATTTTGATCAAGACCGCAAAAAAAGTTGCCAAAAAGGCGACTAAAGGTTGGGGATCATTTTTATCGGATAATCCTGAAAGAATAAAAAATCAATAATTTTTCAAAACTTCTAAAGCATCGCTAGTAGATTCTACTGGTAAAGAACAGGTATTATCAATGCATACATAAATATAGGTTTTACCAAATGGAGGCCTTCTATCCAAAAATAATGATAGAGAAGACTCCTTTTCAGTACCCAAAAGATAATAATTGGATTTTAAGTGATGAAGCATTTCGATATTATAATTATGAGCATTTGGGCCATATATTACAATTTCTACCTTTGGCAATGATTGTTTAAGTGCCAATAAAGCCCAATTACATAAATATTCTCCATTTCTTAAAATAAGTTTCTTCATTTTAGAAACCATCGATTTTGATAAATCGATAAAATCATTTCTTGATAAAAGCACCCCTAAATCATATAAATTATGCGCCATCATTGAGTTTGAGGCAGGAATTACATTATCAAATAATTCAATCTTATTGGCAATCATTTCGTTGGATTGCTGGCTTGA
>JAZKGO010000132.1:0-14217 GCA_040385875.1 Bacteroidota bacterium
ACCACCAGTTCATTTTGGGTGGTTTTTTTATATGGTTTTTTCATTAATTTGACCAATTTTGGGATTGATCAAAATTATATTCAGCGGTATCATTCCGCCAATAACTCTGCAAATGCCTCAAAAAGTATTTGGCTTTGTGTAATCTATTATTTGCCAATTTCTCTTCTTTTCTTTTTTATTGGCACGGCTCTTTTTGCCTATTATTCTAAATTTCCAGAACTGATTGAAACCGTAAAACAGCAGATAGCATTCGAAAAAAATATTAGTATAAGTAGCTTGTTACCAGTTGATTATGCGGATAAAGTGCTGCCATTTTTTATTAAAACAGAAATCCCTACTGGCTTTTTAGGCCTCTTGATAGCCGCTTTACTTTCAGCGGCCATGAGTACTATGAGTAGTGGTATGAATAGTTCAGCAACGGTTTTTCTTAATGATATTTATCTGAGATTCTATAAAAAAGAGGCAACCGATCAAACGAAAATTAAAGTATTAAGAATTTCGATCGTAGTGATGGGCCTTTTTGGGGTACTTTTTGGAATCAGCATGATTGATGTGAAAAGCCTTTTGGATGCCTGGTGGAAGTTGTCTGGTATTTTTGCAGGAGGAATGTTAGGTATATTTTTGTTGGGATACATGATTAAAAAGGCTGGAAACATTCAAGCTGTAATCGCAATAAGCATCGGTTTATTGGTAATTGGCTGGCTATCTTTAGGTGATTTATTGCCAGCAAGTATCCAAAGTCCTTTTGATTCTAAAATGAATATTGTTTTAGGCACCATAACTATCGTATTGATGGGGTATTTTTTGACCTTATTTTCCAAAAAGCAAAATTAATTCTTTACTTTTTGCCAAAAATCTGTTGAAAAGGTCTTTTGTTTTGCCCGTTGAAATCTTCTGGGAAATCCTCCTCGTCAGGTAAGCCAATTGCCAAATTTTCATTATTGTCTGGCCAGTATTGGGTACCAAAAAGATAATCCCAAATACTTAAGCTAATCCCAAAATTAAAACCTTTTGGGTGTGCTTTTGGGAAATTTTTTGCATGATGCCATAAATGCATTTGTGGTCCATTCAATAGGTATTTTAGCGGACCAAGTGGGATATAAAGATTGGCATGGCCTAGTTGGCCCAAAACAAAAGTGAAGATATGTACGATAAAAAAGTCTGAAATACCGAAGCCAATCATGGCTAGCGGGATATATTCCAAGCTCCGATAGATCACGTTTTCCATCCAATGATAGCGCATTAATGCTCCAAAACCCATTTCCCTGGTGCTGTGATGTACTTTATGGAACTCCCACATCCAATTAACTTGGTGCAATAGCTTGTGAATGCGCCATTGCATAAAATCACGGAAAACAAAAATGAATAGCAACTGACTCAACTTAGGCCAATTGGCGACTGAAACAGCAACTAAATTTTTTATGCCAAATAATGCCAAAAAATCTTTAAATAATTGCACTCCAACCATTGAAAGTGCATTGTAAGCCACTAATGAAAAAAGGAAGTAATTCCAAAAAATATAAAATAGGTCAAGGCCAAAATGTTCTCGAATCAAAGGTTGCTTTTTGCGCCAGGGGAAAAGTATTTCGGCCATCCAAATCAATAACGACGAAGCCACTAACCAATAGAAATAATTATGCCAGGAAGGGTTAATAATCTCATTTACAAAGTATTGTGCATAACCGCCATAGGCTTCACCAACTATTTTTAAGTATTTTTCCAATTATCTTGCTAAATTTAAGACGCACTTCAATCTTATAAATCAGAAAATCTAGCAAATTGTTCCAAGAGTTGGTCACAATTGCAATATTTTGTTTTACTGAAATACTTTTATTTTATCTTCCAAATTAAACAATTTATGTCGAATCAACTGCAAACAGCTTTTTCTCCTGAATCCTTTCGGAGTGCTGCCCATTCTTTGGTAGATGCGTTGGCTGATTATTTGGAATCGGCTCAAAATCAATCGATTGACCAAGTAATTCCTTTTCAAAATCCTGATGAAACAATAGATTTTTGGCAAAAAGATTATGAAAATAATGACCGAGATATTTCAAAGTTTTTTGAAAATACAATTCAGCAATCCATCCATTTACATCATCCTCGATATATGGGGCATCAGGTTACTCCACCCTTGCCCATTACTGCCGTTGCGAGCCTACTTTCTGGATTGTTAAATAATGGGATGGCCGTATACGAAATGGGCTTGGTGTCCAATCCTTTGGAGAGAATTTTATCAGAAATTTTGGCAAAAAAAATAGGCTATGGGCAAGAGGCTTCCGGTTTACTTACCTCAGGAGGTTCATTGGCCAACCTCACTGCATTGTTGACGGCAAGAGCCTCAAAATCAAATGTTTGGGAGGAGGGTTCGAGTGAAAAACTGGCAGTGATGGTTTCTGAGGAATCCCATTATTGTGTGGATAGAGCCGCCAGAATTATGGGTTTAGGTTCGGAAGGAATCATCAAAATTCGGACAAATGAGCAATTCCAAATTCGAACTGAATTATTAGAAGGAAGTTTGCAAGAGGCTGAAAATAAAGGACTTAATGTGTTTTGTATTGTGGGTTCTGCCTGTTCAACCTCAACTGGTTCTTATGACAATTTGATTGAAATTGGCCATTTCGCAAAGAAACACAATTTATGGTTTCATGTAGATGGTGCACATGGAGCCGCAGTAGTTTTTTCAGAAAAGTACAAACATTTAGTTCACGGAATAAGCGAGGCGGATTCAGTGGTGATTGATTGGCATAAAATGCTCATGACACCTGCTTTGGCTACTTCTATTATCTACAAAAATGGGGAGGAATCGTACAAAACTTTCCAACAAAAAGCTCAATATCTTTGGGCCAATCAAAATTCTCACGACTGGTTCAATTCGGGGAAGCGCACTTTTGAATGTACAAAATTGATGATTTCTGTTAAAATTTATTCCATTATCAAAGCTTATGGAATTGGTATATTTGAAGAAAACGTTGATTTTCTATACGATTTAGGACGAAAGTTTGCTGAAATGGTATTGGTAAATCCTAATTTTGAATTGGCTATAAATCCTCAATCAAACATTGTATGTTTTAGATTTGTAAAAGAAAGCATCACTAATTTAGACGAACTTAATAGCTTGATTAGGAGTCAATTAGTACAAGAAGGAAAGTTTTATATTGTACAAACAATGATTAATGGTTCACTCTTTTTAAGGGTTACGTTACTCAATCCAATGACTCAAATTTCAGATTTAGAGGCACTTTTAGAGGAAATTAATCGAATTGGGAATCAAATTTAGGTAGTTGCGGCCACGGCTGCCGCATTTCTCATTTTCAAGAAAATTATAAAAACTCCAATTAGAGTTAATAAATCTGACTTTTGTGGAGTTTTGAAATTGGAGATAATTTTACCTTCTTGGTTCCAAAAGCTTTTCGTTTTCAAAAATTCGATTGTTTCAAAATTTTCCGATGAAATCATCCAATTTCTATGCCAAAAGTCAGTCGGATTCATCGAATAGGTTTCGCCAGAGTAAAACATTATTTTGATTTTGCTTTTCCATAAATCAAAATGAATTTCAGCAATAGCTTCTTGAGTATCACTCTGATACATGATCATACAAGATTTCCAAAAACTTTTCTTTTTGAATATATATTTTTTGCTATTGATTTCAGCCTCAACCAAAGATTTCCAATTGTTGAACTGAATATGGCCGACCTGAATCTCATTGTTCAGAATTTCTACTTTTTTACAGATTGATTTACTAAAATATTGATAAGTCATATTATTAATTTAATGATGAATAGCTTTTAATTCTCAATTTCAATATCATATTTGGTGAGCAAGCCTGCAATTCCATCCATCGAAAATTTGGCCTTCTTTATATAATTGCTTTCTGGATCTATTGTGTAGTTATATGAACTTCTTAAATCCGCTTTTTCTAAAATGGTATTGTCAAAAATAGCATTTCTAAAGTCGCAATTGTCAAATAATGAGTCAGTTAGGTCACTTTCACTAAAATCAACCTCATGCAAGGTGCTATTGATAAACTTGCTCTTTTTAATTTTCAATCTGTAAAATGTTGAGAGGTTTAGGTTGCAATTCTGAAAGCTCATTTCCAACAAAAAAGTATTGCAATTCTCAAGATGCAGCCCTAACATTTTGCAATCAATAAATTTGATATTTCTAAAAGCGGTTTTGTTGAGCTTTGCTGAGCTCAAATTGCAACTGTGAAATGTGCAGTCAATAAATACCATATTACTTAAATTGATATTTGAAAAATCACAATTAGTAAATTTGCAATTTTCATACTCAGCAATTTGGAATTCATTTCCCGTATAAATTATTTTTTCAAAGCTTTGACTTTCAATATATTCCATCAAAAATTGTTTAGATAAGTCCGTTGTTTTCAATCACATTTTTGTACCACATGGCCGATGCTTTGGGAATTCTGTTCAAAGTTTCTTCTTCAATATAGGTAATGCCAAATTTTTTGTCATACCCAGAAGCCCATTCAAAATTATCCAATAACGACCAAAAGAAATATCCTCCCATGTTCACCCCATTGCCAATAGCTCCATATGCCGCTGATAAATAACTTTCAAAAAATTCAATTCCTTTATTGGTCTCAAAAATAGTTAAAACTATGCACTTTAGAGTATCTCAATTTAGTTTCTAAAATCGAATAACTTTCAGTCCGTTTTTTCAAACTATGGGATTTTCTGTCCATAGTTGTTTAAATCAAAATAAAAGTCAATTTCATTGGCTGTTATTTTTATTTTTGGCCCAATTATTTTTCTTCATTTTTTTATGAATAACCATTAAATATCATTTTGTTTAGTAATTTAACCTTCTCATTTATAAGGCTTTTTATGAAATGTAAACTTTCTATAATTACAATCATTCTTTGCAGTTTTCAATATCCGATCCATTCACAAAAACTGAATTTGGATTCTCTCCTAACTGTTTTAAAAACCCAAAAGGAAGATACCTCAAAGGTCAATTTGTATCGAAATATTTGCGGTACAATGCGCTTTACTGATCCAGTAAAAGCAATTGAATATGGTAAAAAGGGCATTGAGCTATCCAAGAAATTAGGGTTCGATAAAGGTACAGCTGGTAACTATTTGAACACCGCTACGGCTTTTTCCTATGCGGATAAATTGGATTCTGCACTTTATTACCTGAATATCGCCATCCAATATTCTCTGAAAGTAGGCGACGCCAACAGACTTGGACTTGCCTATTTGAATAGAGCAGATACTTATCGACAGTTGTTGGATTTTAACCAGTCGTTAAAAGATTGTTCAACTGCTTTGAAATATGCAGATAAAGCCAATAATGATGACGTAAGAGCGAGGATTAATCAAACAGTAGGATCCGTTTATTTTCATCAGAATCTTTATCCACAAGCAATCAACTATTATAATAAAGCCATTGCATTGTATAGTAAAATTAACAACCAAAGGATGACGGCCGTTGTCTATAATAATTTAGGACTGATTCACAAAAATTCAAAAGACTATTCAAAAGCCATTGAAGTGACAAAAAAGGCCATTCAAATTTTGGATAGCTTAAAGGACATTACCAATCTGAGTATTTTCAATGGCAATTTATCCGATGCTTATTATCAAAAAAAGGATTATGCCCAATCGGAGAAATACATCAATAAAGCAATGGAATATGCACAAATTCAAAAAAATGAAAAATTGATTGCAGATGCCTGGCTTTTGGCTGGTAGTACCTACAATAAACAAAAGCGTTATGAGGAAGCTTTGACGGTTTTGAATAAGGCAATGCCTGTTTTCAAAAAAATGGATTATACTGAAAAAATAGATATTACTGCCGATTTATTAGCCGAGGTGTACGCCAATACTGGGAATTATGCCAAAGCATATGAAAATATTTTAGAAAGTAGATTGGCCAATGATTCGCTACTAAAATGGCAATATGCTGATGATTTGGCGGCTATGGAAACAAAGTTTAATGTAGATGAAAAGGATAAGGAGATACTTTTGCTTGCCAAGGATAAGGAGCTACAAGCCCAAAAATTAAATCGTCAACGACTTTTAATCTGGAGCACGTCTGCGCTGGCAATACTTGCATTGGCGGGTATTTGGCTAGCTATCAATAGATATAAACTCCGTCAAACTGTGAATGAACTAGAGATCAGAAATCAGATTGCTGCTGACCTCCATGATGAAGTGGGAAGCTCGCTCAGTAGTATCCAAATGTTAAGTCAAATGATTAATAGCCAACCACATACTGATGAAAAAGATCGAGCTATATTGCAAAAGGTGAGCAATAATGCTACTGAAACGATGGAAAAAATGAGTGACATAGTATGGATGATAAAACCTGGTGAAAACGATGCGGCTGGCCTCGCCGAACGGATGCAACGTTTCTTATATGAGATGACCGAAAGTAAGAATATACTTAGCAATTTTACCACGAATAATTTGGGAGTTTTGCAACTTACGATGTCTCAACGAAAAAATATTTATTTGATTTTTAAAGAAGCACTGAATAATGCTATGAAATATTCGGGAACATCTTCTGTTTCCGTTTCACTTGAATTTATCGAAAAACAACTGATTTTGACCATTCAAGACTTGGGTAAGGGATTCGATAAGATACAGATTAGGCGTGGAAATGGATTAGAAAATATGCAAAATAGAGCCAAGGAATTAAATGCAAATTTTGAATTGAATTCCGAAATCGACAAAGGGACTGTTATAAAATTGTCCGTATCAATTTGAGTTTATCACCCAAATTCGCTATTGAAATTGCGAGTATTTTTATAAATATTTGCAAAAAGAAATCATGATAAAAGTAGCAATTTTTGAAGATAATAAACACCTTCGAGAAACACTCGAGATCATCCTGAATTATACAGATGGTTTTGAATGTGCTGGCGCTTTTCCTGATTGTAAATATTTGGAAGCCGATATTATTAAATCCAATCCTGACATAGTGTTGATGGATATTGAAATGCCTGGAATGAATGGCATTGAAGCGACTAAAATTATTAGAAAGCAATTCCCTTCAATTCAGATACTTATCCAAACCGTTTTTTTTGATGATAGCTTTATTTTTGATGCTATTTGCGCTGGAGCCTCAGGTTATATCTTAAAGTCAACCCCACTCACAGGCTATTTGGATGCGATTAAAGAGGTAAACGACGGTGGCTCATCAATGACACCAAGTATCGCCAAGCGGATGCTTGAATTATTTAAAACAAATCTAGAACCTAAAATACAGCCCAATCATTACCAACTTACCTCACAAGAATTAAAAGTGTTGCAACTATTGGTAGCTGGCCATAGTTATAAAATGATTGCGGCCGAACTCAATAATGCAATCGATACGATTAAAAGTCATATCCGTAATATTTATAGCAAACTCCATGTGAACTCTGGTACTGAGGCGGTCTCCAAAGCCATTCGGGATAAAATCGTATAACATCATTTGGGTGTTAATTTTAGTTCATCAATCGGTCTTTATTTACTCCTATTGCTATTTTTCATCATTTATTCATTTTTCGAATACTCTTTTCAAAATTTCTGATAGTAAACTAGCAAAGGATATCACCCTAATTCGCTATTGCTCAACTTCTTGAATTTTCACAATTTTGGTTTATCAAATAAATAAACCAAGACAATGAAAAAAATCATCACTCTACTATTTTTTATCGCATGCCAATATGCTCATTCACAAGGCCTTGGCGTTGGTCCGAACCCACCTCATACAAGTGCTGAATTAGATGTAAACAGTACTATTCGGGGGTTTTTAATGCCTAGGATGATCAATACCCAACGGACAGCTATTGCCTCCCCATCAGTTGGTTTGATGGTTTACCAAACCAATACTTCGCTAATGCCTGCTTCGACCGCAGGGCTTTATATTAACGACGCCAGTGGTTGGAAACGAATCGCTACTGCAGATGAAATTATGGGTGGAGGTGGCTCATCCAGTTGGACGGTTTCAGGAGTAAATCAATACAGCAATTTAACTGGTAATGTTGGTATTGGTACGAATACTCCTTCCGAAAAACTGCACCTAGTAGGCTATGCGCAAGTGGATGGTAACATTTTTGTAAATAATGCCAATCAAGGGGTATTATTTAAAGAAGATAATATCACAAAGGGTAGAATAAATTTACAGGGAGCAAATGATGATTTTGAAATGGGTACTGTAACAGGCAATACTACAGGTAAGCTCGTTTTGGAGACTAAATTCACACCAAGGTTAGTGATTTTGCCTGATGGTAATGTGGGTATTGGTACAATTTCACCAAATGTAAATTATAAATTGGATGTGCGGGGCAATATTAGAAACGAAGGAGATATCAATATTGAAGATGGATTTTTAAAACTATCCAATACAACAGATGCTGTTAACTGGACAATGCAGTATTCAACTAGTACGGATAGGCTTTTGTTTTTACACCAAGGTCAAGAACGGATCACCTTTCAAAATGGTGGTAACGTTGGTATAGGCACAGTATCGCCTATAGATAAACTTGAAGTTTATGATGGAAATATTACTCAAAATAACACAAATGGAACATTTAGGTTACAAGCAAACAGCATTGATAAAGGATTTATGCAGCTCAGTGGTGACAACGTGCGCATAGGTACTTACTCCACAAACGACCTAGGTAATCTGATATTCAGGGTAAATGGAGGCGACCGCATGACCATTAGCCCTTCTGGAAATACAAGTATTGCTGGAAATGCATCTGTAACTGGCACAACAACTTTAAATGGAAAACTTACGGTAAATGAAGGATTTGAAGCGATTCATGTGGAAGGCAACGACCCCGCAATCAATTTCTTTGAGGCAGCGGATCAGCGAGGTTATATTTGGATGATTGATGACAATATGAATATCGGAACCTCTAATGCTAACAGCCGAATAAATATGGTGACTAGTCAAGTGACTATTGGTACTTCAATTGCCACCCCAAGTACCTACAAGTTGGGTGTTGGCGGCCGTATTATTTGTGAAGAATTGAAAGTAAAGCTACAATCAGCAGGCTGGCCGGATTATGTATTTGCTAAAAATTATAAATTGAAGCCGCTAGAGGAGGTGGAGAATTTTATAAAATTGAATAACCACTTACCCAATATCCCGTCGGCACAAGTGATTGACAAAGAAGGACTTGAGGTGGGCGAAATGCAAAGAAGAATGATGGAAAAAATTGAGGAATTGACATTGTATATTATTGATTTGAAAAAGGAAATTGATGGAATGAAAGAATCAAGTAAGGGTATTAAGAGGTAACCTATCGATTTGATTTAGTTTAGAAAAAAGGCTGTAGCGACAATGCTCGCCTTGGCTCTATCAATACAAATAACCGCAAAAAGTGTTAATGAGTATTTTTTAAAGCAAGACAAAATAATAATGAAACTTAAACATATCCTTATTTTTCTGCTATTTTCTTTAAATATTTTTGCACAAAATGAAAATCAAAACTCTCATTTTCAATGCTTTACAAAAGAAGAGATGAAGGAATTTACTGCAAAAACTATTGCAGCCAAACGTGCTTATTATGCAGAACATAAAATATCTGAGGCTAATCTCAGAAAGGCAGCCAATCACCATGTATTGTTTCGTTGGCCTTTGCAATCATCAGCCGATTATGATTTTCAATACAATAATTCTACTATCACCAATTTTGTGGACCAAGACGTTACAGACAATAATGTGGATGATAATGTAAGAAATCCCGATTTTATTGAAGATTGGAATTGCGGTAAACGCACTTATGATGGCCACAGAGCCGAAGATATAGCACTTTTCCCTTTCAGCTGGTATTTGATGGAAAAGCAATCTGCCATGGTGGTTGCGGCCGCAGCGGGTACTATTTTGGATAAAGGTGATGGGAACTACGACAAAAATTGTCAATGGGCTGGAGCTGGAAATTCAAATTTTGTGAATATTCTTCATGATGATGGTACCGTTTCGAGTTATAGGCATTTGAAAGAAAATTCAGTTACCACAAAAGCCAATAATTCAAGAGTAGAAGAAGGGGAATATCTCGGATTTGTGGGAAGTTCTGGCCGTTCAACTGGCCCCCATCTACATTTTGAAGTAACGGATATAAATGACGATTTGATTGATCCTTTTGTGGGCAGTTGTAACATATTAAACAATGACACTTGGTGGAAAGACCAACGCAGTTATTGGGAGCCGCAAATCAATAGAATTATGACTCATAGTGCCTCACCTATTCAGGGAAGCTGCTGGAATGATACTGGGGATTTTACGGCGCAAGTGGTTAGTGCAGACAATTATTTTAGCTCTGGAGCAATATTCTGGACAAGTGTAGCCTTTCAAGATGTACAGCCATTTGATTTAGCCGAATGTTCGCTTATACAGCCCAATGGAGCGGAATATTCTACTTGGCAACACAGCTTTTCTGTTGCAGATAATAGCACCTTGAAAATTGGGTTCCACCAACTGCCTAGCGGGAATACAGGCACTTGGATTGTGAAAGTAGTTTATCGCAGTAAAAATTATTATCACTTCTTCACGGTAGGCTGTAATAGTTCCGAATCAGTATCAGGCTCTGTAATTGGTAGTAAAGGTTATATTTCAAGTACAAATATCACCAGTGAAGTAGTACATTCGACCAATTCAATGAGTAAAGTTTTGTATCAGGCAGGTACAGAAATTACTTTTTCGCCTGGCTTTGAAATTAAATCTGGGGCGCATTTGAAGGCAAGAATAAAGGGGTGTAGTTTTGTTGAATAAGGAAGCTGGAGTTTAAATTCTTTAGCGAACAAAAATTTTATAACCTAAATCATGAAATGCACATTAAAGGTGCTTATGCAAGCGACAAAAAGAATATTTGGGCATTCCACATAACCTCAAAAGCAATTATCAATACATGAAAAAATTTATAACAATTTTAGGAATATTTTTCTTTTATCAATCTCATTCACAGCTGCTTAATCAGGGCACACCCAAAAATCTGCAATGCATGCCCAAGGCAGAAATAGAGGCCTTTAAGCGAGATATTTTAACTCAAAGAGATGCTGTTTTACAAACTAAAAATATTTCAAAGGCCCAGTTGAGGGTCGCAGCCCCTCAGCAAATTCTTTTTAGTTGGCCTGTGCAAGCAAATGCCGATTATGATTTTACTTATAATACAACAATTATTTCAAATTTTGTAGACCAAAATGTTACGACAGATCCAGCTATGGATGATGACCTCAAAGAGCCGCAATTTATTGACGATTGGAATTGTGGTAATCGCACTTATGATGGTCATGATGCCGAAGATATTGCCACATGGCCTTTTGGGTGGCATATGTATGACGTGAACGCTGGAATGGTAGTAGCAGCGGCCCCAGGTGAAATTTTAGATAAACAGGATGGATACTATGATAAATACTGTGCGAGAGGAGGCTCCAATCCCAATTTTGTGAGTATTCTACATGACGATGGAACCGTATCGAGTTATTTGCATATGAAAAACGGATCAATTACTACATTACCAAAAGGAACTCGTGTAAGTCAAGGCGATTATTTGGGAATAATAGCTAGCTCGGGTAATTCAACCGGACCACATGTTCATTTTTCCATTTACGATATCAATGATAATCTGATTGACCCCTTTACTGGAACTTGCAATGGATTAAACAATAGTACTTGGTGGCAAAATCAACGTAATTATTGGGAGCCACAAATTAATAAGGTAATGACGCACAGCAATGTACCAGTAGACGGCGACTGTTGGGGAAATGAACATCTAGGGTATGAAGCAGAAGTGATGAATGGTAAAAATAGCTTCAGCTCTGGAGAAATTGTTGTAATAGGCACTTATTTGCAAGACATACAAGACAATGATGTGATAAGTGGAACCTTGTTTTATCCTTCCGGTGGCGTTTTTGATACCTGGACTCATACTTCTACAGTAACTTCTTCAGCACGATATTTCTTAAAATCCTATTTGTTGCCAGCAAGCAATACAGGTACTTGGATAGTGCGCATGGAATATCGAAATAAAAACTATTACCACTTTTTTACTGTGGGTTGCAATAGTAGTGAAACCGTGTCTGGCCCTAGAACCGGTAGTGAAGGCTTTATTGCGGGCAGTTCAATCATAAGTTCGATAGTACATACCACAAACTCCCAAAGTAAGGTATTGTACCAAGCGGCCGATGAGATTACATTTTTGCCAGGTTTTGAAATTACATCTGGGGCACATTTAAAGGCCAGAATTAAAGGCTGTAGTTTCGTTGAATAATAAATGTTTTGAATATTATTATTCGCATTGAACATAGAACTAAGAAAAATTTTTGTCTTATAATTCTTTGTTTTTATTCCAACAAGCTTATTCTCAAGGGATTGGTATTGGCCTCAATCTATTAACATGTAGGTGCAACAATTGCTGGTCTCTCTATTTATGAATCAGAGAGGCAGGTTATTTAAACAACTGAAATGGGCATTTTTGTTGACACTGCTTTCAATTTTATGATTTTTGACCCTGGAAATTTTCTGTTTGATTCAAAATTAAGTTGTTAGATTTTAGGCTATATACTGCAAAGCCCATTACTAATAATGGCAATGAAAATAGTGAAAAGAGTAGGGAGATTGGTAAGCCTGAATCCGACAAATAACCGAATAGCGTAGGGCCAATAATGGCCCCAAACCGGCCTACTCCAATGGCAAAACCCACCCCAGTAGTTCTGATTTTGGTCGGATAAACTCTTGATATAGTGGGATATATGCCATTGAACCCACCCTGAACAAATGTGCCAATCATGAATATAACCACAAAGATTAAAACAGTTGAAAGGTGGGAGTTGCCATAAATAAGCATCACGATAAAGGCCAAAAGCATAAACCCTGGCACAGTTTTTCTCAAACCGATTTTTCCAGCAAATACACCCATCGTAATGGTGCCAATAGCTGCTCCAATATTTAAGGCGATACCCACATAAGTAGCCATTTCAAATGGTAGCCCTGCATCTTTGGCTATATTGGGAACCCAGCTCATCAAAGTGTAGAGTGTCAAAAAGCCAAAAAATATGGCAATCCAAAGTTTATAAGTATCTGATTGATAGGGTGGTTTTAATAATTCAGAAAAGGAAACTTTATAAGTATCTTTCCTTTTTTCAGGTAAAGCCTCAAGCGGTGTATGGTTCATTTTATGCAATAATACATTCGCTTTTTTGAGGGCATTCAGGGGTTGTTTTTGAATGAGATAATCCAATGAATCAGACATGAATAGGATGACCCCAATGAGCATTATTAGCGAAATACAACCTGCCAACAAAAAGGCATAGCGCCATCCAAACTGGGGGATTGCATACGCACAAAAGAAACCTGTAAGTATGGCACCCACTGGCCAACCAGCTTGAACTAGACCTACATTGAAGTCACGCTTTTTATTGTTGGAAAACTCCGAAGCAGTGGCGGCCATTGTGGGCAATATGCCGCCAATACCCATGCCAGTAATTAATCGTAAAAGTAGCATTTGCCAATAGTGGGAGCAAATGGAAACCATCAGCATTCCCAAAGTAATCAATGTAAGAGAGAGAATAAATACTTTCCTTCTTCCAATCTTATCTGCAAAAGGTGCTAAAAAAAAGGCTCCAACAGTCATTCCAGCCAGCCCTGCACTAAAAATATAACCCATTTCAGTTTTGCTAAGCCCCCACTCTTTTGTAATTTCAGAACTCGAAAAGGAAACCACCAGCACATCAATCCCATCATTCATATTCAAAACAAAGCAAATTGCAACGATGACAATTTGATAAAAAGACATGGGACTTTCGTCAATTAAACGTTTGATTTTATTCATTAAAACTTGAAAATATTTTATTGAGGAGCTTGTTTTGACGCAAACAAATTTTTGATTGAAAGAATAAATTTATTCTTAAAACATCAAAAGTACTTATTACTTTTTGGATTGTCCATATTTTTAAAATATTAGGGTAATGCATTGGCTGCTTATTAATTATTTAATTTGCATCTAAGTATTGAACATAAAAAGATAAATAGTATGGCCTTGAAAAATAAAAATCCAATCTTTGCATTCTGAAATAAGATAGTAATCCACTAATTGACAGTTAATGTTAGGAGCGTTTTTAAACAAAGCCAATCAAATAGAGGTAAAAGAGACCCAAACACCAGAACCCAATAGGGGTGAAGTAAGAGTGAAATTGTCAAAAGTAGGAATTTGTGGTTCGGATGTTCATCTTTTTTTGGGACATCGGATAATCCCAA
>JAZKGO010000133.1:0-5571 GCA_040385875.1 Bacteroidota bacterium
TTGATTTTAAATAAGTGCACTGGCATATATGTGGGATTCAATTCTACGAAATTCATTTCATCTTTCCAAATATATTCATTTCCTGAGATTAGATCAGTGACTTTATACTCTTGATCGAATCCAATTCCTGCCAAATGTACGGGCACTTTTACCCAGCCACTTTGGGTACAATTTGCATCTAAATTTACAATAGCTAGCAGGTGATTTTGCTCTTTATCCGTTTTGAAATATGCCAACAAATTGTCATTTTCAATTGTGCAAAATTGAATAGTATTCGTTTGTTGGAGGGCTTTATTTTCGTTGCGTGCTTTGTTTACTTTTGAAATTAATTCAATAAGCTTATTGTTACTTTCCCAATTCCAATGAGCTATTTCGTATTTTTCTGAATTCAAATATTCTTCTTTTCCAGGCATTGGTTCTGAAACCATATTTTCAAAAACAGGTCCAAAAATACCATAGTTACCGCTCATTGTGGCGGCCATAAAGTATCTGATTAAGTACATTGGTTCTGACCCTGATTGCAAACAATGAGGTAAAATATCATGTGTATTGGGCCAAAAATTGGGTCTAAAATAGCTGCTAGTCTCTAATTGAGTGAGTATATTCAAATATTCTATTATTTCAGCCTTTGAATTGCGCCAAGTATAATAAGTATAGGATTGCGTAAAGCCAACTTTGGCCAGATTCTCCATTACACGAGGGCGTGTGAAAGCCTCCGATAAAAATATCATATCAGGATATACTTTATGGGTTTCCTCAATAATCCATTCCCAAAACTGGAACGATTTAGTATGTGGGTTGTCTACTCTGATTATTCGAATGCCCCATTCGGCCCAGGTGAATACCACATGTTTGAGCTCCAACCATAGCTCACGCCATTTTTCTGTTTCGTAGTTTAAAGGGTAAATATCTTGATACTTTTTTGGGGGATTTTCCGCATATTGAATGGTGCCATCTGGTCTGATTTTGAACCAATAAGGGTGCTGCTGTGCCCATGGATGATCAGGAGAGCATTGAATGGCCAAGTCCATAGCCACCTCAATTCCTTCTGTTTCAAATGACTGGATCATTTTTTTGAAATCGTCTAATGTGCCCAATTCGGAATGGATAGCCGTATGCCCACCCAATTCCGAACCAATCGCATAGGGAACCCCAGGCTCATCATCCGTACAGTTTACATTATTGTTTTTGCCTTTTCTAAATGCTTTGCCTATAGGGTGGATAGGAGGTATATACAAAACATCAAATCCCATTTTTTTCACTTTTGGCAAAACGTTTTTTGTGACATCCTCAAAAGTGCCATGGCTATTCGGAGCACTTGCTGCTGACCTTGGAAACATCGAATACCAAGCCGAAAAACCCGCTTTTTTGCGATCGACCCATAGTTTTAATTCACGATAAGTACTGGTATACTGCCTATGCGGGTAGTTTTGAACTAAACTCCTCATCTCATCTGATTCCACAAATTCAACTGCCCTTTTGTATTCCGATTTTTCTGAAAACAGCTTTTTAAGAGATTTGATGGTTTTGATATCGGCTCCATCGGCAATCATTTTTTCCAATAAATCAGCTCCAATTAATAGCTCAACATCCACATATTGGCCATCTTTGATTTTCAATAGAATTTCATGTAGCCAAGTGTCGCCATGATCGATAAAGGCCTCAATTGTATAGGAATAATAGCCAATGCTATCTACTAAAAAACTTCCTTCATAATTATCATTAAAGGTGGGCTGCATTCTTACTTCCTGCCAGGTCTCATCTCCGTTTTTTTTGTATTTCAAAAAAGCAGAAAGATGGTCATGGCCGTCAGTAAATATATCTGCCGTTACTTTTATCGAATCTCCAATAATTGCTTTTACAGCATATCGGCCCGATTCAATTTCTGGGCTTACGTGCTCTATAATGACCCTGCTTTGGCCATTAGAATAATTTGATAAATCCATGAAATGTATAAAAAATAATTGATTCGATACAATAATAATACATTTTGACTAAACTGATGATATCGAATAGTGATTTTTTCTTAAAATTTTGAGTAAATATTTAAGCTAATTTTTGGTAGGATTTATGGCTATATTTTTGACGAAAAAAGTCAAAATATACAATCCAATAAAGGTAATAGCCCCGTTCAAAATCAGCTTTTCAAAACCGAACTGATAGCCATTGAACCACTCCTTTGAATGAATGTCGATAAAATAAGTAAGTAGAGGGGAAAGTAAACAAACAAATGGAACGAAAGAATCTCTGAGAGGTTTTTTGAAAAAGAGACCGAAACTAAATAAGCCTAATAAGGGACCATAAGTATAACCTGCAATATTAAATACTGCTGAAATAACCTCCTGACTATTTAGTTTTTTGAAAATAAGAATGACTAAAAAGAACAATACTGAAAATCCGATATGTACGTAATTCTTCACTTTTTGTCGGTAGGCTTCTTCTTTATTTTCAAAATCCAAAAAGTCGATGCAGAAAGAGGTAGTTAAAGCGGTAAGGGCAGAATCTGAGCTGGCATAAGTGGCTGCTGTAATCCCCAATAAAAATGTAACTGCTGCCACCACCCCAAATTGACCACCTAAAGCTAAGGCTGGATATAAATCATCAGTTTTGGCTGGTATTTCAAATCCTATTTGGGTTGAATATAAATATAAAAGGGCTCCCAAACTGAGAAATAGAATATTGATAAATACCAATACCACATAAAACCAAAACATATTTTTCTGTGCTTCCCCAATGCTTTTGCAAGTAAGATTTTTTTGCATTAAATCTTGATCGAGGCCCGTCATTACAATGGCTATAAATGCTCCTGAAAATATATCCTTCCAGAAATAGTGTTTATTGTCAATATCCCAAACCCAAAGGGAGGAGTATTGGCTGTCTTTAACTGTGCCAATAAGGTCTGAAACACCTAGGTTCATTTTTTGAGAAATCAATACAATAGTGATTACTAAAGCTGCTAATAAGAAAAAGGTCTGAAGAGTGTCGGTCCAAATAATCGTTTTTACACCACCCTTGTAGGTATACACCCAAATTAGTAAAATAGTAATCATCACCGTGATCTCAAAAGAAACTCCTAGGCGTTCAAAAATGGCCAAATATAATACATTTACGGCTACATAAAGCCTTATCGCTGAGCCAATTGTACGTGAAAATATAAAGAATCCTGCTCCAGTTTTATAAGACCAAAATCCAAATCTTTTCTCTAAATAGGTATAAATAGATATTAAATTGAGGCGGTAATACAGGGGCATTAGAACGGTGCCAATTACCAAATAACCAATGGCATAGCCGATTACCACCTGAAAATAAGAAAAATTTAAGGTGCCCACTGAGCCAGGAACCGAAATAAAAGTAACGCCTGAGATGCTTGTACCTATCATACCAAAAGCTATCAAATACCAAGGCGATTGCTTATTAGCTGTGAAAAAAGTATTGGTGTCGGCCCCTTTGGAGGTAATATGTGCTACAATAATTAAAAGCGTAAAATAAATGATTAAAATAGCAATGGCAAGAGTGGTAGACATAGGAAACTAGCTGATTGGATAAATGTATTTTTTGCAAATAAAGGTAAAAAAAATGAATTTTTTTTGAAGGATGTTATTGTATTTACCATTTTTTATTATATTTGCCATCCCACTTCATTTTAAAAATGGAAAATTACGAACATACACTTATTGATACTGAAATACTACTTGATGATGTAGTCGTCGAGTCCAAGGTATATAATTTAGTCGTTTTTAATGACGAAGTAAACACTTTTGACTTTGTGATTAGCACCCTAATTGATGTATGCTTACATACGGCCGAGCAGGCTGAGCAGTGTACCATGATTATTCATTACAAAGGGAAATGTACGGTTAAAAAAGGTGATTTCAACGAATTGGTGCCCATGCGCAATGCCATTTGTAACCGTGGTATCTCGGCTGAATTGGTCTAGTTTTAGTGTAAATGTTCCCAAATTTATTTTGGGAATCAGTTGTTTCTAAAGTCCCCTCCATCTTTTTTCTAATTTTTTTGTGAATTTTCCATCCAAGCTTATCGAAAATGCTGTAAACGAAATTTCTCGTTTGCCAGGTATTGGAAAAAAGTCAGCTTTGAGATTAGTCTTGAATCTTTTGAAAAGAGATGAAAAGCAAAGTCATGATTTGGCGGAGGCCATTGTAAATATGCGAACAAAAATTACTTATTGTAAGCAATGTTTCAACGTTTCGGACAACGACCTTTGTATAATTTGCGCCAGCCCTAAGCGTGACCAAGCCACTATTTGTGTAGTGGAAGATTTGCCAGATGTGTTAGCCATCGAAAATACTTCTCAATATTTCGGGCTTTACCACGTACTTGGGGGCATCATTTCTCCGTTGGAAGGTATTGGCCCTAGTGACTTAAAAATCAATGAATTAATTGCGAGGGTTGAAAATAATTCAGAAATTAAAGAGATTATTTTAGCACTAAGTCCTACTATGGAGGGGGACACTACTGCATTTTATTTGACCAAAAAACTTAAAGCATTTAATTTGAAAATCAGTTCAATAGCTAGAGGAATACCCATTGGAGGTGATTTGGAATATGCCGATGAAATAACCTTGGGGAGAAGTATTTTGAGTAGAATAAAATATGAATAGAAATTACTAAATTGAGTAGGATATATAAAATCAAAAAAAATGAAAAGGAAATCATTTCTGCAATCAACAATTGCATCAGTATTGGGGCTTACGGCTATTAATGTTTTTGCAAAAAAAAGCTATAATGCCCAATCATCAAATATTGGAAAGCCAATGACAATGGAAGCCATTCAATTGGAAGCCACAGTTTTTACTTTGCCCGCACTTCCTTTTGCCAACGAAGCCTTGGAGCCTCATATTGATAAGCAAACCATGGAAATACACCATGATAGACACCATAAAGCCTACGTGGATAATTTGAATAAAGCCATTGTTGGTACCAAATTCGAAAATTCTACTTTATTTGATATGATGAAAGTGGGCACTGAATTACCTACTCCCATCAGAAATAATGGCGGAGGCCATTGGAATCATAGTTTTTTCTGGGAAAGTCTTTCACCAGTTGCTTCCAATCCACAAGGAAAATTATTAGAAGCTATTAATGCTTCATTTGGTTCTCTTGATAAATTCAAAGAGGAATTTACAAAAGCTGCCACCACCCGATTTGGCTCAGGTTGGGCATGGCTTGTAGTGAATGATGGTAAGCTATCGATTGGCTCCACTCCCAATCAAGACAATCCTTTGATGAAGGGGGTTGAAGTAAATGGAAGGCCACTATTGGGACTGGATGTTTGGGAGCATGCTTATTATTTGAAATACCAAAACAAACGAGCCGACTATATTAAAGCATTTTGGAATATTGTTAATTGGAATAAAGTGGCTGAGAGGCTGTCATAAGTTGAGTAATCAAAGTTGCCATTAACCAATTTTTCGATATTATTTTGAAAATTACAGGTTTTCGCATTAGTTTATATTTAGTTCAAGAATAGTATGGAACATGAATTATTAGATAATATTCCTTCATTGGATTTGGAGGATTTTCGATCGAATGACCCTGATAAAAAAGCCA
>JAZKGO010000134.1:0-2783 GCA_040385875.1 Bacteroidota bacterium
ATGATTAAACACATAATTTACTTTTGATATTGATGTACCGATTGGCCAACAAGTTTCCAATTTCCTTTAACTTTTTCAAGTAGCCTTACTTCATAAGATAATGTACTTATGCCATCTTTTGTAACTGATTCTTCGTTGTGGCTTATCCATGCACTTTTCCCTGTGATTCTCATTTTTACATTTGTAATTATGGCCTTTCCACCATTGCCAACCATATTTGCAGGTGGATTTACAATAATATTTGGGTCTAAATCTATTACTCTGCCATTAGTTGTAGAAATCAATATTCGGCTATAAGGGCGTAACTGCCAGCAATCAGCATGGGCTTTTATATCTCCAGCTCGCCAAGTAGAGGCTTCTTTTCCCAAAACATTAATTATTGCGACCGAATCCTTTTTTGATTGAGCAAAACTGCTTGCCAGCATAAAAGCCAGCAAAGCAGTTAGTATATATTTATGCATTTTTTTTAGTTTTCTAAAAAACCCCGTATTTAAGGTTAGGGTGTTCCTATTTCAATTTCAAGTTTACAGGATCCCACTGGATGATTTTTTTCTTAAAGTAGCTTTCATTACAAGCCAAAGCAGGTGCTGCCGCTCTGAAACCAAATTCTGCATCTTCAATTACTTTTTTACCAGTCCTTACCGAATCAAAAAAGTTGGTTAAATGATCTAAATGATCACTATATCCCGCTGGTGCTTTGAATATAATATCTTCCTTGGTTTTTCTTTTTCGTTGTTCTGCTGACCATTTTGCATCATATTCTTTTTGCATGGTCTCACGCATATCTTTTGAGAAAGTAAACAGAGAATCATAGCCACCGAAACCGGGAGCTTCGGGCATAAGGCTGTGTTTCACAGTAATATTATTGCCAATAACGTCAATTACACCCTCAGAGCCCACCAATCTAATAACTTCCTGACCACCAGTGCCTGAGATAAAATTCACTTGTAATGTTAATTGGTAAGCGGCATGCTCGGGGCTATCTGGATATTGCATAACGCCAGACATCACATCAGGGAGGTTTCTGCCATCTTTCCAATAGCTGAATTGTCCGGTACTGTAAATACTTTCTGGGCCTTTTGAATTAGTAATAAAATGTGAGCCACTCAATAAATGAATAAAAAGATCACCCGCTACCCCTGTACCCACTTCTTTGTAGGCTCTCCACCAAAAGAACTTTTTGGCATCAAAATTCATTTTTCCAGTGGCTTCAATGAATTTCCCCCAGTTGGTAGTGAGGGCATCGGCGTCTTTTGGTATAGTATATTCCCAAGAGCCAATTGAGCTTTGACGGTCATAAACGGCATTTACCATATTAAGTTTGCCAATTTCACCCGCTGCAAGCAATTCTTTGGCTTTAGCATAACCTATGCTACTCACCCTTTGGCTACCCACCTGCAAAACCTTTCCAGATTTTTTAGCAGCAGCCATTACTGGATAGCCCTCAGAAATTTTATAAACCATAGGCTTTTCGCAGTATACATGTTTTCCTTTCGCCAAAGCATCGAGTGTGATTCTTGCATGCCATACATCGGTTGTACAAATTAGCACGGCATCAATGTCGGCTTTATCCAAAATATCTTTGTAGTTGGTGGTGGTAAAAATTTCTTTACCAAATTTTTCTTTGGCATTTTCGATTCTACCAAGATATAAATCACAAATACCTCCTAACTCTACTCCAGGTATTTTTAAGGCTGTATCTAAGTCGAAATGCCCTTGAACGCCGTATCCAATAACACCGATTCTGATTGTGTCGTTGGCTGTAATTTTCTTTTCATAGTGCAAAATTCTTTCTTCAGCTTTGGCATGAGCGGCTAGTGAGCTAAGCGGAAAAGCAGCACTAGCTAAGCTGGTCGCACCAATTTGTTGCAAAAATTTTCTTCTTGAATTTAAATTGTCGTTTTTCATATTATATGTTTATTTTTTATCTTAAGAAATGTATTTGTTAACTTACTCAAAACTCATCACTTATTTGACTAAATAGCTCACAAAGGCAATTTTTTTGCTATCGGCACTCCATGATGGCACGTTGATAGTCCCCTGTCCGCCGAAAAAAACCTGAGTAATGTCTTTTATTTCTTTCGTTTCTAGATTCATTAATCTAAGCTTTACTTGTTTACCAAAAAGGTGTGCTTGTTTTTCATCGGAGGTATAGGCGATATAAACTATCCATTTGTTATCAGGTGATGGATGGGCAAACCAATTAGAATTTTCATCAAAAGTTAATTGCTCAGGGTTGGAGCCATCGGCTTGCATCCTCCAGATTTGCATATGACCAGAACGATATGAATTGAAATAGATATATTTTCCATCAGACGAATAGTCCGGGCCATCATCCAAACCTTCGGTGGTGGTCATTCTCTTTTCTTGGCCTCCTTCAATTGCAATAGTGTAAATGTCATAATTGCCATTGCGTTCGCCACAATAAGCTAGCGTTTTGCCATCAGCACTCCAACCATGCCAAAACGACATTACTTCTGAGGTAATTCTTCGTGGCACGCCACCGCCAACTGGCAATACGTAAATAGCTGATTTATAACGCTTTGGAGAGGGGTCATTTTTGTCTACATTACTAATTGCCAACCATTTTTTGTCGGGGGAAATACCGTGGTCGTTATTATTGTTTATGGCAAAGCCAGTATTTATAACATTGATATTTTTTGTTGCAATATCTATTGTGTACAATTTTCCATAACTATTCAAAATCAAATAATTATTAGGGTGCCAATTGGGGGCTTCAAAATGTTTTTTGATTGTAAGCAATGTGTCAATTTTTCCTGAGC
>JAZKGO010000135.1:0-8470 GCA_040385875.1 Bacteroidota bacterium
ATTGAAAATCAGAACAATACCACCACTTTTGAATGGTTTGTGGCCAATCCGATTAACAATTATGGCGTAAATATTAATGTAGGTACTTATGTAAATTGGTCTGAGAAATACCAAGGTGAAAAGGGAGAATTGGATCTCAATTATTACGTTTTGCCACAAGATTATGCAAAAGCTAAAATTCATTTTAAGGAAGTGCCTAGAGTCATGAAGGCCTTTGAATATTGGTTTGGACCTTATCCTTTTTATGAAGATGGTTATAAGTTGGTACAGGCTCCTTATTTGGGCATGGAGCACCAAAGTTCAATTACTTATGGCAATAAATTTGCCAATGGCTATTTGGGTAGAGACCTTTCAGGGACTGGATGGGGATTGTTGTGGGACTTTTTAATTGTGCATGAGAGTGGTCATGAATGGTTTGCCAACAATATTACCTACAAGGACATTGCCGATATGTGGATCCACGAAAGCTTTACTAACTATTCTGAAACACTTTTTACAGAGTTCTATTTTGGTAAAAAAGCGGCAAATGAGTACGTAGTAGGCATTAGAAAACACATTGAAAATACATCCCCAATTATTGGTACTTATGACGTGAATCAGCCTAGCCCGGGCACTGATAAATATTATAAAGGAGGCAATATGCTTCATGCGATTCGGCAAATTATTAATAATGACGATAAATTTCGTTCTATTTTGAGAGGGATGAATGCCGATTTTTATCATCAGGTAGTGGATACGAAACAAATTGAAGAATATTTTTCTAAGCAAATTGGACACAGCATTCAGAAAATATTCGATCAATACTTAAGGACGGCCCAAGTACCAGTTTTTGAATACAATTGGAAAGGTAAAAACTTGAATTATCGCTGGAATAATTCAATTGAAGGCTTCGATATGCCATTGAAAGTAGATTTGGGTAAAAAAGAGCTCTCGTGGATTTATCCAACAACTGAATGGCAAACTCTTAAAACCGGTAAAAAGGTGGAACTCAAGGTGGATGATAATTTTTACGTTAACTCAAAAATTACTAAAAATTAGCAAAATGAATCTGAGTTTTTGGGAAAGAGAGACTTTTTTTAATAAAATTGACATCGCAATAATTGGTTCAGGAATAGTAGGTTTATGTGCTTCAATTGAATTGAAGGCCAAATATCCCTCCAAAAAGATAGTCATTTTTGAAAGAGGCTTTTTGCCTTCTGGTGCCAGCACAAAAAATGCAGGCTTTGCCTGCTTTGGCTCCCTCTCAGAATTGTTAAAAGATTTGGATCAATTTACTGAAAATGAGGTATTTAGTTTAGTGGAAAAGAGGTGGAAGGGTTTAAATAAGCTAAAAAAAATACTGAATGAGAAAGAACTGGGCTATGAAAGCTCTGGGGGTTACGAGATATTTTCTGAAGTGGATGAATTTCAAAAATGTGCAGATTATTTAGCTGAGATTAACAAAAAACTTAACTCTATTATTGGTACGAATGTATATGAAATTGCCCATTCCAAAATTCATGAATTTGGTTTTAAAAAAGTAAGTAAGCTGATTTTTAATCAATTTGAAGGTTTGGTGAATACGGGCTCGATGATTAAAAACCTTATTTCAAAAGCCAAATCAATTGGTGTTGAAATATACAATGGAATTGAAATTAAAGAGATTAATCAGGCAGGTGAAAAGGTAGAAATATCGATAAGTAATAATTTTTATTTTACTGTAAATCAGGTACTTATCACAACTAATGCCTTTGCCAAGCAACTTTTACCAGACCTTGATTTAGTGCCTGGAAGGGGGCAGGTTTTAGTGACGAAACCGATTGAAAATCTAAAAGTAAAAGGAGCTTTTCATTTTGATTCAGGTTATTATTATTTTAGAAATATCGAAAATCGAATTCTTTTGGGAGGAGGTAGGAACCTGGATTTTAAGGCCGAAGAAACAACTGATTTTGGTACCACTGGAATTGTGCAAGAGAAGTTAATTTCTATTTTGAAGGAAGTAATATTGCCAGAAACTAGCCATCAAATTGATTATAATTGGTCTGGTATTATGGCCTTTGGGTGCCAGCAAGAACCAATCATAAAAGCAATTGATTCCAGAATATTTTGTGCAGTAAAGTGCCAAGGAATGGGAGTAGCATTAGGAGCTTTGATAGGGGAGAAGGTAGCCGACCTGATGGAAGCTACTCTCTGATTTTATTCTTTAGAACTTTTGCCAAATATTGGCTTCGTTTATCTCTTCCTATCTTGTTCAAATGATAAACTGTATCAAAAAACTCATTTTCTTCATAAAGATTGTCTTCAGGTGTGTTCAAAATTTCACCTTTGAAATTTGATTTTATTCTATTTTCCCAAAATTCAATCGCAGCCTGATTTTTAATATATTCTGTTTTCGGATAGGCTGGAAAGCAGAAATAAACTTTTGCTCCCTTTGTTTCTGCAAAAGCCACAAAACTATTAATCGATTTTAATTCATCGATATATAGGTTGTTGTATAGTTTTTCTTGATCTTTTAATGGCCTGGTATTGGGTAAATTCAAATGTGAAACCATATCTCCATGATTATTAAATGAATTTCTGAGAGGGGTCACTTCTGTTTTGTTCTTGTTTTTGAATAAGTAAAAAAGTGAACTGCCAACTCTTTGAAAATTGGATACTGAGAACTCGATTTGTTCAATTAGATCAAAATTAAAATAATTGCTTGCATCAGGATTTAAGTCATTTAGCAAAGTCAATAATTTTTTATTACCCTCCAATGGTAAATTGTATTCGGCAATAAGTACAATTTTATCACTTTTTTTTATCGAGTTTTTAACCTCTTCCATCATAAAGGTTAAGCCCATTCCATAGGCGACTGCCATGTTTATCACAGGTGTTTTGAGTGAATCTTCTAAGGGTTGGCTATTAATACTATACGCACTGCCCGAACCTCCCATTATTATAATTTTTGGAGAAGGCATTTGTTTAAGTCTACTTTCTTTGTCGATTGTACTTGCTATATAATGGTTTGATTCTGAGATGATTGGGGCAAATAGTTTTGGCAAAAGCAATACAATGAGTATTGTTATAACTATTATTATGGTTGAATTTTTAAAAAAGAGTTGGATGTCTTTCAAAATTGAAAATAGATAAATTGTTGGTTTGCATCAAATGAACCAATGAATAGTATCACACTTATCAACAAGATGTATAAACTATATCTGAATGCGGTTGGTTTGTATTTTAACCATTCTAAAACTGAATGTTTGGTTTGGAAAAATTCAACAAAAAATAAAGTTAAAATAGATAAGATAGCGATAATATAGCCGTATAAATCAAGTCCGAAATTAGCTGTAAATAATACTTTCATGCTCTGATTAATGTTAACAGGCATATTTTTAATAATATATAGTGCGGCTTCTAGGTCGCTGGCTCTAAAAAATACCCAGGCTAGGCATATTAAAATATAGGTGATACCAATGCTAAAAACTTTCAGGATGGCTGAATTCCTGTTAATCCCTATTTTTTCCAATAGGTTCAATCGAAATGGTAATGTGGCCGCCTCTAATATTAAATAGAACCCATTTAAGCCTCCCCAAATTACATAGGTCCAATTGGCACCATGCCATAAACCACTTAATAAAAATGTGAGGAATAAATTATAATACCATCGCCATTTGACTACTCTATTACCACCTAAACTGATATAAAAGTAGTCTCGAAACCAGGTAGATAATGAAATATGCCAACGTTTCCAAAATTCTGAGATGGAAGCGGAGAAATAGGGTTTGTCAAAATTTTTCATGAGTTTAAAACCCATTACTTTAGCTGCACCAATCGCAATATCAGAATAGCCTGAAAAATCACAGTAGATTTGAATTGAGAAGAATATCGTAGCCACTATAAGTGGAAATCCTTCATAGTTTCCAGGGCTATTGTATACGGTATTTACAAATACTGCCAGACGATCAGCCACCACTATTTTTTTGAAAAATCCCCAAGCCATTTGCTTTAATCCATCAGCAACTCTTTGATATTCAAAGGAATGCTTTTCGTAAAACTGATGCAAAATATTTTGTGGCCTTTCAATAGGGCCAGCCACCAGCTGTGGATAAAACATTACATATAAGGCGTATATACCAAAATGTCTCTCAGCTTTTTGGTTGCCACGGAATACCTCAATAGTATAACTCATGGCTTGAAATGTATGAAAGGATAGGCCAACAGGTAGTAAAATGGTCAATATAGGTGCTGGATTATAGTAGCCTGCTTTATTGATAAAGGTGGTCAGTATTTCATTCAAAAAATTATAATATTTGAAAACTGCCAATACCCCAATATTCGCAATTAAACTTATAATTAGATAAAGTTTTCGTTTAGAACCTATCGTTTTCTCAATGTAAATACCTGCGAAATAGTCTATTACAATTGTAAAACCTAAGATTAGTATATAGATAGGCAAAAATATCATATAAAAATAGCAGCTAATAGCTAGCAACCATTTCCATTTGTGTATTTGAGGCAACCAAAAATAAATTGGAGTGACAATTAAGAAAAAAGCAACAAAATGTAAAGAGTTAAACAGCATTCAAATTGAAAATTTCTGCAATTTACTACCAATTTTATGATTTTAAGAGGGTATTTCTCTTGTTAAGTGGAAGGGGTTTTAAAATTCCAAATCACCACCGCCCATGTATCATTATTTTCAGGATCATAATATTCATGAATTTTGACAAATCCGATTTTTTCATGGGCTCTCATGGACCTTTTGTTGTGAATCGAAACTTCGGTAACAATAAAATCAAATTGTTCTCCAAATTCACGAGCGTGTTCTAAATAGAGCATTTGAAATACCCCTATTCCCCTTGCTGATTTATCAATGCAAATCTGCCCCATAATATAGTATTTGTATTCTTTAAAACTTTTACCTTCATATTCCAGTTCTTCCAGAAGCTCACACATAGGGGTCAATTCAGGAATAATGTTTTTAAAAGTTAGGGGCATTGATAAGGCATAGCCCACCACAACATTTTGGTTAAAAGCTACAATTTGTGGTAAGGAAGCATTCATTGATTTGATTTTATCAAAATCATGTTCAACAGTTACAAAACCTTGTTCTTTCATTTCTTCATCAGAAATATTCTTTTTCAGATTTTTTTGTTGCAATGCCAATAGTTGTAATATATGATTATCAGTGGTGATTTTTCCTGTAACTATTGCAGTCATGAGTAAATAAATTTTGTTAATGGTCGATTTCGTAATATTTTTTGGGCAAAATTACGGTTATTCACCTCTAAGTGCATGTTTTTTTAATAAAAATAATTTAGTATGCTTGCATACTATTTTTTCTTTTGATAATTTTACAATTGTTATGCATGCATACTATTTTCGTAATCATAATAAATAGAGGTTTTTTGTAAGAAATTTCACAATCATCAATCAAATTACAATAAAATGGCACAACAATATTCACGTCGCAATCTAGATTTCATGATGAAGGAAGTACTTCATGTGGAAGAACTGTGTAAATATCCTTATTTTCAGGATTATACACCTGATATGTTTGATATGATTTTGGATACTGCAGAAGATATTGCTGCCAAAACCATGAGACCCGCTTATGTGGAGTCGGATCGTAAAGAGCCAGAATTACAGAATGGGCAAGTGAAGGTGCATCCCATGGTAAAAAACTATATGAAAGCTATGGGCGACTCAGGTATGCTGGGTGCCCAATTTTCATATGAACATGGGGGGCAGCAGTTACCTTCATTGGTAGGAGCTGCCAGCTATTTTATTTTGGGTTCAGCGCACAACTCTTTTACCATGTTTTCCAGCCTTACTTCTGGAGCAGCTCATTTGATTACTTCGTTCGGAACAAAGGATTTGCAGGAAAATTTTTCTACAAGAATGATTGCTGGCGAATGGACTGGCACCATGTGCTTGACTGAGCCTCAGGCAGGTAGTTCGCTTTCAGATGTTGAAACCAGTGCTGTGCCTCAAGCGGATGGTTCTTATAAAATAAAAGGACAAAAAGTTTTTATTTCAGCTGGTGATCATGACATAGCCGATAACATTGTGCATTTAGTGTTGGCAAGAATTGAAGGAGCCCCTTTGGGTACAAAAGGAATTTCTCTTATTGTAGTACCAAAATTTAGAGCAGATGAATCAGGTAATTATACCATTGATAATGATGTAATTTCCACGGGTATTTATCATAAAATGGGACAAAAAGCTACTCCAGCCATGCATTTGACCTTTGGAGATAAAGATAATACAGTTGGCTATTTGGTGGGTGAGGCTAACCAAGGCTTAAAATATATGTTCCAAATGATGAACGAAGCCCGATTGGGTGTTGGGATGGGTGGTGCATATATTGCTTCTGCAGCTTATTATGCGGCTTTGGAATACGCCAATGAGCGCCCTCAAGGACGAAGATTAAATAACAAAGATTTAGCGGCTGAGCAAACTTTTATAGTGAACCATCCCGATGTTCGAAGAATGCTTCTATTTCAAAAAGCAGTGGTAGAGGGTTCGATTGGCTTATTGTTTGAGTGCTACCAATGGCAAGATATGATTCATGCATTGGGACATGGTTCAGAGGAGGCAAAGCCTTATCAAACAATGCTGGATTTAATGACCACAGTTGCTAAAACTTATCCATCAGAAATGGGGATTAAGTCAGTAAATGAGGGTATGCAAGTATTTGGGGGATATGGTTATACTGAAGACTTTCCTTTGGAGCAAATGGCTCGTGATGTACGGATTATGTCAATTTATGAAGGTACCACCGGTATTCATTCATTGAATTTACTGGGAAGAGGGATGATTGTCAATGGGGGTAAGGCTCCACAACTCCTTTTTGCAAGGATAATGGAAACAATTGCTGAAGCGAAGGGTAATTCAGAATTGTCAGTTTATGCAAATAAATTGGAGGAGGAATTGATGCGTTTACAAAAAGTAACAATGCATTTGATGGGAATAGCCATGAAAGGTGATAACGAGTTGTTTTTGGCCGATGCTACTTTATACATGGAATTTTTTGGAATTGTTACGGTAGCTTGGGCATGGCTAAAGCAAGGAATAGTTGCAAAAAATGCACTAATTTCTAAAAATCAAGAAGGTGATGAACTGGCTTTTTATGAATCAAAAATTCATACAATGAAGTTCTTTTATCATTACGAATTGGTGAAAACACTAAGCTTGGCAACTCGACTAACTGATACTGAAGTGCTTACCTTGGTTGGGGAGATGGATTTGGTTTAGGCTGGCTTCAACCTCCTATCAATTTTGATTGAATTCAGTCACATATTTTGAGTATTGGCCGATGCTCAGTTGAAAGTAAATTACCATAATGAATATTATTCTACAAAATCAACAATAAAAACCAGGTCCCTGCCAAAAGCAGGGATTTTTTTTGGTTAAATTTGTGATGAGGATAATCGATCAAGTCGTTTAAATTAAAGTTATATATGAGTGAAAAGAATTTTGACGTAATTATTATAGGCGGAGGGCCTATTGGCTTGGCTTGTGGAATAGAAGCACAATCCGCAAATTTGAATTATTTGATTTTAGAAAAAGGTTGTTTGGTTAATTCATTGTACCACTACCCTTCAAATATGACTTTTTTCAGCACTTCTGACTTATTGGAAATAGGTGAAATTCCGTTTGTTTCCAACAATGCTAAGCCCACAAGAAGTGAAGCACTTGAGTACTATCGAAGAACTGCCATTGCTAAAAAATTGAAAATAAATATATTTGAAGAAGTCGAATTAATTGAGAGAAAAAGTAATGGTTTTAAGATAACTACTTCTAAATCAGTCTATTATGCCAACAATCTAATTGTTGCCACTGGCTTTTTTGATATTCCATTTATGATGAATATTCCTGGAGAAAATTTACCAAAAGTTACTCATTATTATAAAGACCCACATTTTTATGCCTTTCAAAAGGTGGTGGTAGTTGGTGCGAATAACTCAGCTGTAGATGCCGCATTGGAGTGTTGGCGAAAAGGAGCAGAAGTTACAATGATAGTTCGAGGCTCTGAAATTGGACAAAGAGTGAAATATTGGGCTAGACCTGATATTTTGAATCGAATTAAAGAAGGCTCTATTCAAGCTTTTTTTAATTCAGAATTGATAGAAATAGCTGAGAAAGAAGTTATTATAAAATCAGATGAAGGTATTTTGCAAATCGAAAACGATTGGGTGATAGCTATGACTGGCTACAAACCTAATTTGAGTTTCTTAGAAGAATTAGGGATAAATTTATCAGACAATGAGCAAAGAAAACCAGAAATTAATGATGAAACTATGGAGACCAACCAAAAGGGAATTTATTTGGCAGGGGTCATTTGCGGTGGAATGGATACGCACAGTCTATTTATAGAAAATTCGAGGATTCATGCTGAAAGAATTGTGAAAAATATACGGCTAAATTATTAAGTTGTTTTATTGTTAAATTACGATTGACTCAAAACTCCCAAACTTTCAAACTCAAACATGCCAATCATACA
>JAZKGO010000136.1:0-14568 GCA_040385875.1 Bacteroidota bacterium
ATATTTACTAATTTTTTATGGTATATATTGTCCAAGGCTTTTTGCACTTCAGCTCTTCTTGACTCTGTGGTCAAGCTTTCTTCTACCAATTGAAATTGAAGCTGCTCGACCAAAATATCATTTTTTGCAATGAGCCGTAATAATAACTTATCCTTTTCTTTAGAGGGCAAAGCTAAAATTTCAGATTTAAGTTCAGCACTTATTGCAGTCATTTTTGCAAAAATTTAAACCAAATTTACTAAAAAATCAATGATTTAGTGGAGGGCTTATCGGCAATTGAGCAAAAAAATACAATAATTTAATTTTCATCGGAATTAGACTATTTTATTGATATATTGAGCAACAATTTTTGGCTTTTGATTGTTGAAAGTGGTATGAAGAGTTTACAGAAATTTAAAGGGTTGTTGATTGGCCTGTTCATTATAGTGCTTTGGTTCAGCAGTTTACTGTATTTATTGAATTTTAAAATCGATTTTTCGAATCCGATATTAATTTTATTTATTTTAGTTCAAACCCATTTATACACAGGTCTATTTATCACTGCTCATGATGCTATCCATGGAGTGGTAGTGCCTGATAATAAGCCATTTAACTATTTAATTGGCTTTTTATGTGCTACTTTGTTTGCTTTTAATTATTATCCAAAATTAGAGAGAAAACACCATCATCATCATCAATTTGTAGTTTCTGATGCCGACCCTGATTATCACACTGGCGGCTTCTGGAGCTGGTATTTTAAGTTTTTGAAAGAGTATATAACCATTGGGCAGATTGTTTGTATGGCTATCACTTATAATCTGTTAAAATTGGTATTTCCTATGGAAAATCTGATAGTTTTTTGGATGATACCAGCCGTTTTGAGTACTTTTCAGTTGTTTTATTTTGGTACTTATATTCCCCATAGGGGCGAGCATCAAGAAAATGACATTTATAAAGCAAGAAGCCAAAAGTTGAATCACTTTTTGGCTTTTATCAGTTGTTATTTTTTTGGTTATCACCACGAGCATCACGCTCAGCCGTATTTGCCTTGGTGGAAATTGGCAGGTGCAAGAGAGAAAAATGGGTAAGAATTACTTCTTAAAGGGTACCTCAAATCCCTTCGGAGTATCAATTATCAAACTTTGTTTAATATTCGGATCTGGTACGTAAATCAACATTCTATCATCATATCCAGTGTAACTCAATATTGGCATTCCATTATTTCTTGTTACGATCTGTTTTTCGTTTTGTGAAAAATACTTTTGATTTGAAATATTTCTGGAGCTATCAAATTTGATAATGGGGCTTTGGAAAATTTTAAAGGGTTGGTCCATAGGCTCAAATAACTTGAATTTTTGAGCTGAAACCAAAACAGAAATAATTGAAAATAAGGTAGTTAAAATTATTTTGTTGGCCTTTTTAATGTTTATTATTTTGATTTATTAGAAATTTATTAAAATCTTTTTTAATGTACAATCAAATCTAAAACATAAAAGATTAAAATTTATTAAATTTGTAAAAAAGAGAATATTATGGCAGCAGTAATTCAAAATTTAAATCCAATACAGGTTCATTTGCTAAAATTTTTTAGTGAAAAAAATATTAATGAGAGTGAAACCAAAGAGCTGCAATTGCTAATTGCTAACTATTATTCGCAAAAAGCTGATAATTTAATGAATAAAATTTGGGATGAAAAAGGATTTTCTGACAAAAAAATAAATGAATTATTGGAAAAGGATTTTGATAAATAATACCAATGAGCGGTAAAATTATTTTAGATACAAATTGCTTAATTGTGTCTGTACCAAAGCTCTCAAAATTCAGATGGATTTATGACAAAATTTTAAATGGTGAAGTTGAATTAGTAGTCACAACTGAAATTCTATTAGAATATGAAGAAAAACTTTCAGAATTTTATTCACCAGAATATGCAGAATTGGTAATAAAAGTGCTTATTAATCTTCCAAATGTTATCAAAATAAATCCGATTTCATTTAATTGGTTATTAATTAACAATGATCACGACGATAATAAGTTTGTTGACGCATACGTGGCTTCAAATGCTTCGATAATTATAACAAATGATAGGCATTTTAATATTTTGAAGAAAATCAAATTTCCGCCAATAACTTTTTGTAAAATAAATGACTATAAAATTTAGAAGTTAAAATTTCTTAAATTTGTTAAAAAAGTAAAAGATAAAATATGAAATTTGGCGTAGTAGTGTTTCCAGGGTCTAATTGTGACGATGATACCGTTGGAGTTTTGCAAAATATGGGTCAAGAAGCAGTGAAGCTTTGGCATAAAGATACCGATTTGCAAGGCTGTGATTTTATAATTATCCCTGGTGGTTTTTCTTATGGCGATTATCTACGGTCAGGTGCCATTGCTCGGTTTTCACCAATTATGGAGAAAGTGATTGAATTTGCTAATAATGGAGGCTATCTTTTTGGTATTTGCAATGGCTTTCAGGTTTTAGTGGAGTCACATTTGTTGCCTGGTGTTTTGTTAAGAAACGATACTCAGAAGTTTATTTCTAAAAATATTTATTTAAAAAGTACCAGCTCTAGTAGCCTTTTGAATGCGGATTTGGACCAAAATAAAGCGTATAAAGTGCCAGTAGCACATGCAGAAGGCCGATACTTTGCCGACGAAGCCACTCTAAAAAGCTTGAATGAAAATGATCAGATTCTTTTCAGATATTGCGATGCTGATGGAAATATTACCGATGCCTCTAATCCAAATGGAAGTTTGGAGAATATCGCTGGAATTTGTAATAATGGCAGAAATGTATTTGGTATGATGCCACATCCTGAGCGTGCAGCTGATACTAAACTCAGTAATACCGATGGTTTGGAAATATTAATGCAATTGGTAAGCAAAGTGGAGGCTTGAACGAAATAGTCCAGTAGATTAATTATTTTAAATAACTAATTAAGCCAAAGTATTTATTGCTTTGGCTTTTTTGTTTTTTATACCCTAAATTGCAGAACTTTCAACGAATTCGAATTAATGAAAAAACTCTTTACCAATCTCACTTTTTGGGTATTAACAGCTATAGTTTGTGGTATTTTATTAGGACATTTCAATCCTGATTTAGCATTGAAACCGATCCTTGAAAAGGGCTTCAAAGTGAATTTATACCTTTCTGAATTCGAGATAAAAACTACTTTTTCGGAGTTTTTGAGCAGTTTTTTTATCAGTATTGTCAAGCTTTTTATTAATCCAATCATCTTTTTTACGATTACTTTAGGCATCATATCGATGGGCGATTTGAAAAAAGTGGGTAAAGTAGGGGCAAAGGCATTGATTTATTTCGAAATCGTAACCACTATTGCTTTGATTGTTGGGGTGATTGTTGCTTATATCATTCAGCCAGGTGCAGGGGTGGTTACTGGTAATCTGAATGGTGGCGATATTGCTAAATACACCGAAAAAGCTGCTGAGTTTAGCTGGATTAAGTTTTTTTGGGACAATGTGACTTTGCAAATATTAGTTTTCACCATTCTTTTTGGCATAATTGTAAGCCAACTTCCTATTCGTGAAAAAGTGGTGGCAGCCTTAAGCCCCATCTCCAAAAAGATATTTTGGGCCTTGCATAAAGTAATGCTTTTGGCCCCGATTGGGGCCTTTGGTGGCATGGCATTCACCATCGCCAAATATGGTATTCAGACCCTTCTTCCATTGGCTAAGCTCATGTTAACTGTCTATATTACAATGGCTTTGTTCATATTTGTGGTGCTTTATTTTATATTGAAATATTATAAAATCAGCATATTCAAATTTTTGAAATTCATTCGAGAGGAGCTTCTGATCGTTTTGGGAACTTCCTCTTCAGAGGCGGGTTTACCTTCTTTAATGGAAAAATTGGAGAAAATGGGTTGTTCCAAATCTGTAGTTGGTTTGGTGGTGCCAGCGGGTTATTCTTTTAATTTGGACGGGACAACAATTTACCTTTCAATGGCCATCATATTTTTGGCACAGGTGTTCAATGTACATCTTTCCATTTCCCAAATTTTCACAATTATTGGTATTTTAATGGTCACTTCCAAAGGTGCTGCTGGCGTAACAGGCAGTGGTTTTATTGTGTTGGCAAGCACGCTTACAGCCATAAAAGCGATTCCAATTGAAGGCTTGGCAATGCTTTTGGGGGTGGATCGATTCATGTCAGAAGCACGTGCCATCACTAATTTTATTGGAAACGGTGTAGCTACAGTCTGGATTTCCAACAACGAAAATGAATTTGACCGCAAAAAAATGAATCAAGCTTTTAGCCATGTAGCTGATTATGAGGATATTGTGAAGGATAATTTGGAGGGGTAGAAGATTTGATTTGAGAATTGGTTATTTGTGCCCGCTAAGTTTGTCTTTTGACTAAATTGTCTATTTAAAATTTTCAAATCAGATTTGTCGGCTTGTAAAACCAGCTAAGATTTAAGATTAATCCCATTAATTTTCTTTAAAAACCTTATATACTCTTGATGGATTTGAGAGTATTTTCACAAAATAAATACCCCTATTCCAAACTTTTACATCAATAGAATATTCATTTTTAGTTGATTCCATTTGACATATTTTTTTGCCAAATACATCAAATACCAGCACTTTGGATGGTGTCAATGAGTTAATAATCAGCTCATTACTATTATTTTTAATATAAACTAAAGATTTTGACAGAGGGGGTCTTTCTTCTAAAGCAGTAACTACAACGTTGATGGTATTGGAGGTGATTTCGTTCGTGCCAGTCTGCCGAATTCTGATTGGAATACCTGATAAATATACTTTTGTGGCGGGTACTCTGAGTTGATATTTATATGCATTTTTGGATTTTACTTCAGTTATTTTTTGCCATGTTTTTGAATTATCGCTACTAAATTCTATTGTGAAAACATCATCGATAGCTTCATAATTGGTTTCATAAAATAAGGTAAGACTGTCCTCTTCAATATCCCAACTTAATTGTAATTTCGGGCAAATCTTAAGCCATTTTTTATCATTTAAATCATTGAGCGTTGTATTTATTTCTGCCTTACTTTTACTGCTCCAGTTTAATCCATAGCCATCAAAAAACGGAAACATAATCGAACCCACATCCACATGGCTTGCTCCAAAAACATGCCCTAATTCATGTGTCAGTAACCATAAAGTTTGGCTTTGGCTTTTAAAACCTTTTATAACTGCTGTTCCCATTTCAAATTCTTTAAGGCTACTTCGCCCAACTCCCCAAATGGTTTGATCACCATAATCAAGTCCCGTAATAATGATATAGGTGAGTAATTTTTGTTTTTCCCAAGATGAAGGTTTTTTGGTAAACTCAATGGCAGAGGCAAGCCTTCCGAGAGGTACGTCAAGCTCTTCATATTCCCAAGGGGTTTCCCCAGGTTTGTCATAAATGATTTGACCGATTGCTTTAAAATAAATTTTTGCATCAAAAGCATAATCACTAAATAGCTCCTGTGTGGCGGCTAGTCTGAGTAGATTATCGGCTTCAATTTCAGCTATACTTTTTTTCAAAATATTGTTTTGAAAATGTGCATAGTCACAAATAAAAGCAATTGGAAACTCACTGCAACCACTTACGGTGCGGTTTCGTTTGTTTTTTTGTGAAAGTGAAACCGCCTTATTTATATCGACATCAATTCTTATTTTTTCTGAAATAGCCTTGTCAATACTACCATTTTTAATATAAGTAGCTTGCTCGATTTTTGTGTTTTCAAGGCTGGTAAATTTCTCATTTTCAAGTATATATATACTATAAAATCGATTATTTGTCGTGGCTATAAAGCATTTTTGATTTCTGCTACAATCCTCATAAATCTCAACATTGCTAGATATTTCGCCAGCAGAAGTAGTGATTGTTTTATATTGTTTAATACTACTTCTAACTAAATTTAATTTTAAAGTTCTATCAGGTAATTCAATATCTAATTTTCCCTCAAAACTTATCCCATTTTGTTCAATTTTGCCTATTTGCTTATGTTGTATGTTCTCATTTTTTGACAATTCATTTGGCAAAAAACGAATAATTGTTTGGCTAAAAGTAAAATGAAAAGTAGGGGTGATAAGTAATATTAGAAGTAGATACTTTTTCATCCTAATAGTAGATTTAGTACAAGTACCAATCCTTGCCATCAATTTTGCTTAATTTTGAAATGGGTTAATTACCTGCCGAAAAATTCCCGCCTTGGGGTTAGGGAGCCACCAAATCCCAAGGCTTGCGATATTCTCTAAAAAGGTAAGAATTGGCCTCCGCATCGTGCCTAAATTTTTCTTTTCTATGATTCCAGTGCAACTCTCTGCCTAATCGATAAGAGATCAACCCCAAGTGCATAGGCATGGTCATTTTCCTGGCATATTCTAAATTTGATTCTGGTTGGGTACGGGTTTTTACAGCATCTACAAAGTTTTGTTGATGACCAGGTGAGCGGATAATTGATTTGGGTACAGATTCAACGTCTTGCATTATTACTCCATTAATAGTGATTTCTCTACTCGAGTAATCACAGATTAAAGTACCTTTTTCGCCTTCGAAATAGGCTCCTATTCCTCTTTTGGCAGCTCCGGGCACATTGGGTGGGGTGGAAGTCCAATGGATTTTTAAACCATCAAACTCATAATCAATATTTATTTCTTTGGGTGTATCACCCACTCCTTCTCCCAATTGACCTTTTGCCGAAATTTTCTTTAATTTTTTCGGTGCAATGCTCATCCAAACTACATCGGCGATGTGGCACCAAAAATCTTGAAAAACGCCCCCTGAGTATTCCATAAAATACCGATAATTGAAATGAACACGCTCTGGCGAATACTCATGATAGGGTGCTGGCCCGAGCCACATATCGTAATTCAGCGTTTCAGGTGGTTTTTGGTAATTGCTTGGCCCTAAAACTGGCGGGAAACCCGTTTTCCATAACCGAACAGTATGGACTTTACCAATTGCACCAGCCTGAATAATTTCTTGCACACGATGGTAATTATCGCCCGCATGTATTTGGGTACCTAATTGAAATATTTTCCCATATTTTTTTTGAGCAGAAAGCATCATTTGGCCTTCTTTTACGGAATAGGAGAGAGGTTTTTCGCCATAAACGTCCTTTCCAGCTTGAAAAGCCAAAATAGCAACTTGTGCATGCCAATGATCGGGAGTAGCACAAGTAATCGCATCCACATCATTTCTTTCTAAAATATGACGAAAATCGGCATAGGTTTTTGCCTTGGTATCTGGGTGAATTTTTTGTAGGCTGGCCAAAGTTTCTGACAAATGCAGAGAATCCACATCCGCCAAAGCAACTACCTCTACTTCAGGTAATTTGGCAAACCAATTCATATGACTATTACCCATGCCCCCAAGACCAATATGAGCCACTCTTAGCTTATCGGAAGGGGCCACTTTTTTAGCAAACGATTTGGGAATAATAGTCATACCTAAAGCGGCCAATGACGTATTTTTGATGAAATTTCGACGGTTAATTGATTGAATCATTTTGGTTTTGAGATTTTTTATCTATTGAGCAATTTAAATAAAAATAGGCGAAATTCTGTGATTAGTTAACTGCTAAAAATAATAAAATCTTATTTTTGTGTGTTGATACAAATAAATTTTGAAACGAAGGAATTTTATTGCGGCCAATTTATGTTTGATAAATATGAATACTTTATCAACATTAAAGGCTTTTTCGGATTCTTTAGAAAAAACAGAGTCTATAATGCCGTTGCTTTTTATGGGCCACGGCTCGCCAATGAACGGAATTGAGCAAAATGAGTTTAGCGAGTCTTGGACTAAAATGGGGGATGAAATACCTCTTCCAAAAGCTGTAATCTGTATTTCAGCCCACTGGCTTACAAAAGGTACTTTTGTAACCGCTATGGAAAAGCCCAAAACGATCCACGATTTTGGCGGTTTTCCGACTGCTCTTTTCGAAGTTCAGTATCCAGCACCCGGCAATTCTGAATTGGCTTATGAAACTAAAAGTCTGATTACCAAGACCAATGTGGGTCTCAGTCATGACTGGGGGCTTGATCATGGCACTTGGTCGGTTGTGAAAAATATGTACCCGCTGGCTAATATTCCTGTATTGCAATTAAGTATTGATTATTATCAGCCACCACAATATCACTATGAATTGGCCAAGGAATTGGCGATTTTGCGAAGAAAAGGGGTGTTAATCATAGGGTCAGGTAATATGGTGCATAATCTGCGAATGATTCAATTCAATCAAAATCAGTCCAATTTTGGCTTCGATTGGGCGATTGAAATGAACGAAATTTTTAAAAAGCATATTTTAACAAATAATCATCAACCACTACTCGATTTTCCTAATTTGGGTACAGCTGCTCAATTGGCCATACCCACTCCAGACCATTATTATCCTTTGTTATACATTTTGGGTATGCAGGAAAAAAATGAGGAGGCTCAAATATTCAATGATAAGGCCGTAATGGGCTCAATTACAATGACTTCAGTAAAAATTGGATAAAAAAAGAAGGCCTGTTTTTGGCCTTCTTTTCTATTTTTCATACTAATTTAAGCTTTTACAAACTTTTTAAAAGTTTCTCATTTAAAGTTATATAATCAGGGTTGCCTGCTTCTTTAGCCAATTCCAATGATTTCGCTGAGCTGATTTTTGCCTCTCCATTTTTACCTAGTTTTTGTTCAATTCTAGCTTTTAGTAAAAACATCCAATAGGCCTTGGGATTTTGTTCCGTAGCTTTTGAAGCCCATATTAATGCTTTATTGAGGTCTTTGCCATTTTCAAAATAATATTGAGCTGCTGTAAAATAAGGCTTTGAGTCAACCGAAAAAGCCTTGTCAATATCAGCCATTATTTTAGAGTCAACATCTGCTTCAACAGTAAATACAATAGCCGTTTTATCCCACCAAAGCATAATATCGGCACTTGTATTAGAAATATTGCCTATTTGCATTGTGAAAGTCTCAGTTGTAAAATCAAGATCGATTGGCTTAATTTTAAATCTGACTAAATCATCAGTTGGATTGTAGCCAACCACTCCCCAGTTGCCAGTTCCTTTATTAATAATTACCTCCCATTCTGATTGGCCTGGTATTGTGTAAAGCGCATAAGAGCCAGCTTTAAGTTCTTTTCCACTAATCTTTACATCTTCACCAAAAGTAATTTTTGTGGCATTATTTGCACCTGTGCGCCATGGCTTTCCAAATGGAACTAGATCGCCAAAAATGGTACGACCTTTCATACTGGGTCTTGAATAATTGATTTCTATTGAACTCAAAGCAAAATCTTGCATAATCGTTTGTGTGGTACTTGCTGCAGGAGTTTTAATTGATTGTGCCCAAAGATTGAAGCTGATTAAAGTTGTAGCAATGATAAGTAATGTTAGTTTTTTCATTCGTTGTAATTTATTTGAAGGTATAATATTGAATTTTTATCTGTTTTAAAACTGTATTTTGGTTAATATAGTTCACAAAAAAAGCCATCAAGTTTTACAAAATGGCTTTTTTAAATATATCTAGATTAGCAAATTTTACTCCTTAATTATTTTCACAAACTCACCGTTATTAAACCTAACTACGTATAATCCTTTGTTCAATTGTTGTAAATCAATCGGCAATATTTTTTTAGTAACCGGAAAACTCATTATTTGTTTCCCTGATAAATCTAACAATTTAGCCATTGTGCCAATATTTGACTCGCTGATAACATTAATATTTACAACACCTGTTGTAGGAGAAGGAAAGGCCTTTATTTTATTGAAATCATCGATTCCTTTGATTGCTATCACCTTGCTATTACTGGTTGCTCCATCCATGTCAATAGATTTTAATCTATAATAAATAGGCTGATCTGAAATGGTAGCATCTATAAAAGAATACTCGTTCACTTCATTCGAATTATTGTTTTTGGATTGTACAGTTCCTATTTTTTCAAATTTTTGACCATTCACACTACTTTCAACTTCAAAAAGATTTGTATTTTTTTCTAAAGATGTCTGCCATTTTAAATGATTGAGATTGTTTATTTTTTGACCCTCGAAAGATACTAAATTTAAAGGTAAAACCCCATTTAAATAGGCGCAAGGTTCAGGGATATAAACAACACCAGTTAAAATTAAAGACTGATTGGCGTTACAAGCACCACTTCCAGGTGCTGTATCCCTGTAAATCGCTGCATCGGCTGTAGCCCCGGAGCCAGATAAATATCCATAGGTTACAGAATTATAAGTGATTGTAGTTGGGAGAGCACCAGGTATTGTATTCCAAGTTAAAAAAATACATTTTGTATTTGCAGAAATATATGCAAAGTCAGGACATTGCGAGTAGGCCATATTTGCCATTAGCAGGCAAATTACGAATAGGTTTATTTTAAGAAATTGTAGTTTTGGTCTCATGTTCTTCTTTATTTGAATTTAATAATAAATTTGAATGATTAAGTTATAAAATAACTTTTAAAAAATAAAGAAAAATCTTGGATTATATCAAGTTAATGTTCTTGTATTTCAAATAATGTAACTAAACAAATATTTATTATTAAATAATACCGTCGTTGTGAAAGATTATATTATTATCTGAATATTTGATGTTTTTAAGTCCTTATATTTTATTTAATAAATCTTATTTAGCGAAAGCTACTGAACGCATTTCTCTAATTACTGTTACTTTTATTTGTCCAGGATATTGCATTTCTTTTTCAATTTTCTGAGAAATGTCAAAAGAGAGATTTCCTGCTCTTTCATCCGTTACATTCTCCGCATCAACCAATACTCTGAGTTCACGACCCGCTTGTATGGCATAGCATTTAGTAACGCCAGAAAAACTTAAAGCTAAATCTTCCAATTCTCTCAATCGCTTCATATAAGAGTCAATCATTTCACGTCTTGCACCTGGGCGAGACCCTGAAATCGCATCACAAACTTGTATGATGGGCGATATCATGGTGGTCATCTCAATTTCGTCGTGATGGGCTCCGATTGCATTGCATACTTCAGGATGCTCTTTGTATTTTTGAGCCAATTCCATACCTAAAATAGCATGTGGAAGCTCTGGCTCCTCTTCTGACACTTTTCCAATATCATGCAAAAGTCCTGCTCTTTTGGCCATTTTAGCATTTAAGCCTAATTCTGAAGCCATTGTGGCACAAAGTCTAGCCACTTCTTTTGAATGTTGCAGCAGATTTTGACCATAACTTGATCTAAATCGCATCCTGCCAACCATTCTGATCAACTCAGGATGAAGGCCATGGATTCCTAATTCAATAACCGTCTTTTCACCTATCTCTACTATCTCATCTTCAATGTTTTTCTTTGTTTTGGCTACTACCTCCTCAATTCTGGCAGGGTGAATACGGCCATCCTGTACCAAACGATGAAGAGACAAGCGAGCGATTTCACGACGTACTGGATCAAAGCCTGAAATAATAATCGCATCCGGCGTATCATCCACAATTACTTCTACCCCAGTTGCCGCCTCCAAAGCACGAATATTTCGTCCTTCACGACCAATAATCTTTCCCTTTACATCGTCTGATTCAATATTAAATACCGATACACAGTTTTCAATGGCTTGCTCTGCAGCAGTACGTTGAATAGTTTCAATAATAATCTTTTTGGCTTCTTTGGTAGCGGTAAGTTTGGCTTCTTCTACTGTATTTTTTATAATGGAGGAAGCTTTTGTTTCCGCTTCAGCAGTTAAGTTTTTCACTAATTCTGCTTTGGCTTCTTCCGCTGTAAGATTGGAGATTTTCTCTAAAGCAGCAATGTTTTGAGAAAGGATTTGTTCTGCTTCAATTCCCTTTTTTTCTACTTCATCCAATCTTCTTTTATAGTTTTCAGACTGAGCTGTTAGACTTTGTTTGTGGCTATCAATTTCAGATTCTTTTCTTTTGCTTTGTTCAAGTAAGGTATTTAATTGTTGCTCTCGTTGTCTTATTTTTTGTTCATTTTGAATGATAATTTGCTTTTTGTTATTGCTTTCTTCTTCAAATTCTTGTTTCAATTTCAAAAAGCGTTCTTTGGCTTCTAAAATTCTATCTTTTTTAATGTTTTCGGCAGTCAATTCTGCATTCGTAACAATCGAATCGGCTTTTGCAATTGCCTCTTTTTCAAGGTTTTCATAATTTTTATTGAATATTGTTTTACCTAAAAATAGGCCACCACCGAGGCAGCCTGCCCCAGTAAGTATAATTAGTAGTAAATCGGACATTGGTATATTATTAATATGGGTTAATGTATAAATAATTAAATTTTGAAAGAAAAACATATTTAGAACAAATGTTCCAATATCTATCAAAAAGCAATTATTGTGATTAACTAGTTGTAAATCAGGTGAAAACAAAAAACCTCCAAAAACCCAAATTTGAAATTTTGAGAATTTAGAGGTTCGTTTTAGAACCAAGAAATATAGCTGAACAATAAAAGGAGACTAGTTAATTTACTTGATTCAGGATATCATCAATATTATTAAGCTTACTACCGAGTGAATCCAGTAGTTTTTTATTATTATCTTCAAGCTTTAGGTTGTTATAAACATACTCTATTAAAACCATAGCATAAAGATCCTGCCTATCGTAAATTTTTTTTTCTCTTAAATGAAAATTAATGCGGTCATTAATCAATCTTTCGGCCTTCCGAAGGTTTTCCTCCTCATGCTCATCTGCCTTAATCGGGTACTTGCGCCCATCTATCCGAAGGTTGACCGACAGTGTTTTTTCCATTTAAATATTTGAATATCAATTGCTTAATTTAGCAATACAACTCTCTATCTCTTTAATATAATCGTCCAGAGCTTTCTTGAGTTCAGACGTATCGCCTGACAAACCTCCAGTATTTTGTACAAGTTTAGCAAAAAAATCCCTCTTTCGGAAATCTTTTTGTTCATTTTCTTGGTTTTTTTGTAAATTTTTAAGGTTTTGCTCCTGTAGTTTCAGGGAAGTCTTTAATTGTTCATTTTCAATTTCGGTATTTTTTAATTTTATTTTGGCTTCCTCAAGTTGATTCATTAACAGTTTTACACGATTTTGGATCGTATCTAATCGCAACAAAACTTCAATCGAATTCTTCATTAAAAATTGAAATTTTAGATTTTTACTTTCTAATATTTGCCCCTAATTCTCTCTCAAAAGCCCTTATGAAATTATCCACAATGCCATCGATTTTTTTATCGTTCAAGGTTTTGTCTGCTTCTTGTAAAATAAAACTTACAGAATAGGATTTTTTCCCTTCTCCCAAATTTTGTCCCTGATATACATCAAAAACATTAACCGATTTTAAAAGCTGCCTTTCTAATTTGAAAGCCAACTTTTTGATTTGATCAAAACTTACTGCCTCCTCAATTACAAGGGATAAATCACGACGGACCTCAGGGAATTTTGAAATTTCTTGGTAGGTAGCATTGTCATTGTATTGTTTAAATAAATAATCCCAATCCAGATCCGCAAAAAATACTGGAATTTTAATGTCAGCTAATTTGGCTATTTTAGGTTGAACCAAACCAATTCTCCCAATCTCTTTTTTATTCAATTGGTACGAAAGGCCATACGCAAATATTGAAGACTTTTCAACCGGAGTAGTTTCAATTGCTTTTGCTTTCATTTGAAGTAACACTTTGTTAACCTCACCTGCCAATTCATGAAAATCAGCATTTTTGGCCTTATTTTGCCAAGTTTCTTCAGTAGAATTGCCAGCTATGAAAATCGCTAACCGATTATTTTCTTTAAATTTTTCAGCTTTTGAATATACTTTTCCAAAATCGAATAGTTTCAAATCCTTTTGCCTGCGGTTGATGTTATAAGCCAATACTTCCATGCCCGAGAATAATAAACTTTGCCTCATCACCCCTAAATCTTCTGAAAGCTTATTTAAAATTTCAACATCGGCATTTAACAAATCAGATTTAATTGCCGCATGATAGCTTGGTTTTGTGAGAGAGTTGGTCAATATTTCTGAGAAACCTGCGCCAATCAATACATCGGCTATTTTTGATTGAAGTTTGTTTTTATCTTTTGATGAGAAATTTGAAATAAAATCTGTACCCAGATAGTCAGAAACCTCGACATTGTTTAAGCCATAGATTCTTAAAATTTCTTCCACAATATCGGCTTCTCTAGTTACATCCACCCGGTAAGGCGGAACTATTGCTTTGAAAACGTCCTCTGATTCTTGTACAACTTCAATATCCAATGAAGTCAATATTTGATTCACTTGATTTGAATCAATTTCGACCCCAATCAATTGATTAATTCTTGAATATTTTACCAAAATCTCAACATTGGAAATCGGATTAGGGTAAATATCTATTAATTCTGAAGAAATGCTACCGCCAGTAATTTCTACAATTAATGAAGCGGCTCGTTGTAGTGCAAAAACTTTTAAGTTAGGGTCTGTCCCTCGCTCAAAGCGAAATGATGCATCAGTTTTGAGACTATGAGTCAAGGCAGTTTTCCGAACGAAAGCGGGATCGAAATAGGCCACTTCCAAAAAAACCTCAGTGGTATTTTCTTTGATACCAGAGTGTAATCCACCAAATATACCTGCAATCCCTATGGGCTTAGCGGCATCACAAATCATCAAATCATCTGCTTTTAGGCTTCGCTCCACTTTGTCTAAAGTGGTGAATTT
>JAZKGO010000136.1:14668-16244 GCA_040385875.1 Bacteroidota bacterium
CTAGCCACGCCAAAATGGGAGGCAGCATCCGCTCTATTTGGGGTTAATCCAATCTCAAAAACATAATCAGATTCAATATTGAAATATTGGGCAGCTGCTGTACCATTTGGTAAATTGGTGTCAACCACTAAAATGCCATCATGAGAATCCCCAACACCCATTTCATCTTCTGCACAAATCATCCCTTCAGATGGATGGCCATAAACTTTTCTTTTGTCAATGGTAAAGGCCGCTGATCCATCTTTATTATATAAAGTGGTGCCCACTTTTGCAATAATCACTCGCTGACCAGCAGATACATTTGGCGCACCACAGACAATAGTAGCAAGCTCCGCTTCACCAATATTTACGGTGGTAAGGCTCAGCTTTTTATCTTTCACTTCAAATCTTTCACAAGTAATTACTTCAGCCACTACAAACCCTTCCAAACCTCCTGGAATGGAATCAATTTTCTCAATATCTTCTACCTCAAGGCCAGTTCCTGTTAATATTTGACCCAATTCGTCAGGTGTTTCGGTAATTTCTATAAATTCTTTTAACCAGTTAAGCGAAATTTTCATTCAATAATTTTATAAAATTGATAATGCCTCCAATTGAAGTATTTGGAGAAATCAATGGGAATTTGAAAGATTTTGGATAATAATTCACAAAAATAATCAAATTTTCATGCTGAATCTACTAAAAATAAATAATTGGATATAGACCATGTTTATGCCAAGATTCAGAAGTTTGACAAAAAGAAGGTAAATTTGAAATAATAATGATGATCTAAATTTATAAAACTAATGGTAAACAACTCTCTGAAAATCAAAACCACGATTTTTATCAACTATTTCCTGTTTGCACTTTTGCTAAATAGTGTTGGAACAGTGATATTACAAGCACAAAATACTTACGGACAAACGGAATCTTCGGCAGCAATTTTGGAAGCATTTAAAGATTTGAGCATCGCTATTGCTTCTTTTTTTGTGGCTTCATTTATCAATAAAACTGGTTATAAAAATGCAATGCTAGTGGCTTTAGGTATTGTAACTATTGCTTGTTTTATGATGCCAATTGTCAATACATTTTGGATGAGTAAAATCTTATTCGCAGCGGTAGGTGCAAGTTTTGCCATGATTAAGGTATCGGTTTTTGGAACAATCGGTTTGATTACAAACGGAGAGAAAGAGCACATAAGTTTAATGAACTTTATTGAGTCATTTTTTATGGTGGGTATTTTGGTAGGCTATTTTATATTTACCCTTTTCATTGACGACGAAAATCCTAATTCTACCTCATGGGTAAATGTTTATTATTTATTAGCCGCTTTAGCTATTGTGGCTTTTTTTATTCTTTTGTCCACTCAAATTGATGAGAGCTCCATCCAATCAGAAACTGATTCTGGCTTTTCATTGGATGGATTTGCAGATATGTTTAAACTCATCATCGTTCCGATTGTAATTGTTTTTTTGGCGAGTGCATTCATCTATGTATTAATTGAACAAAGCATTATGAGTTGGCTACCCACTTTTAATAGTAAAGTTTTGAAATTGCCTTCTTCTTTAAGTATTCAAATGGCAAGTATATTGGCCGC
>JAZKGO010000137.1:0-1858 GCA_040385875.1 Bacteroidota bacterium
TTTATCAGATTGCTGAAATGATTTGTAAAGTAAAAGAGCCAATCGAATCAGAATATAAATTAATTAAAAAGGGCCAATTATTATTTACTTATTTCCATTTTGCTTCTTCTGAACCACTTACTCATGCAATGATTGAGCGTGAAGCAATTTGTTTAGCCTATGAAACCGTTGAAAAACCAGACAGGAGCTTGCCTCTTTTGATACCAATGAGTGAAGTAGCAGGTCGTATGGCCATTCAAGAAGGAGCAAAATATTTGGAGAAACCTATGGGTGGTCGAGGTATTTTGTTGGGAGGAGTGGCTGGCGTAAAACCTGCCAATGTGCTGATTTTAGGAGGAGGTATCGTGGGGATTCAAGCAGCTAAAATGGCTACTGGACTTGGGGCCAATGTTACTATTGTAGATGTGAGCTTACCAAGATTACGCTATTTAGAAGATGTATTACCAGCCAATGCGGATACCGTAATGAGTAATGAATACAATATTCGTGCATTAATCCCTCATGCTGATTTGATTATTGGTGCAGTGTTGATACCCGGCGCTAAAGCTCCCCATTTGATTACCAGAGATATGTTGAAAATAATGAAACCTGGTACTGTTTTGGTGGACGTGGCGGTTGATCAGGGTGGTTGTATTGAAACTTGTAGCCCGACTACTCACGAAAATCCCACTTTTGTCATAGATGGAATCGTACATTATTGCGTGGCAAATATGCCAGGTGCGGTACCTTATACTTCTACTTTGGCATTGACTAATGCTACCTTACCCTACGCCATTCAGCTTGCCAATAAGGGATGGAAAAAGGCTTGTAAGGAAAATGAAGAATTGAAATTAGGATTAAATGTGGCGGAGGGGAAAATTGTTTATAAGGGTGTTTCAGATGCTTGGAACCTACCTCTCACTTCAGTAGATTTTGTTTTGTAAGAATTAAGCTTCATCAAACTAAGATCGATAACCGTTGCATAAGTAACGGTTATTTTTTTTTGCAAAAATAAACTAAACTCTAAGATTATCTTTTTTCAGTTCAAATTCAATAGCTTTGCAGCAGGTATATTTTAGTTATTTAATCTTTTTGAAATTTGCATGAGTTTTTTTAATCAGAAATACACATTTTATATTTTAGGTTTTAGCATAGTCATTCTATATTTTTTGAATCTGTTTATTGACTTAATGGAAGTGGATGCAGCACAATATGCTTCCATTTCGTTAGAAATGCTTCGAACTGGCAGTTATCTTCAAGTTTTTCATAGAAATTTAGACTATCTGGATAAACCTCCCATGCTTTTTTGGATGGCAAGTGCCTCTTTTAAAATATTTGGAGTAAGCACATGGTCTTATAAATTGCCTGCCGTTTTACTAATTTTAGCCGGTATTTATGCAACTTATCGACTGGCAAACCTTTATTACAATCATAAAATTGGACTGTATTCTGCACTAATATTAGCCAGCACACAAGCACTTTTTCTAATCACAAACGATGTGCGTACTGACGGGCTTTTGATGAGCTTTTCTATATTAGCAATTTGGCAATATATTGAATATAAGCGAAATAGAAAGTTTGTTAATTTATTTTTTTCTGCTGTTTTTTTGTCATTTGCACTGATGTCAAAAGGGCCATTTGCCTTAATTATATTTCTGTCAGGTATTGGCTTCGATATTTTAATACATCAAAAATGGAGTAAATTGTTTCGAATTAGTTGGCTGCCTTATTTCATAATTGTTGCTATTTTGCTTTTACCAATGTGTTGGGGTTTGTATCAGCAATTTGACTTGCATCCTGAAAAAGAAGTTTATGGTCTGAAAGGACCGTCTGGTTTACTATTTTTCTTTTGGACACAAAGTTTTGGTCGTATTACAGG
>JAZKGO010000138.1:0-1525 GCA_040385875.1 Bacteroidota bacterium
AAATTAGAGTAATAGAGCCAATATCAGGTGCTTATTACTTGAGAATTGAGAGCAACGGCAAGTTCCAAACCAAGAAGGTGATTATACCGTAATAGTGTGATTAAAGTGTTGTAATTTCAAAAAAAGAGGTCGTCAATTTGGCGACCTCTTTTTTTGTGGGTTTAAAAATGATTCAGGAAATAGACATAAATGTCATTTTCAAGGAATTAGCTAATCAATTTTAAGAGTCACTTACCTAATTGAATTTGACAGGTACACAGCTCAATTATATATTCAATACAAAAAGCTATTTCCAAAATATAAAATTGATCATTTTGAATGTAGATACAGATTATGACCTATTTTAATTTGTCATAAATCATAATGATATATTTAGAAATGAGCCAGTTTTTGTAGATTATTTATATGAAACTTACTATGTAATTATACTTAAGTTATTAATATTGACGAATAAATAATCAACTTCCTCCCGTCGGCTTGCTCCGAATACTTATGGGACAAGCTTTTACCTTCCCAACGAAAAGATTCGACGTAATAGCCTCTTTAGAGAGACACCTGAAAAAGTTGGTGGCTGGTGATAATAAATATTTGTGGGTGACATCAATTAAAAGGGTTGTTTAATTATTTGCAATTCAATGGCTTAAATATTAGTTGATCTTTTAGTATAAATCTTTTATACCCAGAAACACTTTTAATTATAACTTTAGGTTTCAGAAACGAGTAGATTTTTATTTCAAATTTTAGAATAAAAAAATCGCTTTGAAGTAGCCCCCAAAGCGATTTTTTTCGAACACAAATTTAACTAAATCAAAAATTTATAATATCAAATGCATCTCCGTTAGTTAACGAATATTGAACTGATAATAGTATCGAGAACCAGGTTCTGCTGGATAAGTTCCTTCTAATCTTACTCTACCTTTTCTGCCATTCATTTTATCGGCAAAGTCATTGGCATTTAGCACCTGCTCTTCATCAATTTTTGTAATCACAAAACCATCTTCAATTCCATTTTGAGCAAGGCGGCCGTCGTCTTCAAGTGAAAGTATTTTTGCCCCTCCTCTTAATCCTAATTTTGATTTTTCAGTAGAGCTTAAGTTTCCAACTTTAGCACCCAAATCTTCTATTTTTATTTCTGCGCTGGCATCTGCTTTCACAATTGCATTGGTGCCACTTAGATTTTTCAAAACCACATTTACTGTCCTGAGTTTACCTTCTTTATCAACTGCTACTACTTGCACACTTTCACCTGGTCTATGGCGAGCAACCATTTCTTGCAGTTTAGAAGAAGATTTTACTTCAACACCATCAATTTTGGTAATTACGTCTCCAATTTTAAGTCCAGCTGATTTAGCCGAGCTATTGGCATCTGAAAAGCGTTCGATATACACTCCTTGATTTACTTTCAAGTCAAGTTCTTCAGCTTTTTTCCCATCTAATTCTTGTATAATTACACCTAAATAACCTCTCTGCACATTTCCATATTTCAATAAATCACCTGTTACTTTTTTAACAATACTGGTAGGAA
>JAZKGO010000139.1:0-7670 GCA_040385875.1 Bacteroidota bacterium
GATTCAAAATCAGTGCCCGCTGAAAAACCCCAATACTCATGCACATTCCTTGCATAACAATAACTGCAACCATGCTCACAACCTTGGTATGGATTGATAGAATACATCAATGGGAGGTCATTAGCCACCACTTTATTCACAATCGTTTTGGGATGTTCTATAAAAAATTGAGTACTATTTCCAATTCCAATCTCCTCTGCATCAATCAATTGATTCTCATATACATTTTCAACAATTGGCTCAATATTTTTTTTCAAAAACCGATTAGGTGTATTAATTTGAGCACCCCGACCTCTTTGATATTTATTGGAATTATATAACATATTTCAAATATACTATATGTTTTTTATATTATAATTAGCTTATAAAAAAAACTCTTCAAGTTGAAGAGTTTTAGCAATTTTGAATCATTGAAAAGTATATTTATTCTAAATTCTATCTGTCTTTCATATCCACAAACGACCTTGACGGTGCCCCAACATATATCTGCCTTGGGCGGCCTATTGGCTCTTTATTGGCACGCATTTCTTTCCATTGAGCAATCCAACCGGGTAAGCGTCCAATGGCAAACATTACGGTAAACATGTTAGTAGGAATACCCAATGCCCGATAAATAATACCTGAATAAAAATCAACATTAGGATAAAGCTTTCTTGAAACAAAATAATCATCATGAAGTGCCGCTTGTTCTAATTTTTTGGCAATTTCCAATACTGGGTCGTTGATGTGCAATTTATCTAAAATTTCATCAGCCGCTTTCTTAATAATTCTAGCTCTTGGATCAAAGTTTTTGTAAACTCTATGGCCAAAGCCCATCAATCTAAAACCCGAATTTTTATCCTTAGCCATGGCAATATACTTATCCGCATCACCACCATTTGCCTTTATTTCTTCCAACATTTCAATTACTTCTTGATTGGCCCCACCATGCAATGGGCCTGAAAGTGCATTTATACCCGCCGAAATGGAAGAAAATAAATTGGCATGTGACGAACCCACTAAACGTACAGTAGAAGTAGAACAGTTTTGCTCGTGATCAGCATGAAGAATCAACAACTTATTTAAAGCGCTAACTACGACTGGATCCACAACATAATCATCAACAGGCAGAGCAAACATCATCTGCAAAAAATTGGCACAGTAATCGTACTTGTTTTTTGGGTAGTTTACTGGATGTCCATTTCCCTTTTTATACGACCAAGTAGCCATTACTGGCATTTTGGCCATCAACCTAATTACATTTATATTTTCATCAGTTCCGACTTTGTCTTGATAAAAGGCACTCATGGCACAAACCATCGCTGAAAGCACTCCCATTGGATGGGCATTTACCGGAAAGCCATCGAAAATACGGCGCATATCCTCATTCACAAGCGTATGTGTACGTATAGCCTGATCAAAAGTTTCAAATTGCTCTTTGTTGGGTAATTCACCATAAATTAAAAGGTAAGCTACTTCCAAAAAGGAAGACTTTTCGGCTAATTCTTCAATTGAATACCCTCTATAGCGAAGAATACCCTCCTCACCATCCAAAAAAGTAATGGCACTTTTGGTAGCACCAGTATTTTTATAACCCGAGTCAAGCGTTACATAACCAGTCTCTTCCCTCAATTTGGCTATATCAATAGCTGGTTCGTTTTCGGTGCCAATAAAAATGGGAAGTTTTATATTTTTATCACCAAGGGAGAGTTCTGCAAAATCGGGCATAAAATAATATTTTGAATTAAAATTTATGTAGTAAAAATACTGTTGAATCAGAAAACGAAATTAATTAAAAATTACTATCATCGTTAATTTTTGAAGTGATTTCTTATAAAAAACTGCCTATTTTCCAATTCGTTTAATAAAATTGACATCTTAAAGATTATTTTTAAAATAAAACCAACTAAAATTAGAAAAATACCAATATTTATAAAAATTGCAAAATAGTAACCTAATTTTGTATTCACTATTTCAAATATTTTAGATGCTAGAGAATATTAAGGAACGTTTTTTTTGTTATGTAAAGATTGACACTCAATCGGACCCACATTCAGCCAAACAGCCTTCCACAGAAAAGCAAAAGAATTTAAGCAAAATCTTAGTAAAGGAATTATTAGAAATGGGCATAAAGGATGCTCATTTAGACGAATACGGTTATGTTTATGCTACCATCCCATCCAATAGTGTAAAAAAGAACATTCCTACCATTTGTTTTTGCTCCCATGTGGATACTTCCCCTGATTGTTCTGGTGAAAATGTAAAGCCAATTCTTCATAAAAATTATAATGGTGATGACCTCATTTTACCAGATGACAACACAATAGTCATCAGAAAAAGTGAACATCCAGATTTGGAAAATCAAATTGGAAATGATATAATAACTGCCTCGGGAACAACACTTTTAGGGGCTGATAATAAAGCTGGTGTGACCGCCATTATGATGGCTTGTCAATATTTGATTGAGAAACCACATATCAAACACGGCATAATTAAAATATTATTTACGCCTGATGAAGAAATTGGGAGAGGTACCAATTTTGTAAATATTGAAAAACTGGGTGCAAAATATGGCTATACTGTGGATGGTGAGAGTCTTGGAAGCATCGAAAATGAAACTTTCAGTGCGGATGGCATGAAAGTGATTATTCACGGGGTAAGTCAGCATCCTGGATTTGCAAAAAACAGAATGGAATCGTCTATAAAAATTGCATCCGAGATCGTGGCAGCTCTTCCAAAAGATAAGCTTTCACCAGAAACTACAGAAGGTATGCAAGGTTTTATTCACCCAGTGGGTATTAATGGGCAAGTTGAAACCACCGAAATCGAACTGATAATACGAGATTTCGAAACAGAAGGCTTACAGAAATTAGAGGATTTGGTCAAAAACATTACCCATCAAATATTGGTAAATTATCCAAATTCGACAGCAGAATTTCACATTCATGAACAATACAGGAATATGAAGGTAATTTTGGATAATCACCCTCAAATAATCAATATTGCCAAAGCAGCCATGGTAAAATCCGGGTTAAAGCCTCATTTACAGAGCATTAGAGGAGGCACTGATGGCTCCAGGCTTTCGTTCATGGGACTTCCTTGTCCCAATATTTTTGCTGGCGAGCATGCTTTTCATAGCAAACAAGAGTGGGTAAGCCTACAAGATATTCATAAAGCCATGGAAACAATCGTGAATATTTGCGAAATTTGGGAAAGTGAAAGCGAGTAAGTCTAATAAGGTAAAAATTCTATGAGCATAAAAAATCTAGTCATATTGGTTAGTCTATTGGTATTATCGAACTGCAATCCTCCAGAGGGTAATTTATCTCCTCGAAAAATTACTTATCAGGAGGAAATGCAAAATTTGGTTGGAAGTATTTCTGAAAATGCTAAGGCAGTAAAAAAAGATTTTCTGATTATTCCTCAAAATGGAATAGAGCTTCTAAAAATCGGCAATAACCCAAGTACCAATTATCTAAAAGCAATCGATGCGATGGCGATAGAAAGCCTATTTTATGGCTATGAAGCTATAGATCAACCCAATAGCACAACTACTCAGACTTATTTCAATAATTTTATCAATGGATCTGTGATTGGTTCAAAACCCGTTTTTGTAATTGATTATGTTTATTCAACCAATTCAATCAATAATTCAATAGCCAAAAGTGGGGCCTATAACTACAAATTATTTAATAGCCCCACCAAAAAACTAAACGAGTTCCCCCAAATAAGCACGCCACTTTTAGTCGAAAATAAAAACAATATTGCTACGGTAGAGGAGCCAAAAAATTTCATGGCATTGTTAGATTTAGGAGTTTTTTCAAAAGATTCAATAATCAAAAACTTATCACAAACCAATTTTGATTTAATTGTGATAGAAGGTTTTTATCAAAATCAATTATTCACTTCAGAAGATATCAAGGCATTAAAAGTTAAAAAAAATGGAGGAAGAAGGTTAGTTTTAGCAGAATTAGATGTATCCATGGCTAATTCTAAAAGATATTATTGGCTTCCTGATTACAAGTTAACATTACCAGGTTTTGTAAATAAAGAAATTGGAATCGATGGCAATTTCAGAACCAACTATTGGGATATAGAATGGCAAAATATACTTTCTGGAAGTGGGAACTCTATAACTAATAATTTTATAAAACTAGGCTTTGACGGCGTCTACTTAACTGGTGTTGAGGCATTTGAGTGGTATGAATAAACTACAAATTCCCTTTTAAGGGCTTTAATAAATATTCCAACCCGTTCAATTTTATTTCATAAAGTGTTTGTAAAAGCAAACCTATTCGACCTTTTGGAAAGCCTTTCAGTTGGAACCAAACTAGATAGGGCTCAGGCAAGTCACATAAAATAGTTCCCTTATATTTACCAAAAGGCATTTCAGTATTAGCGAGTTCTTTCAATATCATAGGGTTAAACCCATCCAATTCAATCGGCTCCATTTATGCTTTTATTTTTTTGCAAAAATAGGTCAATTTGCATAAATCCAGTCTAAAATTTGACTTTTTGATTTTTGTTTTCGAAAATAGGAAGCATTTTGATAGATTTTACTTTTCAATATTGATTTCAATCGTCCACTTACTTTTTGAGTTAAAATTGTTTTTTCGCCCCCATCCATTTGAATTTGCATTGTTTTGAATTCAAGCCCTAATCTAAAATCAATTTTTGTTTTCAGCTCTATTTCCCCATGCAATTCTTGAAGCTTATCGGCGATAATTAATTTACCCTCGATTACTATACGCTTTTTCCCATTTTCACTCAAAAGCTGGACTTTTGTATCAAATAAAATAATTTCATGGTCGTGATTTTGCAATTTAATGGACCCAAAAAAATTAGTAATCATTTGATTTTCAGCTATTTTACGAAAATCAAACAATAGATAAACATTCACTTTTTCGACACTTTTTCTAAGATAGGCCCCTCCTTCAAATTTAGCCATAAATTGAAAAGAAATTCCAGGTTCATTCATTTGAGCAGCTTTGTAATCCAAACTAATTCCATTTTGGGGGATTGCTTGTAAGCTCGATTTGGTATCTGCATAACCCATATTGATTAATGCTCGAATGTCAATATTTCCAAAAAACAAATCCGGGTCCAGTGGTAAAGGATATGTGGGCTTAATTACTTGAAGTTTTATGGGATCTTTTTGACCATAAGGCGACTTACCCACAACTATCTGATTATTAATTTGTTGCAACCAATCGAACTCTGCCAAAAGGCCACCAGCTGCGCTCATTTCAATCATGTGCACATATTGTAAAAAGGAACCTTCAAAATAGTCTCGACTGTTTCCAATACAATAAACCAAATAAATTTCCTGTGCCCCACGCTTCACGGCTTCCATTAAATTGGCGTCTTTTACCCAAACTGCATCGGTATACCAATCTTCTCCTATTTTTATTGAAGGCATAAAAATTGGCAGCGACATTCCTGCTACTAGATGATCTTCTGATACTTGTGAGTCGGCAATGGACTCAATTTCTTTAGTAGAAAAGTTGCAGACATTAAAAGTGGCCTTGAATCGATTATTTTGATTGATTTTGGCTAGGTCAATTCCTAAAGTTGGAAATACTTTTTCACGAATTCCATCCGCATCACCAAAGGCATTTATTCTACCCAGTTTCAAATAATTAAACAAAGGCGTCGGCGACATAAAATTGAATACATTTAATTTCCGCCAACGACTCATTATTTCATCCGGATTTTGACCCGATGCTAGCATCGCTGTATTGAAAATGCCTCCAGAAGTACCGTCTACATGGTTGAATGAAATTTTTTCCTCTTCCAAAGCCTTTATTACCCCAGCATGATAAGCCAAGCGAACCCCGCCACCAGCTAAAACCAATGATCGATTGTGGGTATTATTCTGAAAAAGAGGTGATTTCATGATTGAGCAATTTAGAAGGTTTTGGGAGATTATTGATCGTAAAGGGTCAGTCCTTTTTTCTCAAATAAACAAAAAACAAAATACCGGAAAGCAAATCAAAGATTGCCACGAGGCCAGCCAAATAGTTGAATAGGCCTTTTTGAATGGCTAATCCGACAGCAATAGCCGCTCCAATTTTTTGCAAACCAGCCCAAAATAAGACGGTTTTGGAAGTATTTACTTCGTATAGAGTATGAATAACCATCCCCCCAAAAAGCAACATAAACATGCCAATAATTCCAAAAGAATGGCTGTTAGATAGGGATTGATCGCCCGCTATAAAATTGAGAACAAAGCCAGGCTTTATCATTTGTGACAATCCTGAAAAAAAAGTTAGAACCGCAATGATTAAAAGAATCACTCTAAGATATTTCATTGATTTTCAGCTATTTATTATCGTTTCTTGTTAAAAAAAAGTACATCAGAGCCAACCACATGATGGTCATCAAAATCCACCGTATATCATTCAAATCCATCCATCTTTGCAGCATGATGGTAAGGTCTACCTGATTGGTTTGGCCTAATGCTATTTCATCGTTTATCGGTATAATTAAAAGTTTACCTACCACAGTTGAACCAACAATACCCAACATGGCAATAAGTGAGGTCCATTTATATTTGGTTTTCCATTCTTTCCAAATCATAATTAAATTACACACAAACATTACTGGTACAACAATGGTAAAAAACACCGTCGCTCGTGAGGTTGGCCCAATAAAATGCTCCTGAACCACGTCGGTAGTGATGGATTTCCAACCTGGAAACCAAAAAAAACGAAGTGCCCATAATACGCCCATGTATATGGTAGTACCAAACATGAGTATCAAATAATTGAGGTTTAAAAGAGTCTGATTTTTCATAAATAGATGAGTTTGAGAGTTTGTAGTTTTTTTTGAATTTAAATTTGACTTTTCTTATTTTACCTAATTTCAAATTTTTGATAGTCGGTAATAGAAGGTGCTGGGAGCCATTCTTCTGAGTTTTGAAGACCATAAACTGTCTCTAAACCCTCCGAAGGATTAATTTCAGGATTATTATAGGTGGCAAACCAACATTCGAAATGGTCGTCTAAAGTACCAGTTGAACTGGGTAAAAAAGCTGTAAACAAAGCCTTCGGTTTTATCCCCAATGACTTCAATCGATCCATTCGGGGATGATCACCAATAAATAACTTTGCCTGAGCCGATTTGAAAAGATTGATAGAGGCTTTTGAGCTAAAATAAATGTAAGATGCCATAATCATATTTCGGAAATGACTGTAATTGACTGAACCTATGCTCAATTTTATGGTCGGACTTTTGGGCCGCTTCATTTCAATTTTAAAGGCAAACTTACCATCCTTCTCATAGCTGGAACTTACCCTATCCTCTTCAATTATGAAGTCTAAATTGGCTTTATGTTTGGGCATTCCCCAGATACCTTTGCCACCTTTAACTGAAATCTCTGAGCTAACTGGTAAGTCCAAAATAAACTGACCTGTTTTAAAATACTTCATAAATAGGGCCGGGAGCATTTTGGGAGCAGGTTTTGAGCCTCGTGTACAAGCTAGGGCAAGACTGTATTCAACATACTTACCAATAGATGTTTTGCGGTAATCGATAATGGTGACTATAAAAACCGCATCGCCATTGAATAATCGAACTGGATAAATCTCTGAAGGCATTAGCTTTAAAGCGGCCTGGTAATCACAGGCAAAAGCAGCCATCAATGCCGGTGATTCGGTGGCACCAACAGGAAGCTTGAACGAAATTCCATC
>JAZKGO010000139.1:7770-37329 GCA_040385875.1 Bacteroidota bacterium
TGTGCATTTTTTCCAAAAAACACATCCAAATGGCTGTAATCAGCTAATAAATAAAACCCATGCTTCCCAGGATGCAGTTTTTTGAAAAATTTATAGGTATGTACCTGACTTTCGTAGCTAAAGCATTTATTCAATTTTCCAGCAAAAAATACAAATCGAGCATCGGTTTTAGGCGGCTTATCGGCATAGGTACCTTTCCCATTGAATGGTGAAAGCGCACGTTTATCTATACTTTGTTTAATATTTCTGAAAAATTTCATCGGCAAAAATCCAAATTCATCCTGAATCCAGTTCTTGGTTGCGTCATTCAAATTTTTAAGCTCCCACAATGCTGGCCACCCTGAGCCATAGGTGAAACTCACAAATTTGCCCACATTAGTATCGTTTTCCCAATGAAACAATTTTACGAAATATTTGAAAATTTTGGCCATTAGAGTTGGTGCCTCTTTACCCCAATGCGGATTCAAATAATCCGTAATTTTCTCCACCACTGGCACAAAATATTTAAGCTTTGTATTGGCAAATTTTGAAACAATTGGATGAAGAGATACTGCATTAGAAATAACCGTTGTAACCTGAGGCACTAAACCCAATGCTGCCGAAATCATAAAACTTGTAGAGCCCTGGCAATGAATAATGGCCTTTATTTCGCTTGCCCCCGTTGTTTTACAAATTAATTTAACGGCAGCAGGATGATCATTGCGAGCCACTTGATCCAAATCCCATTGATTTTCTGCAAATTCAAAGCTTGATCGCCAATTTTCCAGCCAAACATCATAGCCTTCGTTGGCCAACATTTCAATTAGATTCGTTTCGTTTGGTGGATTAAAAAGATTGGCTCTCACACCCGCCCCATGAATCAAGAGAATCGGCCCTTTGGAAACATTTTTGGTTTTGTACCTCCAACAATTCAATAGAAAGCCGTCGTTTGCTTCAAATGGAATAATTTCAAATTTTTCAAAAGGAATCATGGTCTATTAAGGGTTTAGAATTAGGGTGCTTTAGGCTATTGGCCTTTAGCCTTTAGCAGTTAGCTGTCAACTTTTGCAATAAATCAATTATGCGAAATTTGTCTTTTCAAGCCTATTTATTAAAATTTTGATCTCAATATTTGATAGAAAAATACAATAGCCAAAGGCCAATCGACGAAAGCTGATTGCCAAAAGCTTACTAAAAATAGGTATCAAAAACATCTCCCCCAAACAACTTGCCAAATTCTATCAAACCTTTCGATTTGTTCAGTAAGCCTTTGGCATTCAAGGCTTTCATTGTGGTTATCTGTGTGGCAAAATCGGCTATTTCAATATGCAATACACCTCTACCCATCACTCCTGATTCTTCATTTTCACCATTATAAATAGTGATAAATAGTGTTGATAAATCGCTCCATAAGTCAAAACCAGGGTCATCTCTCACATCCTTAAAGCCTTTGAAAAAATAAGTCGGCCCCTCAACCGTATGCAATTTCATTTGATACTGCATGTATTTTTGGTCTGGATTGGCTAGATCTTTTACAAACAAATTAAATCGACCTTCTGAGACGGTAATGGGCTTAACAGATAAATGAGGCGCAATTACTGTTCCAGCCATACCTGCCTGATGCTCAGGCTCTTCCACAAATTTATCCACATCATGTGATTGTACTGTTAATGTAAATTCAAATGAAGAATTCACAAGCTTACCTTTTTCTGCCCCAATTTTGTAATCTATCCCCTCTTTTTCAGAATAATAGCCCTTCATGGTCTCAGTAAACATCACACCAGTAGGTAGGAGATCGGCCTCCTTTGCATCCATTTGAGGATAATCATAATTGATTGACCAACCATTATTTTCGGCAATTAATTTCGTATTTCGCTCCGCCAATCCAGAAATAGTTAGTAGTGGATTCGTACCTAACGAACATGGGATAATCGCTCCGTCCGTCACGAAAAGATTGGGATATAAATCTGTTCCATTCTCACCGTGAAAGACCTGCCCTAAATGATCTGTGACACCATTTTCGGCTTTATCTGCCATCACACAGCCTCCCAAAGGATGTACCGTTACTAAGTCGAAATCAAATTGGTCTGTCCAAACGGGATTTTTCACAAAAACTCCACCCATAGCTTTAGTGGATTGGTACAAATTTTCGTTGGCTATTTCAAATATTTTTTCTTTCCCCACCCCTTCCCAATCAATTGTCAAATCCCCTTTTTCTGTAAGCGACATTTTGCCTGAATCGCTGTCATGGGTCATAATCAAATAAATTTGAGTATTATTTAGAGCACCATAATCAGCTCCTCGGAAAAGACTTACCGCTTCTCTTGCCCTTGCCTCAGCCCAATTATCAAAACCTGTTTCAGTTTCTTCCCCCTCGGTACGGGACTGCACAAATAACATTGGTTTCAAAATCGGCCGAATGGCGCCAGGTACTGAACCTTCTTCAATTACCATCCCATCTTCCAAAATAGGTTTATTTCTGGCATCAATTACTGAAGTGATACAGGGCCCAACGGGTTTGGTTTTATCTTTATCTCCAAAACCAATACCATTGATCTCAATATCAGTATTATATGCAAAACCCAGTACATCGCCATTGCCAGTAAATTTATCCCCTAATTTTTTTGAAAAATTGAGTTTGCCATCCTTTGCCGACCGTAACAAAATTTGGGTACTACCTAATGCCCCCGCTCCTAAAAACACCATATCAGCAATTAAAAAAAGATTGGGTGCCTGAAATTTTTCACGACCAACATTTAGTAATTGATAATAAACATACCATTTATTACCTACTCTTTCAACATGACTTACTCCTACTTCACAAAATATTTCAGCTCCATGATTAACAGCATCGGGCAGATAATTCATTAAAGTGGTATTTTTAGCCGAAACATTACAACCTGAACAGCAATCGCCGCAATTATTACAGGCGGATTGAGCTACCCCCACATGGTTTCCTTTGGCTTTGTCCTCAAAATTGACGTTAATTTCCAAATATCTGAAGGGTTCATTTAATGCCTCCGCACTTATTCGATGTGCTCTTGATTTTGGCAATTCTGGGTAACCAGGCATACCAACAGGATATTGGTTAGGCTTCAGCATTTCTCTAGCCTTATCCATCCCATCATAAACGGATTGAAGGTCATTTCGAATAGCGGTTGGCCAAGCTTCTCTATCAAAAACTCTTGGCTCGGGCTCAATTGAAACATTGGCATTAATCAAGGAGGTCCCGCCTAGTCCACAGCCTTTTACTACGCTAATTCCATTGCCCACAACCACTTCATAGAGGCCAGTATCATCCCCTATATGTCCTTTTTCAGTATGAATTTGCAATTGGGAACTAGCCTCGCTGAGCTTATTTGGAAACTCTCCTGGCCTTATTTCACGACCTTTTTCTAGCAGACATACCTGCCTGCCTGCTCTAGCCATTCGTGAAGCAGAAATACTTCCACCATATCCTGAACCTATTACTACTATTTCGTAACTAGGTTTAATTTCTGTGATTGGTTTAGAAAGTTTTGGTTGCATAGTTTTTCTTTATTTAAAATTTATTGTCGCACAGAAACACAGAGTTCACTGAGAAAATGTTTTTTGAACTTGGTGTCTATTTAACTTTCATTTTTATTTTTTAATTAGTCGCACAGAGACACAGAGATCACAGAGATGAATATGTCAAGAAAAATTTATCCCAATTTTTCATAATCTAACTATTTTATTACAATTGGCTCATTTCCAATGATATGGACCTTAGGCTTTGTACCATCATGATAGCCCATATAGTCAAGCATATTTTTCAAAAAACCTATCTTTTTAGTCGCTGATAAATAGTACAAATACCGAATATAACTGGAGGGTTGCCCGATTTTAAACAACGGAAAATCATCGGTATTATAATTTTTCCAGTTTTTAACAATTCTGTCCACACCCAAAGGATAAACTGTTATTTGGTCTTTTTCGAAATGGATCCGCAAAAAATGCTTATAATTTTGGATTGCCAATCCTGAAAAGGATTCCGTAAGATGAATACTAAAAAAGTGGTTGGCAAAAAACAAATAAGCGCCCATAATCAATGCTCCACAAAAACCCCCAAATAAGAAAAGCTGCAAAATAAAAACAAAAGAAATCAATTGTGAACTTTGGTTGATAGGGTTATAAACTTTATTATAATGTGCTAAAAACCAAATCATTAGAAACAAACTCAAAATATGAGCTATGCCATGAATAATACCAATAATCCATACGAATTTGTTTTTGGTTGAACCTGTATCTGTAAACTTATAAAAGCTAAAGATAATTAAAGCTAAAACCACACTGAATGAACTTGAAAACAAAGGCGAATGGCGTAAAAAGCTCACAAAACTGTTTTGATCTGATTCACTTAAAATACCAATTCGGGTTTCTCCTGGCCTAACCTTCCATAAAAGCCATGCAAATAGCACATAAAAAAATCCCATAAAAGCAAAAAACTGCTTATTGATAATCGGAAAGAGAAAGTTTTTATAGGAAAGTAATTTTGAAGTTTTCTTATCTGGATAGCAAGCTTGCAAAATCGGCTTTTCATTAGAAAGGCCCTCTAATTCAGTGGGCAAATTATGAGTAGGGTGCAAAAATGCTCCTCCTCCACCAGCAGTAAACAAATGATTATACTTTTGTCCATTTTTCTCTTCACAATAATGGGCATAATGATGCAAATCACCCGTTAAAGTGGCTATTATTTGGTGTTTTTTATTTGCCTTTCGCTCATTTTCTAAACTAAATTCTGGATCCAGCCAGCCGTTTTCATTATCAATATAATTTCTGACAAAATACTTTAGCCTGTCGTAGGAGGTGTTTTTGGGTGCCATAGATCTAAAGACCCAAGCTGGCTCGGCAGTGCATAAAATAATTTTAGAGTTATCAGGCATCACAGAGCCAATATGCTGAAAATAATCTTTTTGAGGTTGATCAATATCCGAATCCAATTGAACATCAGTACCCCAAATCCAATAATCATTTTTTAATTTGATGGCAAAATAGGATCTTTTCTGAAGTGTCTGCCAGTTTCCAAATCGTCGTTCTTGCGTGAATATTTTGATAAAATTGCTAAGACCATCATACCAATCATGGTTACCTGGTATAGCAAATAAAAACGGGGGTCTTTTAAGTGGATTGATATGCTCTTTGAATTCCCTTCTTTGCCTTTTATGGGAAGTTCTATCTTTGGGGAGCCAATAATTTTCGTCATCTGGATCGGGAAAAGCCGCTTTGTATGGTCCTTTGAGCCGATTATTATATTCCTCAATTTCTGGAGTTGGATACACAGAGTCACCCCCCATGATTAAAATATTACCCTGAGGCAAATGTTTACCTCCTACTTTCAGGGCTAGTTTTCCTAATAAATGTGCAATGGTATAAGTTGAGTTGAACCCATCACCCAAATCGGAAATATAATCCACCCAAATATCCTCCCCATCCTCAAATTTGTCGGACAAATCGAAGTAATTATAATTGGGACTTAGTGCGGCTTGGATTTCTCTGCGATCAGCATAATTGCCTAGGGTTGTGGATATTACGGTTTTCACACCTGTTCGCCAAAGCTGACGAACATCAAACCAACCCACCATTGATTGCCTTTCAAATTTCATTTTTGTAAAAGTGGTTTTCTATTTTGAGCTTATTAAATTCAAATACTCAGATTTAGGTGGTATCTTTTCTTTTAATTATTCTGTTTGATAAAAATAATTAAAAATATGTTTTCAAAAATGAAATACTTTGAATTATTATAATGGTTTTAGAGGGCTTCAAAGTTGTTCTATTTAAATAAACATGTGAAACTAATTACAAAAGTCATTAAAGGCAAACATTTGATAATCAAATTATTAAACGGTGCTTTAAAACGATTAACTGACAAATTCCAAACCGTCCAATAAAATTTATCTTGTATGGAAACAAATTCAACAAAAAACTATTAATTTACCAAAGTAAATAAACTCAGTTCATAAACATCGAGCTTAAAAAAGACAAAATGATTCCAGAAATTATAGATTCCAAACAGCAATTGACTAAGTTAATCATCAATATTTATAAGAAAATCAATCAAATATTTTAATGTTTGCTACTCTAAATTTTAGCATACTATTAGAGTAATAATTAACCATAAATAACTACAAGCCAGTAATTTAATTTTTAAAAGCGATCTCTAAACACTTACAATCATGCTATCAAACAAATCAATAACCCTTGATGGCTACTTAAAAGTAGTAATTCTTCTCACAATAGTAAATCTAGCCCTATTAGGCATTAGAAATTATATGGTGGGCGATACGATATTTAATTTTTTAAAATCGAATCTCATTTCAGGCATCATCCCCTTTATCATCGCCTATTTACTTGCCAAATTTCAATCAAAATTAAAAAACTGGATCTTTTGGATTATCGCATTGGTTTGGGTGCTCTTTTATCCGAATTCGCCTTATATGATTAGCGACTTAATCCATGACGGAAGTGATACAAAAGAGATACAAGATCTGATTGTTTATGACACTCTCATTATTTTTTCGATTGCCATGCTTTCGGTATTTTACGGTTTTTTATCAGTTAAAATTATGTTCAATCTTTTCTACTTAAAGTATGGCAATAGATTTGCACATATAGCCATATTTTTAACCTTAGCTCTAAGTTGTGTTGGCTTTTATATGGGTAGGGAATTGAAATCAGGAATTCCTGTTGGCAATGGTTATCTCTATTCTTCTGAAATATTTACCCACCCTATCAAGGTAATTAAAATTGTTTGGCATGCCTTATTTCCTATTGGGGCACATCTCCCAGCTTACGCAATGATGGTACTCTTTGGCATTGTTCAATATTTGTTAATTGTTATGTTTAAAGATATTAATGATATAGAAAGTGCTAAACTGGTTACCAAGGCATAACACTGGTAAAAAAAATAAAAATTAACGCTATAATTAATAATAATCTCTAATTTTAAATAGAAATACCTAACAATTAATTTTTTGAAAAAATGACTTTAGCCAAAAAAATGTTGCTGTTGTTATCTTCAATGATTGCTATTATGGTGCTCCCATGGTTAGGCTCATATATTCATTATAAAGGGGATTTCCCAGTTGATTTTTTTGCTTATCCTCCTTTGACTCCCATGCATAAGGATGTTCTTTATGACCCTTATGTTTTTGCTTTTATTGCCATTGGTTGTGCTGCGATGGCTTCTATATATGTTTTTCCGAAAATTTTTGGTTTTAAAAAACAGGAGTCATTTCCTGTTTCAAATTCTAATAAGAATTCATTGCCTTATTGGTTTTGGGTGGGCCTTTTGGCATGGGGTGGTGCATTACTTTTATTGGCAACTCATGTCAAAAACCCTTCTTGGTTAGTGCATTGGTCAGACTTGCCATTGTTTTGGGGATTTACTTTGATGCTGGACGGTTGGGTGTACAAACGTAATAATGGCCGATCATTGATCAGTATTATCCCTCAAGAATTGATAGGCATTGGCATGGCCTCAGTATCAGGCTGGATGATTTTTGAATTTCTCAACTTTTTTATTGACGACAATTGGTATTATCCAATGGGCAAAATTATAGATAGAGAGGAATTTTTGCTTTATGCCTGTATCATTTCATCGGGCCTACTACCTCTTGCTTTTGAATGGTATTGCGTATTCCAGACTTTCCCAAAACTTAATTTCCGTTTTAGCAATGGCATTAAACTTGTTTTTTCAGAAAGATTAAAATGGATTTCTCTTATCGGAGGTTTGGGAGGCCTATTTGCTTCAGGGCTTTTCCCCATGCAATTATTTGGAGCTTTATGGCTGTCACCTCCCATTATTTTAGCAGTAGTTTTGGATAAAATTGGCGTTTGGACACCATTCAAGCCTATTGGTCAAGGAAATTGGTCGCCATTATTGCTCTCGGCTCTTACTTATCTAGTTACTGGATTCTGCCTCGAAGGTCAAAACTATTTGAGTGCTATCCATGATGGCCAAAATGTATTGTTTACGGAAGATCCTGCCTACTGGCAATATAGCATACCCTACGTAAATGTGCTTCATGTGTTTGAAATGCCCTTATTAGGCTTTTTTGGTTACTTACCTTTTGGTATTTATTGCTGGCTCTGGTGGATAGCCTTTGCTACTTTATTAAATATTCCTGCTAAATTTTTATCGGCAGATCCACTGGCAGAATAATGAAACAAATGAACACTTTAAGTTTTCTATCAAATTCCAAAGTATCCTTTGAAAGGTGTTTGGGTAAAATGCAATCCGAATTTAGTGTTTTGCTTATCACTTTTTTTCTACTTTTTATTTCATTAAAAGCTTCCTCACAGGCAATTACATGGGCCAAAGAAAAGGAATTTATTGAAATTGGGGATAAGCTTTCAATTTTAGAAGATAAAGAACAAAATCTGAACTTTGAAAAGGTAAGTGGAGAAGATTTTCAAGATAAATTTAAAACTTCTAATCAATTAAATCTGAGTTTGGGCTATTCTGAATCAATATTTTGGTTGAAATTTTCCCTGAACAATAATATTGAAGAAAATCTTGTGCTCGTGCTTGCCCAGGCTGGCCTACCCCAAACGAACCTATATTATAAAGATGACTCTGGAAACATAATAAAACTTGAAGCAGGCTATCGAATTCCATTGTCTCAAAAAATAATTAGATCATCATTTCAAGCCTTCCCATTGCCAAAAGGCAATCGTGAATATTATGTTCAGCTTTCCACCAATTCTGAACCTATACCAGTTAGAATATTCAAATCAAATGCTTTTGAGGAACGGTCGAATAATCAAAAACTAATTTATGGATTCTATTTAGGACTCTTGTTTTTTGTAATGCTCAGTAATCTATTTTTCTATTTTTCACTTAGTAACAGGTTATATTTATTTTATTCACTGATTGTATTACTCTATGCGAGCTATGCTGCAGCGGTGATAGATGGGTTTATCGTGTACTTTTTCGATCGGATTGATTTGATTTTTTGGTACACCACCATCCCTCCAATTGGGGTAACCATTCAAACCGTTTATTGCCTTTATTTTTTGGAGGTAAAGAAATATGCTCCTAAATTATTTAAAATTGTTTTGGGAATTGTATTTTATTTCGCAATCTGGGCGGGAATCAAATTCTTTTTTAGTTTCCCAATAGTGCAGCCAATTAATACCCTAAATGCTCTTATATCCTTCTTTCTGATGGGCTATATTGGTATTAAAGTTGGCAAAAAAGGGAACAAACTAGGCTTCTATTTTGCTCTTGCTTATTTTATTTATTTCGTATTGGTATTGGTACAAGCTATTTATATCAACACAGGTTTCCCACCTTATTTGGCTGAATTAAGCCATGTGGCTTATGCTACGCTCATTGAAGCATTTGTACTTTCATTTTTACTTTCAAAGCGGTTTGAGTGGGAAAAAGAGGAAATAAGCAAATCCAGGACTGAGTCGCAGCAATATGCTTTGGAAAAGACCCAGGAAAACGAAAAAATTGTGCGGGAGCAAAACCAAATGCTCGAAGAGCAGGTAACCGCACGAACGCTTCAATTGAATGAAAGCATGAAGATTGCTGAAGCTGAACGTCAAAAATCGGACGCCCTTTTACTTAATATCTTACCAGCTGAAATTGCCGAGGAACTTCGACAAACTGGCACCTCTACGGCACATAATTATGAAATGGCCACGGTATTATTTGCTGATATTAAGGACTTTACCAAAATAAGTACAAAATTTTCAGCCGAAACAATGATTAAGGAACTTGGTTATATTTTCGGAGCTTTTGACAAAATAATTGAAAGGCACAATATTGAAAAAATAAAAATAATTGGAGATGCCTATATGTGTGCGGGAGGTTTGCCGATTTCAAATAGCACCAATGCAACCGATGTCGTGAATGCCGCTATTGAAATTCAAGATTTCATGAAAAAAATGAGAGCCGAAAGAGCAAAGGAATCAAAGCAAGAATACGAAATCCGAATTGGTATCAATACCGGCCCATTGGTGGCTGGAATTATTGGCATCAAAAAATTCACTTATGATATTTGGGGTGATACAGTAAATCTAGCTTCGAGGTTAGAAGCTAGCGGTGAGGTAAATAAAATTAATATCTCGGAGAATACCTATCAATTAATTAAGGACCGATTTGATTGTGAATACAGGGGCAAAATAGAAGTAAAAGGAAAAGGCAGTACCTCGATGTATTTTGTTCATGGTGTAAAAAACCATATCACCAATTTCGAACTAATAGAAAAAAGAATCTTAAAAATGCTTAAGCATGGATTGAACCCTACATTACATTATCATGGCTTTCCTCATACTATTGAGGTAATCAAGAATGTAATAATGATTGCCGAAAAAGAAGGAATCACAGAAGAAGATATTCATTTGCTCAAAATGGCAGCACTTTTTCATGATTTAGGCTTTTTAGAGGCTTATAGCGGTCATGAGGCGGTAGGTTGCAGAATGGCGAAAGAATATTTGCCAGCATATTCCGTTTCTGAAGAAGATATAGAAGAAATATGTGGGATGATTATGTCAACAAAAATACCACAATCACCCAAAACGCTATTAGAAAAAATACTTTGCGATGCTGATCTTCTATATTTGGGCACGGATGATTTTATTGTAACGGGTAATACACTATTTCAAGAACTAGTGGAAAACAATAAGCTCTCAACTGAGAGAGAATGGAATGAATTGCAATTAAGCTTTCTTAAGAAACACCACTTCCAAACAGATTATTGTAAGAATAATTTCACAAAAAAGAAAAATGAAAATCTAAAATTGATAAAAGATTGGCTTAATAGTAACTAAGGACCCTATTTAAATACAATTACAAAAAAAGTTAGTATAAGAAATACTAATTAGAAGTTTAATAATAACATGAACTATAAAAAAATAGAAAAACAAGTTCTTCAAATGCTAAAAGAAGGCTTGAACCCAAATCTATATTACCATGGGGTTCACCACACCCTTGAGGTAATAGAAAACGTGGAGCTAATAGCCCAAAAGGAAAATATTTCAAAGGAGAATATCCAATTGCTAAAGCTCGCTGCTTTAATGCATGATATTGGTTTTGTTTCAGAGTATGTTGGCCATGAGGAAGCTGGCTGCCAAATTTCAAGAGACTATTTGCCTCAATTTAAAATCAGCGAAGAGGCAATTGATCAGATTTGTGGTATGATTATGGCAACAAAAATACCTCAGAACCCGAAAAACCAACTCGAAAGTATTCTTGCCGATGCAGATTTGCTCTATTTAGGTACTGATTCATTTATGAATATCGGTAATACCTTATTTGAGGAACTAAAAGCCAACCACAAAATCAAGTCTGAAAAGGAATGGAACCAAATACAAGCTAACTTTTTAAGCAATCATACCTATCACACAGATTATTGTATTAATAAGTTTACCGCAAAAAAAACAGAAAATTTCAAATTAGTTACAGATTGGTTAAGTAAAAACTAATCCTCTATTAGATTGATTATTTGATAATTATTCAAATTGGTCTGTGGAAATTTGCTCATAGGTATTATATTTGGTAATATTATTTTTCACCCATCAGTTTGGGTAAATCAAATAACTAATTACTAAAAATAAATGTTAAAAAAAGCTAAAATAAGTATTTCCGAGCTATACACTTTCAAATCTTTCTTTACCACAATAATTGGAGTTTCTTTGGGTGTTTTTGCACTAAAAGGTTTCATGATTCCTAATTTGTTTATGGATGGAGGTGTAACGGGTATTTCCTTGTTAATGCATGAAATCTATCATTTAAATTTCAGCGCAGTATTTCTATTAATCAATTTTGCTTTCTGTATACTTGCCTATAAATACGTGAGTAAATTATTTGCCATACGTACATTTTTGGCGGTACTAGTACTTTGTATTGGTGTAGAATTCATTCATATTCATGCAGTTACCACCGACAAGCTCCTGATAGCAATTTTCGGAGGCTCACTAATTGGATTAGCAATGGGGTTGGTTATAAGGGGTGGGGCGGCTTTAGATGGCTTTGAAATTTTGGCGGTTTTCACCACCAGAAAGATAGGCTTTACTATGAGTGAAGTTATCCTATTTTTTAATTCTATTATATTCATGGTGGCTGCCTTGAAGTTTGGTATTGAAACTGCCATGTATTCATTGATTACCTATTTTGCAGCAGTTAAAATGGCAGATTATGTGGTGGATGGCATTGAAGAAAACACAGCTTTAACAATCATTTCAAAAGACCCCGAAACCATCAAAGAGAGTCTGGTTGTCAATTTCAAGAAAGGTATTACGGTTTATAAAGGTGAAAGGGGCTATTTACCAGGTGATCTTGACCATAAAATGGAATGCGATATTATTGTAATCATTGTGACTAGGCTAGAGATATTAAATATTCGGGAAGAGGTTACCAAGCTTGATCCGGAGGCATTTATGTATGTAAACTCCATCAAAGAAACCAAAGGTGGAGTGGTAAAAATGAAGCATGGACACAAATAGTGGCGAGTGGTAAATTATGAATAATTAATGATTTCAATAAAATTAATACTGGCCCAAATATTTTTTCTTCAGATAATTAATAACCTTAATTCTTTTGGCCAAAATCAAAATTATTCAATTACATTAAATACTTCTTATTTTTCAATTCCGAACTCAAATAGCTTATTTTCGAATTTAAATGAATTCACTATTGAATCATGGATAAAAAATACTGGAAACAATTTAGATGAGTGTAATAAAACTATAATTGGGAATTACGGCAATCTTTTTCAAAATAACCAGATTCATCATTTCGGTTTTAATTTTAAAATAAATTGTAATAGAAATTTAGAGTTTCAATATCCTGAAGAAATTAATAATGTTTCAACATTACAAAGCATTGTTTCGACAGATACTATTTCATATGATTGGACTCACGTCGCAGTAGTTTATAAATATGGCGCCTTTATTTTATATATAAATGGCATTATTGACAAAGTGAAATTGATCCAACCTTTAAGCATATATGCAACATTTCAGCAAATTTTAGACATTAATATTGGCAAAAGAACTTTAACTGCGAATGAATATTTTAATGGCAATTTGGATGAAATTAAAATTTACAATTTAGGCAAATCCAATGAAGAAATTCTTCAACATTCAAGTAAAAACTGTGTAAATAATATTGATAATACTGGCTTATTAATTTGGTTCGATTGCAATGATTTTGAAACAATTGAAAATGAAAACATCTTAAAATGTAAAAACAATAGTAATTACAATAGCAAGGTAATGGGTGAATTTAGCATAGAAGAAGGTCCAATTTTATATGTAAAAACCTTCACTGTCAATAATCAGGATTTTGAAAATATACAAGATGCCATAAACTATGCGGACTCTATTACGAGTAAAGAGGTAAAATTGAATTGCGATTCTATTTGTCAAAGTTTTATATTAAAAACTGGGGTCATCTTAAATCTAAACAATAAAAGCTTAACTATTGAATAACCAAGTACTTTTAGAATTTAATAATAATTATATATATTTTTTAATAAACTTAAATCCATTTTCAGCGATATCCCATGGGTCGTTGTATTCTCGCCATACGCCTATTGCGTTCGCAAAAGCAGGGTCATTCCTCGAAAAGGCTTCGATAGTAAGCCAGCCTGAATAGTTGATTTTCGCTAGTGTTTTAAAAGTTTCATCCCAATGCACATGACCTGAACCGGGAGTTCCTCTGTCATTTTCAGAAATGTGAAAATGGCTTAAATAAGGCGAAATTAATTCAATAGATGCCTCAATACCTTTTTCTTCCATATTGGCATGATGAGTATCGTACATGGCTCGTACGTTTGGGTGATTTACTTTTTGCAAAAGGTGCGTCAACTGAGCCATCGTATTGCATAAATAACATTCAAAACGATTGATGGCCTCAGGTGTCAATAAAACACCAGCCTGTTGCGCATAATCACCAGCCTTATGTAAAACTTCGGCGCTTCTTTCATATTCAATTTCAAATGGTTCATGATTGTTAAAAGTGGCAAAAGCAGAATGAAATGGACCACATAATACCGTTGCATTTAAATCATTACATCTATCAATCGCAGATTTTATTCTAGTCAAACCATTTTCTCTGACCTTTTTATCCTCCGAAATTATATTCTCATCCTTATTCAAAACCATCACGGCGGTGGTTTCTAAGTCGATACTTTTTGCAAAATCACCAAATGCTTTAAAATTGGATGAAGGTGCATCCCCAATAAATAGCTCCACCCCATCGTAACCGATTTTTTTCAATCGCTCGGCAATCGGGAACAGACTTTCGTCCATTCCCGCCGACCATGCCAATACATTGAATCCTATTTTGTTCATAAATTAGATGTCAGATTTTAGGGTTTGTACCAGTTTGTCATTTCGAGGAACGAGAAATCTCAGGCATTTGGGCTTTAACAAGCTATTCACGAACTCAAATGCCCGAGTTCCCAACTTTGTCTTGAAGATAAAGACCTCAAGTTTAAGAATAATTTAAAATTGCCAATCTTCTTTAATTAACCAATAACTACTTCTCAACCCATTTCACCTCAGTATTTCTCCATTCTTTCGAATTGGCTGAATCAATTACGGCTTCACAAACTTTTTGGGTTTGGTAGGCGTCGTTGAAGTTGGGATGGCATTCGCCGCCTTCTTGAAGTGCTTTCAAGAAATCTGCAATTTGATGTACGAAAGCATGCTCATAGCCAATTCCGCAGCCAGGAATCCACCAGCGACCCATATACGGCTGGTCTCCATCTGTAACATGAATCGATCGCCAGCCTCTTAAAATGGACTCATCACGGTGATCAAAATATTCCAAGCGATTCAAATCATGCAAATCCCATTTGATGGAAGCATGTTCGCCGTTAATTTCAAAAGTGTACAATGCCTTGTGCCCACGTGCATATCTTGTACTTTCAAAAAGGCCCAACGAGCCGTTTTCAAAATGGCAATGAAAAAGGCAAGCATCGTCAATTTTTACAGCTTTTTTTTGGCCAGTTTCGGAATGAACTCGCTCTTTTATAAAGGTTTCTGTCATGGCGGAAACGTCTTTTATGCCACCGTTAAGCCACATTGCCGTGTCGATACAATGTGCCAAAAGGTCGCCTGTAACACCTGAACCAGCTGCATCGGCATCCAATCGCCAAGTGCCTTGGCCGCCTTGCTGTAAATCTGCAGAGATAGTCCAATCTTGCAAGAAATTGGCTCGGTAATGGAATATTTTACCAAGTTTACCTGAATCAATTATTTGTTTGGCCAAAGTAACCGCAGGAATACGGCGGTAATTGTACCAAACGGTATTCTTTACACCAGCCTTTTCAATGGATTCCACCATTTGTTTGGCCTCAGCCAATGTGCGTGCCAATGGTTTTTCACATAAAATAATTTTACCAGCCGCAGCCGCAGCCAAAGCGATTTCGGCATGAGTATCATTTGGAGTGCAAATATCTACAGCATCAATATCATCACGAGCGATAACCGCCTTCCAATCAGTCTCATAACTTTCAAAACCCCATTGCTCGGCAAAGGATTTTACCTTTTCTTCATCACGACCACAAACAGCCGCCAATATGAGTTGATATTCTAATTCTGGAAAAAAATCGCCTACTCTTTTATAGGCATTTACATGTGCTTTGCCCATCAATCCACGACCGATTAAGGCGATTCTTAGTTGTTTTTTCATAGCTCGATTCGACCCAATAAGGGAGTTTTTTGAGTTTGATTTTAGATTTTATTTGTGTTTATTTTTTTTTAATTTACTAAAAGCTTATTTAAACTGCATCACAACAATTAATTTGACAATAACCAGGCAATAACTCTTTTATTAAAATCCTTCAAATGCTCAAAATGGAAAATATGGCCCGCTTTTTCATATAAATACAATTCTGCATTGGGTATTGCATTGGTAACTTCTTCGGCCATCCATTCTGGGGTAAAAATATCCTCTTTGCCACCTATCACCAAAGTTTTCTGAAATATTTTTGGCAAATCGGCTAAGGCATCATGATTGATGCAGGCATGAGCTTGCCCTTCCAAACCATGTAGTGGCTGTGGATTTTGGTCTAAATGTGCATTTTTTTGCCCTTCTAGCAAGTCTGATGCCGTTTTAGGATTGTCCCATGATGCTTTAGAGTAAATCAATAGCTGTACATATCTTGTAAAATCTTCAGGATTTAGATTTTTTTTACAGGCTATTATATGCTGGAAAATTCCTTTGGCGGCATTGTCGCACCTCGCCCAAGGGCACATAAGCACCATTGAATCAACCTTTTCAGGATGCCTCAAAGCCAATTTTTGTGCGATGGTGCTGCCCATTGAACAGCCAATAACATTGGCCTTTGCAATTCCTAAACTTTCTAAAAGACCAGCATAATCATCGGCCATTTGGTCGGTACTATAAGCTCCATGGGATTTGTCTGTAAGGCCAACGCCACGATTATCGCCAACAATGCACCTGAAATGCTTTTCGAATTCGGCTAAATGAGGTTCCCAAACTGAGCCAGGGGCAGTAATACCCATGATTAATAACAAAGGCTCGGCAGCACTATTACCCCGCTCCTCATAGTACATATTAATTCCGTTGGTAGTAATTATCGGCATTTTATTTCAAAAGAGGAATTAAGTCATTTTTTATCCAATTACCATCATGCAGTGTCACAAAATCAGGGTCTTCTAATGCCTCTGGGCCTTCATCTTCGCAAATAATCCATCCTTTATAATTGATGTCTTTAAGCCATTGCGTAATTGCCAATAATTCTACCTTACCATTGCCCATTATTGTCCATTCTGGAGTGCCATTCCAATCTTTATAATGTACGTGATTTATTAAATGTTTGTATTCTTTCATTTTAGCCAGCGGATCCATGCCTCCATTAATGATATGGCCAACATCGGGCGTCCAGCCAGTAAGTTTTTCATTCAAGTTTTCTAACACAATTTTGTAATCTTCAGCAGTGCGAATAATTGAGCTATGTGGCGAATTGGGGTGATAGCTACAGGCAATGCCCATATCTTGAGCCCTTTGCGATACTGCGTTTACAATATTTACCAATGACTTTTGCCTATTTAGTAAATCATGCCGCCCAGTGGGTATTTGAACTGTATTTAGAACTGCGTTAGGGAAATGCTCCAACAATGCTATTGCATTATCGGCAATTTTACGTTCTTCTTCTGTTTCAGTTTTTCCATTCCACTCCAAGGCCAGTGCCAAAGCAGCCAATTCAATTCCCTGTTCCTTAAGTTTATCTGCTAAAAGACTAGGTTCAGTAAAATTGCCCATCCAAGTAAATATGGGTTGTACACCATTAAAACCTGCTTTAGCAATAATCTCTATCATATGCCCTAAACGGCCTTTATGTGTTTCGCCATTTCCAGCCATATACCAAGTATATACTTCAGATCCAAAGCGGAATGGTAAGCTTAATTGTTCTTTTTCTTCAATCATAGAATGTGTTATGGTATTATATAATTCTTATTCGCTTGTATAAATAGATTTTTACGGTTTGTATTAAAAATCAAAATTGTTGTCTCTATATGCAGGTCCTAATTTCAAATAAATCCATGCTAATCGTTGGTTGATTTTATTTGGCTTATAAAAACATAGATTCTAGCGCAAGTGTCTCGCTTGTTGCTTTTTACTCCGATTATATTTTTTTGCATATAACTTTTATATTTTACAATCTGTTGTTGCTGAAATGGCATCAAGTGAGCCGCTTGCCTCTGATGAGGATAAAAACATGCCACTAACAAAGGGGGATTATCCCATTTTATACAACTCTTTTAACCAATTTAACCCCAAAAATATTTTCAAAAACTTTTATTCCTATTGTAAAACACATATGTAAGGCTAAACTGAAACGTTACTTTATTGTATTTGATTTCATCAATAACTTCTGCAGCTTTTCTATATTCATAAATAATGTCATTTTTACCAGCTGGGCCCGATTTTAGCCTTGTTGATATTAAAATATTTCCTCTTTTTGCCCCTAACTCTAATACTAAATGTGGTGAAATTTTGTCAACTTCAAATAAAGCTTTTTGTGAAGATAATAAAAACTTTATGTTTGCTCCAGCACCAAAAAATGGATAAAATGATTTATAAGACCCAAATTGTCGTCTAATCAATGTTGTAAAATTTAAGTATGAGAAACTTGCATTGTAATCTTTAAATTGATTTTGTACATTATCATTGAAATAATAAGTTTCGAAAAGAATAGAATTTCTATTCAAATTTCTTTTCAATGCAATTGAGGCATTTATTCCCACTAAAAATGAAGGTGAGGCATACTTGTTTTTTAAATCAACGTTTTCAAAATAATCTTTATGAAATAAGGTTTTACCTTCAAAATTGATACCAGTTGTAAAGCCAATTGTAAGGATGTTATTATCATCTTTTTTCTTAAAATAACAAGAATAATTGCATCCTATACAATCATTATATTCAATAAATTTATCTACTATTGAGTTTTTATCATAAGTTATCGAATTTGTTTGAATTGTTTTGGTACATGTTGTAAAAAGTGAGTCAAGCTGTTTTTGATAGACTTTATTATTATACTCAAAAAATTTATCACCTCTTTTCAATAGAAATTTCTGATTTATCAATTCGCTGATTTGTATGTCATTTTTATAAAAAAAATGTTCTTTGCTCTGTTTGTCCTTAAAGTATAAAAGACTATTCTCAGATTGCAGATAAACTAACAAGGCTAAAAGAGTATCTTTTTTAATAATTAATCTATTTTCTCTTAATAGCTCACTACTTTGAACAGGAGTAACATCTAAATCGACTTTATCTATAATGTAACTTTCTTGATTTTTGACCCCAAACGATTTTAATGAGCCAATTTCATAGGTCAATAATGTATTTTCAATATTAATAAAATTTACTTTTGTTGGATTTATAGACCAGTTTTGGTCATCAATTTTACCTTTAAGTGTGTCCTTTTGATTCTTAAGTATTATGAAACCCTCAACATAATTCTTTTGTGAAAAGGATGTAGCTGAAGTTAAAATCAATAATAAAAATATAGTGTACTTCATATATAACTTTTAAAAAGTATGATAAATTGATATATTTACAAACAAAGGAATTTCCAATTTTCGAATGGCTTTGCTCCAATGTTTGTGACCTCAAAAACATTTATTATTCTTTCACTCTTTCGGCTTATGGTTTTGTGAGAACACAAACGCTGGCGGTTATGCATTTAAGGCCGAAAGAAAAAAAGCAATTTCGAGCCGATTAATTATTTGTTTAGGCCTGATTGAGGCGTTAGCCGGCACGAGAAGTATAGCCGAAAGCAGGTATCATGCTAGTTTTTGGCCAATTTGATTGTCTCCTAAAAATAAATATACCCCTTCCGTCAACCGACTTCGTCAGGTTGCCACCTTCCCTAGGGAAGAATTTAGGGCTGCCACTTCTGATTCAAGTCTGCGACTTGGATTATTTATAATTTCAGTTTAAAACTCATTTAACTGTTCGTATAAAAGTTGCAAACTTTATACATTTTAGGTACAAGTCATAGACTTGCACCTGTGGGTGGTTAGGGGGCTACTCAACCCAACCATGCATATTCCTCACCTGAATCATTTTGGCTAAAATGTCATTCCAAGTCTGTTGTTTCAACATCACTTCATTGGGGAACATGCAGCCATCCCAACAAATATGTTTGAAAGCTTTGGTGAGGTTTCCGTTCTCGTCACGTAACCAATGTCCAGCGTCAACAGGAATGTCTAACTTACCATTTGGATCAGTGGCTTGGCAATGTCGGCCAGTTTTGTCATGTGAGCCTGTGCCATGCACCGTACCATCGTTTTGTGCCACGTGGAAGTCCAAAGTCCAAGGCCTTAGAGCGGCAGTTAATGTTTTCAAACCCGCTGTAACTGCCTCACGATCAGCCAAGTCTACTCCTTCAGGCAAAATTCTGTTTTCAGGTGAATTGTAACCCATCATGTATAAAAAAGTATGCGACATATCGGCTTGGAATCCAATATTGGGTCTATCTACCATTTCTAGTGTGTCTAACATCGCTCGCCAACTATGCATCCCACCCCAACAAATTTCGCCCTCGGCTGCTAACTTTTCGCCAAAATCAGCGGCTACATCACATGCCTCACGGAAAGTTTGGGCAATTAATTTAGTATTGGCAACTGGATCTTTCGCCCAATTTTCTACACTTGAGGCGGAATCTATTCGTACAATTCCGTGCGGACGAACACCTAATTCACGCAATCGTTGCCCAAAGGCACATGATTTACGTACTTCTTCAACAAAAGCTTTCCGCTCAGCAGCAGAACCCATGGCTGGGCCACCCCAAATCGGTGCCACTAATGAACCGATTTCAAGGTTCAATTTTTGTACTCTCTCGGCTAAACGCTTAATTTTATCATCGTCTCCATCTAAATCGATATGAGGACCGAAAAGACCAAGGTCAAGTCCATCAAATTTTACGCCATCCACTTCGGCATTGGCGGTGAAATTAATCATTTCGTCAAACGAAATAACTGGCTCTGAATCAGGCCCTTTGCCAACGATTCCTGGCCAAGTGGCGTTGTGTAGTTTTGGAAAATTGTTCATATTTGGTTAATAGTTATTGGGAAATTTGTTATTTGTTATTGGTAATGGTTATTGGGGAAATCGTTATTAGATAATTGGTTAGCAAAACTAATAACCAATCAACCAATAACTAGATCACTATTTCCAGGCCCAAAATGCTTAAGCATTACAATTGGGTCGCATTTTGATGGATTTGATATCACTACACCAGCTTGGGCAGCGGCTTCGGTTACGAAAAATTCATCATGTGTGAGCTGCCCGTAGCGGATGAGTGAAGGAGTTTCAATATCCCAAACCCCCATTTTGCCGTGGCCCTGTAACACTATTAGGCCATAAGCGGCAGCATCCGTAATTGTGACTGTTGCACCTGGCAAAATGGTCAATTCTTTTGCAGAATAAGCTTCATTTTTATAGCAAATCCATTTATCCACATAACCTTCAGCTTCCATTTCGGCCAAAGGTTTTACGGGTTTCGGTAGCATAAAATACTTCTGCACAAAAAGTGGATCAGTATTTAGCTCCCAGTCAATTACTGAAACTAGTTCGTCATAATCCCCTATTTTATCTTTTGGAGTGCCGTTCCAGAGTAATTCCTCTGGCACAATTGCCTCGTTTACAAGGCTTTGGTACATGGCAAAAATGTCGGATGCTTTTTGAGGCTCGTAAGTACAAAGGCTACCTGGCGCATGAAGCATTCCAGGTGGCACATCCCAACCAGTTCCAGGCTCAAGTCGCTGAGCAGCAGAAAAATTGGTGATTTTATTATCGCCCTTGCTGAAATTCATCAAACATTCTTTGATTTGCTCTTTGGTTGTGCCAGGGGTAATCCCAAAAAATGTATAAGGAAAATCTCCCCCATGATTGTTCAATTGTGGGGGGAAATAATAGGCTTCAGGCTTACCATTTTGCCCAACCAATGCTGCCTTTTCGTCGTTGTGATGGATATGGTGAGGCAATGGCCCCATATTATCGAAAAATTTGGAGTACATTGGCCAGCTTTTATACTCATTCCAAAGGCGGTCGCCAATGATTTCTCCTTTTAGCTCGTCAATGGCATCTTTTAAAACTACTTGATGGGTTTGACCGTTTTCTTCAAAAACTATTTGACTTAGTCCTTCATTTTCACCTGTCAATGGGCCATTTTTGGCTGGTGTTGTGCTTGAAAGCCAACGCTCGTCGATACCGCCACGTTCACCACCGAGAATATAATAATCGTCGGGGTGCAATTTAATTCTACGGCCGGGTACACAAAACGATCGTGGTACCCACGTTGGGGCTAATCTTAAAATTCCTTTGCCTTGTTCTAGGGCTTTTGAGGCTATACTCATTTTGGTTTTTTATTGGGTTTTGAATTGTTATTATTCGGTAAAATGCAATGAAATGGGCTGCACCCATTGCTGGTATACTTCGTCCTTTCATGGCTTGTTGTTGTAATTTAAATATTTTCTGTAATTATATCAAGTTTCAAATCGTATACTTTTTTCTCGCCTGGCTTTAGAAAAATTAGTGTCCCTTCTTCTCTGGCAACCACTTGACCAATTGGTGGATTTGTGCCGGGCTCTATACCTGTAACGTATTCATTATCAGCCAAATGCTGCCAATTGGTGAGCCAGGGCAATTGATCTTTTTGGAAATGCATTTTCACACCAAAATTCAAATTATGGTTAAAAATGCCCGCTTCAATTTTCCCAATTTTATCGCCTTCAACCTCAATAAAAGCGACCTCCTCTCCTACTCCTGCATGCTCTGGAAGATAATTGGGCAATATTTTTCCATCATTTTTTTCAAAGAGTTTTGTACTGACATTTCCCCTTGTTTTGGTTATTTTTCCTTTCCAAAATATTTCTGAACCTTCATCAGCCAGCGGCCAACCGAAGTTGAAATGATACAAAAGCATATGCGGTGCATCAATATTGCCAACATTCATTACCTCATCATGTATCTGCAAAAAAGGCTCTCCCAACTTACCAGAAATAGTCCTCTTTAATTGGTAACAAGGTCCGAAAATTTTCACTTGTCTCATAATCCCTGTAATACTCATTTCCAAATTTCCTGAAGGCAAATCTGGTTGAATTATCGACACAATTTCAGCTGGAATATTGCTAATTAATCCATGGATTCCTCTTTCGCCAAAGTCGTCTGTTTCTGGGCCACCAACATGGTCAAGCCCACATGTGGTTAATAATCCTCCACCAAAAGTTCGCAGCCAATCAAGTCCTTTTCCAGAAAAAGTTTGCGGTGGCGTTACGCCTAAGGCACTTATCCAAGCCAAACTATGCTCATTATAAAAGGCATCACCAATATCCATTGCCCTATCAATCAGCACTTTGTATCTCAATCCAGCACCAGTATTGATCCAGGCTATTCTAGAACCTTTGCCCAAGCCATTATCCAAAATGGAGGTTTCGATACCGCCTAATTGATGGTGATTGCCTATTTTATTTTTGTAATTGTTCATTGTATTTATTTCAATGGGTTAAAACCCACTGCTACTATACTTGTCGCCTCTATTATGCTTTGATGCCCCTTATCTATTTCAATTCCTTAATCCGAATATTTCGATATTCCACTTTCATTGGTGGGCCCACATGCACTTGCACACCAATCAGGCCTTCTGATTTCCCGTTGATTAGGTCGGCATCTGTTACATCAGCCATTAAAACATCATTCACAAAATGTTGTAAACGATTGCCTTTGGCCACAATTTTTACTGTATTCCAATCCTCAGATTTGATTTTAGATTTAAGGCTGTCCAAATTACCCAAAACGCCCAAGGTATCTACGGCTTGCCAAGCATTTCTTTTTTGAAAACGTTTCAGGTCGGTTTTCAAAGTTGGGTCGGTTTGTTCTTTAATTTTGGTGATTTGACCACGGTACGCCAAGGTGGTTCGACCTCTTTCTTCATAGTTTTGACCTGTGTATCGATTGGCTCCATCAATATCTGCTTGGTAGCCTTTCATGGCAAAAGGTAGGTCTGGTAACAGTTCCTCACTTCGGTAATTAATACCTGAATTACCAGTTTTTGTTATTTTTACGTCGGCAACTAACTCAAAGTTTTTGGGAGCGCCGCCACGCCAAATGATAAATGTATTCCTTTTCAAAATAGTTTCTGGGGTAATTTCACCGACCAAACTACCGTTTTCAACTTTCCAATAGACTGGATCGCCCTCCCAACCGTTTAAGGTTTTCCCATCAAAAATCTGTTTAAATCCTTTTTCGGATTTCTTTGAACCCTGTTTTTGGCAACTCGCTGTAGAGATGACAGTCAATGCTAATAATGAAATACTAATTATTCTAAAATTTTTCATTTTTTTGTTTTATTTAAGTCTTGAAAACCACTAATTTTTAATTTGTTCAAAATAATACACCCCGTTTTTATTGGCCACTACAATATCCTTACGTTTATCTTTATTCATATCTAATACCACATTTTGTAAACCGGCGCCTGAGTCTGAATCAATTAAATGCGGATGCCACTTAGGAGTGCTACCTGGCTCATATTCAAACCAATACAATACTTTTGCTTCAAATGCTCCAGGGTCCTTTCCGTTATGAGCAAAAAATCTTTTGCCAGTCACCAAGTCAAGATTACCATCGTCATTTACATCCACCAAACTTAAATTATGTGTTTGAGAAAATACTTTTGAGAATTCGTGGTGTTTAAACTTGACCTCACCCCGACCCTCTCCAGAGGAGAGGGAGGCCTCGTGCCACCACATCCCATATTTATGTGCAGAGGCACTAATTATGTCTTGATCTCCATCACCATCCAAATCCATTGCATACATTTGGGAAGCCTCCTCACCAATATCAGTTTTATGGAATTTCCAATTAGGTGTTTTAGGGTCTTTAGGGCTTTCCCACCAACCTTCACGCACGATTACGTCCTTTTTACCATCCAAATTAACATCTCCAAAACCCAATCCATGTGTATAGCGATGGGTGGATTGTAAGCTATCATTACTGATTACATAGGTATGCCAGAGGGTGTCTTTTTTTGAGGTCGGTGCCGAAAGCCAAACTACTTTTTTAGATTTAGAATCTGCAAAAATTAGATCGTTGCGACGATCTCCATCAACATCTACAAAAGCTGGTGATTCATTGCCGATGGACGGATGAACTTTATGCGCTTTCCAGAAGCTGGTCTTGTTTTGATTGTTTTCATACCATTCCGATTCTTCCCCTGGCAATCCAACTCTAATAATATCCATCCAGCCATCTCTATTTACGTCCATAGTAAAATTGAGAAATGAATTGCAATAGCCTTCATCCACTGCAATTTTTTCCTTTTCCTTCATTCCCGCTCCATAAAAAACAGTCTTTGAGTATTGATGTTTGGTCCAATTAGGAGCCTCAAACCAAAATGAACCTGCTATAATATCTGTTCTGCCATCTTTATTGATATCACCAACGGCTACCCCTTCAGAAATGAAATCTTTAGTTAAAGTATATTTTTTAAACTTAATATTTGTTGGTTTCTCAGAAGTGTTTTGTGCGCAATTGGTGAAAAATATGCTTGAGCCTAATATTAATAGGATAGCATTTAGCAGTTTTTCCATTTAAATGATAACTTTTAAAGATTTTTTGAGATTTATTCGATAAAGTAAGTAAGATTTTATTATATAACTATCTTTTGGTAGAATGTACAGTATTAATTATACCACTCAATAAAACTTCATATAGGGCGCCTCATTAATCATAATATATTTTGTAATTTGATAAAGGTTTCTAAATCAAACATTTATATAAATTTCATTGACAACTCAATCTAACACTAAAAAAATGAACAAAAATTTACTATTTAAGTACTTTCTTATCACTCTTCTTGTTCTTTTACAAAAAAACTCCATTGCACAAATTGGTGTCAATGCAGACGGTTCAGCACCTTCCACTAATGCCATGCTCGATGTGAAGAGTAGCAATAAAGGGATAATGCTACCCAGAATTGCCGACCCAGCATCCATACTCTCGCCTACTGACGGTTTGCTTTTTTACAATACAACCGCCAAAAAATTCAACTATTATGATGGGATTGCGTGGCAACAGGCTCTTTTTGGTAATCAATGGAATGTAAATGGCAGCTCTATTTCATATTTAGGCGGCAATGTGGGTATTGGTACTGTAAATTCTGATGCATCATTTGTTAAATTCGATGTGAAATCTGACAATGTAAGGTTTTATATTCCAAATTGGCCATCAAGTATTACTTATAATACCATAATTGGATCTAATCTTGTTGGTAAAAATTCACTTGGCCCCCAAGCTAGATTTTCAAATGAAGCCACATCAACATCTTATGACATTGGAATGAATGGCACTGAAGGGTTTACAATAGAGCAAAATGATTCTCCCCGCTTAATAGTATCAAAAGCTGGAAATGTAGGAATTGGGATTTCCAGCCCTACTGCTACTTTAGATGTAGCTCGTGGACTTGAAAATACAGGCACGGCATTATTTAGAGGAACAAACTTTCACTCATTCTTCAATGCAGATGTTTCGGAAAACACCTATATCAGAGGCGGAAAACCAACCTCTGATGTAATTCTTGCCGATGTAGGAAGCGGGAAAGTAGGAATTGGAACAGTTTTTCCAGGATTCCCCTTAAGTTTTACGAATGCCCTTGGTGACAAAATTGCACTTTGGGGAAGCAGTGGCAATCATTTTGGCTTTGGCATTCAAGGCTCACTATTGCAAATTCATACCGATGCTGCAGGAGCAGATATTGCATTTGGCCATGGCACAAGTGCAGCAATGACAGAAACAATGAGAATAAAAGGAAATGGCAATGTAGGGATTGGAACTTCAACATTCGCCATAGGAGAAAAATTTGCAGTTAAAAGCGGCACCACACAATTTGGGATATTCCCGGGAATGTTAGACAACGTCGCCAATGCCAACTGGACAACGTTTGATATGGGAGGCACAGCCGGTTTAAGAATTTGGGACAAATTATCTGTAAGCGGCTTTATAGGTACGGGTATTGATCCAGCTTATCATTTAGATGTGAATGGGGATACTCGATTAACTAATACAGAAAACAGCAACGGTGGTAATGTCGGTATAGGAATTATTCCTGTTTCAAATGCCAAATTACACATCAAAAGCAATCAGCAATTCGGCGTTTTCATTGATGCTCCAACTACTGTAGGTGGGCAAGCCCTTTATGTTTCAGGTACAACAGCTATTAGTGGTAATTTATCAAAAGGAGGTGGGTCATTTAAGATTGACCATCCACTAGATCCTGAAAACAAATACCTGTACCATAGCTTTGTGGAGAGCCCCGATATGATGAATGTGTACAATGGTAATATCCAAACTGATGGTTCTGGATTAGCTACAGTAATTTTACCAGATTACTTTGAGGCATTAAATAAAGACTTTAGGTATCAATTGACAGTAATTGGCACCTTTGCACAGGCTATTATTATGGAGGAAGTGAAGGGAAATCAATTTGTAATCAAAACCGATAAACCCAATATAAAAGTAAGCTGGCAGGTAACGGGGATTCGCCAAGATGCCTATGCCAATAAAAATAGAATTCCTGTTTCAGAAAATAAAAAAATGATTGAAAAAGGCACCTACCTTCACCCTGATGCTTTTGGAGTTTCAGATTCTAAAAATGTAATGAAAATACAAATGAAATTGGCGGAACACTAATTCAGTAATTGGATGGTAAGCTTTTAATAATATTGAAAGAGTAAATATTATAAGATGAACTTGCAATAAAAGAAATGATTTGCGTAAATTAACAATTATTATAAAGTTCATCTAATCAATCAATTATGCCAATTTTCTGAATAAAAAATCTAACTTTCAAAACCATGAAAAAACTATATAATTTTATAAACTTCGGCATTTTTTTCGGAGTTATTTATCAAATTTCAGCGCAAGCGATTGTAATCGATAAATTATCGATTACCAATAAATTAGGAATTGGCGTCGATACACCCTTATACCCACTAGATGTACGAGGTGCATCCTATGGAATAATGCATTCAAATGGCGAAGTAACCCTTGGAAGTTATATAGGCTCAACTCCCAATGGGGAGGCTGGCTGGTTGGGCACAAAATCAACCCATCCTCTGCATTTTTATACTAATGATAGTAATCCTTATATGACAATAGGAATAAATGGCAATATTGGTATCCATACCGAAACACCCAATGCTCCGTTGCAATTTTCAAATTCATTGCAGAACAGAAAAGCCGTATTTTTTGATGAAGGTAATAACGATCACCAATTTATTGGCTTAGGAGCAAATAACGGTCTATTTAGATACCAAATAAATAGCACTGCTAGCCATCATGTGTTTTATGCAGGTGTGGATGCCAACAATTCAAACGAATTGATGAGGATTGCCGGCAATGGAGCGGTAAGCATTGGCACCAATAATAATACTGCCCAACTAAGTATAGCCGACAATAAATTTACAAATGGCTTATTAATAGATGCCCTCAATACACCTGGAGGAAATGCATTAAAAGTGATTGGCACAGCAAATATAACTGGAAATACAAATTTGGATAACAATTTAATTGTGGAAGGGGCCACTGATATTGGAGGAACGACAACCATTGGAGGAAATTTGAGTGTATCGGGGACTTTATCTAAAGGCAGTGGAACTTTCAAAATTGACCATCCAATGGATCCCGAAAACAAATACCTCTATCATAGTTTTATAGAGAGCCCCGATATGATGAATATCTATAATGGTAATATTATCACCAATAAAGAGGGAATTGCAAAAGTAGTTTTACCTTCTTATTTCGAAGGTTTAAATTCTGATTTCCGTTATCAGTTAACCGTAATAGGTACCTTTGCCCAAGCAATTATTGCTGAAAAAGTTAAAAACAATCAATTCATTATTAAAACAAACATACCGAATGTGGAAGTAAGTTGGATGGTAACCGGTATTAGAAAAGACGCTTTTGCGAATAAAAATAGGGTAAAAGTGGAAGTGGAAAAATCAAGTGATGAGAAAGGCTCTTACCTTCATCCAGAGGCTTTTGGATGGGGGGAAGAAAAATCAATTTCAAAAAAGAAAAATAAAATTCAATAAAATGAAAAAGAAAAATTTCAAAAAAACAGCTATTTCTTTCTTGCTATTGGCTTCCTACTTTTCATATGGACAAACCTTTAAAACCTATTTGGATATACCTAATGTAGATGGCGAATACGTAACACCTGCACGAAATGCAAAAACACTCAACGGCCCCAAAGCGAATAATATTCTATTAAATAAATTTTCATTTGCTGAAGGAAGTACCACCAGTTATGGCAGTAATACTATTTTTTTTGGCCGTCCCGGTACAATTAAGCAAATTACTGTTAAATTCAGAATAGATAAAGCAACTCCAAAAATCTACGATCTATTTTTTAACCATACAATTATCCCCTATTTGAATATTTATAAAGATGTTGTAGCTAGCCCTCAAAGAGAAGTTGAACGTTATAAATTGTCTGACGTAATTATCAGTTCTATACTAATTGAATCCAATGAAAATCAAATTCCAACAGCCAGTGTTACTTTCACTTATGATAAAATTCTGAGAGCCACTATCTTTCAAACAGCCATGGGTAGCCTTGATCTGCTCACCTACTGCTACGATTTTTCTGCGAATGTTACCTGTAATGATGTTTTTTAAAATTTTTGTTCAGTTCAAATTAAAACTTTTAAATAGAAAAAATTTTCCTAAATTCAATTAATCGAAATGAAAAAGTTCATAATTATTGTTTTCCTGCTTATTGCAAATGGCCAAGCTTGGAGTCAGATTCAGTTAATTAACCTTGGAGCTACGATTCCAGGAGAGGCTCTCTATCAAGGCTATAGTAACTTCATTGAAATTTTTGATGTTTCCTTTAATACCAATTATCAAAATCATGCAAGGCCTGGCCTACTTTCATTCAAAAAAATGATTAGTAAGTCTTCTCCTAAGATCATGAAAGCATTTTATGAAACTCAACTTATCGAGGAGAATATTGAAGTCGTGATTTTAAAACAGGGAGGCAATGGGCTTCAAAAATATTGTTCTTACAAGTT